>CAZEBC010000084.1:9399-16441 GCA_964510165.1 uncultured bacterium
AGCGCGTCCTGCATCGTGTAGAGGCCGGCAGGCTGGCGCACAATGAATTTGGCGGCCAGGAGCGCGCCACGCGCGAAATTATCCCGGCTATGGGCGCGGTGGGTTATCTCGATGCGTTCGCCCTGGCCGGCGAATATGACCGTGTGTTCGCCGACGATGTCGCCGCCGCGCACGGAATGGATGCCGATCTCCTCATGCGACCTGGGACCAACCATGCCCTGGCGGCCGTATGCAGCGTTCGCGCTGAGATTGCGGCCCAGGGCTTCAGCGATAGCCTCGCCGATCATGAATGCGGTCCCGCTAGGTGAATCCTGTTTCTTATTGTGGTGAGCCTCGACGATCTCGATATCGAAGCTGTCGCCGATCAGTTTCGCGAGACGGCGGGAAAGTTCAAGCACCACGTTCACTCCGACGCTCATGTTGGCCGACATAAGGCAGGGCACATGCTGGCTGAGCCGCGCGATCTCCTCTTTCTGTTCCGGCGTGAATCCGGTAGTGCCGATGACGATGGGCTTTCGGTCGGCATGCGCGTCGCGCATGCATTCCACGGTGGCGGTCGGCGTCGCGAACGCGATGACGCAATCTATGTCGCTGACGACCTCGTGCAGATTCCCCTTGAGATGGAGCTCCACGTCCGGGATGCCGAATAGTTTGCCGAGCGGCTGGCCTATAGCGGGGTGGCCGGGATACTCGATGGCGGCGGTCACCTTGAATTCCGGGTCGGCGGCAGCCAATTCTATGACGCGGCGGCCCATTCGCCCCATCGCGCCAAACACTCCGATTTGCAGTGCCATCTGAAGCGCCTCCATGAGGTTCAGGGTTCACGGTTCAGGGTCCAAAGTCAAGGCGCGGCGTGGCCCCTGCATCATTCCCCGTTCAACCCCGCGGCTCACACAAGTTCCAACAGGCCCAGCTTGTCAAGCACCGACTTGAGTCTTGGCTCGTTTTCGGCTGATAGCGGGGTCAGCGGAAGCCTGAGTTCGTTCTGGATCATGCCCATCATGCTCAACGCGCGCTTGACGGGTATCGGATTGGTTTCGCAAAACAGCACCTTGAACAGCGGCAATAGCTGATAATGAATACGCTGCGCTTCCTCCATGTTGCAGTTATTGAAGCTGTCGATGAGGGCGGCCATCTCCGCGGGCGCCACGTTGGCGGCCACGCTGACGACACCCTTCGCGCCAACTGCCAGCATCGGCAGCGTCAGCGAGTCGTCGCCCGAGATGACGTTGATGTCGCACAGGCTCAGGATAGAGGCCACCTGATCAACGCTGCCCGCGGCCTCTTTGATCGCCACAATGGTGTCAACCTTGTTGAGTTCTGCGACGGTTTCAGGCAGCATGTTGACGCCGGTGCGGCTGGGAACGTTGTAAAGCATGATTGGGATATCGACCGCTTTGGCCACAGCCTCGTAGTGGCGGATAAGTCCGCGCTGGGTCGGCTTGTTGTAGTACGGCGTGATCATGAGCGCGCCGTCCGCGCCCGCCTGCTTGGCGCGTCGCGTGAGTTGAATGGCCTCGTCGGTGCTGTTTGAGCCGGTGCCTGCGATCACCTTCACGCGGCCGGCCACGGCCTCGATCACTATTTCAATGATGCGAATCTGCTCGTCGTGCGTGAGCGTCGCCGCCTCGCCCGTGCATCCACACGGGCAGATAACGTCGGTTCCCCTCGATATCTGAAACTCGACGAGTTCAGGAATCTTGGCCTCGTCCACTTTTCCGTTCTTGAACGGCGTTACCAGAGCCACCATCAATCCTGTGAACATGATATTCTCCTTTGTAAAGGGTTGTGTCCGTCAATTCATCAAAATGGTTCAGGTTGGGTCGCCCGATTCTCGAAGCGAACCTGTTCCCCGAAGAAGTTAAGCTCGACGGTCCCGGTCGGACCGTTGCGCTGTTTGGCGACTATCACCTCGGCTTTGTTCAAAAGATTCTCCGGAATCTCCTTGTTCGGATTCTGCAGTCGCCAGTAATAATCCTCACGATAGAGCATGAGGACGACGTCGGCGTCCTGCTCGATCGCGCCCGACTCGCGAAGGTCGGCCAGTTGGGGCCGATTCTCCTCACGACGCTCGACGGCGCGGCTGAGCTGTGAGAGCGCGACGACCGGCACCTCGAGCTCGCGCGCCAACGACTTGAGGTGCCGCGAGATCGCGGCGATTTCCTGCTGGCGGTTCTCCGGCCGCCTCCCGGTCTCTTCCATCAACTGGAGATAGTCTATTATTATCAAATCGAGTTGCCCTCGCGCCTTGAGCATTCGGGCCTTCGCGCGAATTTCCATTGCCGAGATGCCCGGCGAATCATCAATGTAAATCATGGCCTGCGCCAGGTCGCTCGCGGCGTCGGTGAGGGCCGGATAGAGCTTGCTGTCGAAGTAGCCGGTCTGCAAGTCCTTGAAATTGACTCGTTGGCCGCCGTCCCGCGGGTTCGCCGTCGAGCACAGCATCCTCAGGACCAGTTGATTCTTGCCCATTTCCAGGCTGAATATGGCCACAGCCTTCCTTTCGACGACCGCGACATGCTGCGCGATATTAAGCGCAAAGCTGGTCTTGCCCATCGCGGGCCGTCCGGCCATAATAATGAGGTCCGAATTCTGCAGGCCACGCAGCATCCTGTCGAGATCGTGAAAACCGGTCGGGATGCCGGTCACCTTTCGCGGGTTGTTATGCAGGTCGTCAACCCACTTGAAGACCGGGTGCACAAGGTCTTTGATTGAAGATACGGTAGTCGTCACCCTCTTCTCTACTATGTCAAAAATCCGCTTCTCTGCCCGATCGAGCACCTCCTCGACATCCTGGCCCTCGCTGTAGACCTCGGTCATGATCTCGCTTGCCGCAGTCAGAAGCTCCCTCAGCCACGCCTTCTCGATCACGAGTCGGGAATGATAATCGAGATGCGCGACCGTGGGGACCATGTCGAGCAGATGCGCCAGATACGCGCTGCCGCCGACCGATTCGAGTTCGTTCCGACTGCGCAGCCGTTCCGATACGGAGATGAGGTCAACAGGCAGATGATCGTTGTACAAATCCGTTATGGTGCGGAAGATTCGACGGTGTGATTCGTCATAGAAGTGGTGCTCGCGCACCTTTTCGATTGCCTGCCCTATGGCGCGGTCATCAAACAGCATCGCGCCGAGGACGCATTGCTCGGCCTCGCGGTTCTGAGGGGGGACCTTCGAGAAGGCCGCTTGTTCTTTTGTGGCCATATGGAGAACCTTCGTGAAGCTTGCCGCGTGCCTGTCATTCCTGCAAGACCAGTCCCCGATTTCATCAGGCAGCGGAAATCCGGTTTTCTTGCGAGCGCCTCACCCCCCACAAGCGGGGGAGACCAAGAAAACCGCTGCGTCAGAAAATGTCATTCCCGCGAAAGCGGGAATCCACGCTGTCCTTGAGAAAGAGTGGTCTTGGGCGGTGCGCCTTACGCCTTGACGACCCACACTTTCAGCTTGGCCTCGACCTCGGGATTGAGACGGACCGGCACACTGAAGACGCCCAAGGCCCTGATAGGCTCTTCGAGGCTGATGATCTTCTTGTCGACCTCGATTCCTTCTTTACTGAGGCATTCGGATATATCCATTGCGGTGACCGAGCCGAAGATTTTGTCCTCTTCGCCGACTTGGACGGGTATGGTGCATGAGGCCTTGCCAATCCTGTCGGCGAGCGCCCTTGCTTCCTTCAGTTCCTTCTCTTTCCTGTCGCGCAGCACTTTCTTCTCGTGTTCGACCCGCTTGAGGCTTCCCTCATCGGCCCTGACGGCCAGTTTGCGGGGAATGAGGTAATTGCGGGCATAGCCGTCTTTCACCTCGAGCACGTCGCCGACCTTGCCGAGGTCCCGAATATCTTCACGAAGTACGACTTTCATCGTTCTCCTTTCCAGTTGCGTTGAGATACTGCTTGAATCCAAGTTTCCTGCAACTTGATGACAAACCGATCCGACGAACTTGCGCCGTGACGCGTTCACGAGCAAGGTTCGCGCGGTTGGCGCGCTGCCAAGCGAGCGATTGGCGTCCCGGAGGAACGTCTTTGACGCGACGGCGCGGCGAGCGGTTAGTCGGCGGTGTATGGCATGAGCGCCACGGTCCGGGCGCGCTTGACGGCCTGACTGACTGCCCGCTGGTGTCTTGCGCAGTTGCCCGAAATTCTGCGGGGGATTATCTTGCCTCGCTCGGTGGTGTAGTGTTTGAGTTTCTGGACGTCCTTGTAGTCGATGTCCGCCGCCTGGATTTTATCTGCGCAAAATCGGCAGACTTTCCTGCGTCTGAATATCTTCTTCGTTTTTGCCATGCGTCCCCTTCTTTCAAATATGCCGGTTCAGAATGGTATATCGTCGTCCTGCGGTGGCGGCGGCTCCTGCGAATCCTCGGAAGCCGGGGCGCGCGCAGCCTTGCCCCCGCCTTCGTCCGACCACTCGAGGAACTGCACCCGGTCGGCCTGCACCTCAATGGTGGTCCTCTTCTGACCGTCTTGAGCTTCCCATTGCCTGCTCTGGAGGCGGCCTTCAATGACGAGCGGCGATCCCTTCCGGAGATACTGAACGCAGGATTCCGCTCTCTTGCGCCACACGACGACGCTGATATAGAGGACATCTTCCTTCTTCTCCGAGTCGCGTGAGAAGAAAGTAGTGTTCACTGCCATCCGCAACGTGGTCACTGGAACGCCCGAAGGCGTATAGCGAAGCTCGGGGTCCTGCGTTAGTCTCCCCGCCAGGAACACTTTGTTGAGCTCTATCATGCTGAGCTGTGACATGACGGCTTTCCCTCTCAGCTTGCAGCCGATTTCCTCTCTTTGACTCGTATGGTCTGATGCCGGATGACCTCCTCGCTCAGGAGGAAGTGTCTGGCCAGCTTGTCAATCACGTCGCCGGGCGCCTCGATATCCATCTTATAGTAGATGCCGTCGTCGAACTTGTCGATCTCGTAGGCGAGCTTCTTGGAACCCCAGTTCTCCAGAGCCTGGATGATGCCGCCGTTGCGGGTCACCTGCTCCTGCGCCTTCTCTGTAGCCTGGGCGATGGCCTCCTCCGAAGCATCAGGACGGATTATGAATATCACTTCGTACTTGTTCAACAGTTCACCTCCCCATGCGGGCTGCCGGTCGGCCCCGCCGTTTTCGGTGTATTCTATCATATTGTCGCTCGACAGGCAAGAATCGAGACAGCCTCTTTCGAAACGAAAGAGGCTGTCAAATGATTCAGGTTTCTCCTGAAGATGCAGGGGCGCGGCGAGCCGCGCCCCTGCAATGCTTGCAGTGTGAACCTGTGACTCCTTGCTAAACGGTCCGTGACCTGCCGCGTCAAATCACCACGAACAGCGGCGCCAACACGAGCGCGATCACCGCCATCAACTTTATCAGAATGTTGATCGAGGGGCCAACGGTGTCCTTGAGCGGGTCGCCGACGGTGTCGCCGACGACTGCGGCCTTGTGAGCCTCGGAGCCTTTTCCGCCGAAATTGCCCGCCTCGATGTATTTCTTGGCGTTGTCCATCGCGCCGCCGCTGTTGGCCATCTGGATGCCCAACATCACGCCGACAATGAGCGAGCCGATGAGCATGCCGGCCAGCCCTTGCGGCTTGAGGACGAAGCCGACGACCAAGGGCGCCAGAATGGCGATTGCGCCGGGCAGAAGCATGCCCTGAATGGCGCTGCGCGTGCTGATGTCAACGCAGGTGGCCGGGTCGGGATCGGCCTTGCCTTCCATCAAGCCCTTGATCTCCTTGAACTGGCGGCGCACCTCTGCGATCATCTGGAACGCGCACTTGCTGACCGCTCCGAACAAGAGCGAGCAGAACAGGAACGGCAGCATCCCGCCAATCAGCAAACCGGCCATGACGTTGGGGTCGGTGAGCTGAACGCCGACCAGCTTGGCGGCGCCGATGAACGCCGTCACCAGGCTGAGCGCGGCGAACGCGGCCGAGCCGATAGCGAAGCCCTTGCCAATGGCAGCGGTGGTGTTTCCGACCGCATCGAGATTATCGGTGATGGCCCTGACGCTCTTGTCGAGACCCGCCATCTCGGCGATGCCGCCTGCATTATCAGCCACGGGACCGTAGCTGTCAACCGATACGATCATGCCGGTCGTCGCCAGCATGCCGAGTGAGGCCAGCGCGATGCCGTACATTCCCGAGACCGCATAGGAGATTATGACGGCCGCGGCCAGCACGACAACCGGGATCGCGGTGCTCATCATGCCGACGGCCATGCCACCCGTGACGGTAATGGCCGGACCGCTCTGGGAGGATTCGGCAAGCTTTCGCACGGGCTTGTAATGTCCCGATGTGAAGTACTCACTGGTAAAGCCGACGATCACGCCGGAGATGATGCCGGTCAGGTTGGCCCAGAACGGCCCGAGCTTCGAGAACGTTCCATACACGCCTTCAAACGGCATGCCCCAGCGGTTTATGATTAGGAAGCTGAGCACAACCGTGAGAATCGCGGCGATGTAGGTCCCGTTCATCAGGGCCGATTGGGCGTTCTTGCCGCCGCTCACCTTGACGAAGAGCACGCCGATGATCGAGGCAACGATGCCCGCCGCCGCAATCAGGAACGGAATCATCTGAAGCGACGAGTACACGTCGGGGCCGATCTTGCCCGATACATACAGCGCGAACGCAATGGCCAGACTGGCGATGATGGCCTCCACGTAGCTCTCGAGCAGGTCCGCCCCGAGGCCAGCCACGTCGCCCACGTTATCGCCCACGTTATCTGCGATGACGGCGGGGTTGCGGGGGTCATCTTCCGGAATCCCGGCTTCCACCTTGCCCACAAGGTCTGCGCCCATGTCGGCGCCCTTGGTGAAGATGCCGCCGCCCGAACGCGCGAACAGCGCGACGAGGCTGGCGCCCATCGCGTATCCGTTGATTGCCACCGGGTCGCCTTTGAATATCAAGAACACTATGCACAGGCCCGACAGCGCGAGGCCGACGACGCTCATGCCCATAACCGCGCCGCCCGAGACGGCCACGTTCAGCGCGCCGTTAACGCCCTGGCTCTTCGCTGCTTCGGTAGTGCGGGCATTGGAGCGCGTGGCAATGCTCATGCCGATATA
>CAZEBC010000085.1:0-1675 GCA_964510165.1 uncultured bacterium
ACTAGGCCAATTCTATGTTTTGTCGCTTGATCTTGTCAAGGCTAATCTCGCCCAGCCCATGCTCATAGGCCTTCTGCACGAAGCCGACCTCCTCAGGCTTGAGCCCGAAAATGGTCGAGCTGTAGGCGTCAACCGCGACGGGATCAACACCGGCCACAACGAGCCCCTCCAGTCTCACATCGGCGGGGGTGCCGCTTGCCGGACCTCGGTCGGTGAGGATTCGATATGCGTCCATTATCGTCAAATCGACCGCCGACACGGTCGCCAGGTCGGCGAGAATTTGATGGATTTCAGGATGCCACTTGCCTCGATTCCCGCCGGCAATGCCCATCATATTCTTGAGACCAAGCGTGAGCCTTGAGATACTGTGGTGCTTCGCAATCGGGATATTGATGAGCACGTCGGCCCGCGCGGCGTCTTCGTATATCGGCCATTCCTTGATGGCTTTCCCTTTCGGAAGAGCCATGGGTCGAAACTTCCTCTCGTTCACAAAGCTGACGGTCGCGCCTGCTCCCTCTGCGGCTTTCGCAATTCCGCTCGAATCGTAGGAGGGACGGGCATCGTTGCAAGTGCGATCAAACACCTTCACCTGCTTCGCGCCGGCCTTCAGACACAGCGCGACGACAGCGGCGACGATATCGGGATTCGTTGTGGCCGCCTGTTCCGGCAGCCTGTCCCAGGCCATGTTCGGCTTGACCACGACGACATCGCCCGGCTTGACGAGCTTGTCGATTCCGCCCAGCGCCTCGATAGCGGCCTCGACCATCTTCTTCGGCTCGTCACCGCGGACAATCGCCAGGTCGCGCGAGAGGCCGTGCTGCTTCGGCTTCTTCGGATTCAGCGTCTCTGAATTACCGGCGCCGCAGCCGACCGCTCCGGCGCATGCAAGGATGCTCGCCTTGCCAAATGTTTCCATGAAACGTCGTCGTGAAACCTTATGACTCATTGCTCATCACCATCGCATTTGAAACCGTAAACAAAGGAAATCTTCGAATTCAGTATACCATTAGACCCGCCGGTCATGCAATTGCAAATTGCGCACAAGCATGCCGCCCTATAACCCTTCTTCACGGGAAAGAGAAAGGGGCAGCCGAAGCCGCCCCCAGTTCCCTTCCTATTTCCGCAAGGTTCTTGCTCGATCAGTCGTCCTCTTCGTCGTCGTGTCTGTCTTCTCTGCTCTCGTATTCGCGACGATATTCGTGTTCGTCGTCTTCGTGCTCGTCATCGTCCTCGTCCTCAACCTCGACTCTGGTTGTCTTGGTGGCCGAGTTGTTCGAGAGGTTCGGGTCGCCCGGAAGTTCCAGGTGCGCCTCCCACGTGCAGTATGGCGCATCGGCTGCGGTGACCGGCACGTTGACCCTCTTCACAGTCCGACTCGCCCAGCCGGAGGACGAGAGGCTCACGGGCATGCTGCCCACAAGCGTTCCGTTTTTGTACAGATGCAGCGTTCCGGACGCGCGTCCGCCGTGTCCGCTGCCGCCGAGGAACACCGTAACCTGAGCCATCGCAGGCTCGTCGTCCTCGACTTCAACCTCATACGAGGCCCTCATCAGCAAGATCCGCCCGTCTACGCCGGTTGAGGTCGGGCAGTCGGGATCGCTCGAGTCAACAAGCCCATCGCAGTCATTGTCTATGCCGTCGCCGCATATTTCAGCGACGCCAGGATTGACTGCCG
>CAZEBC010000085.1:1775-7057 GCA_964510165.1 uncultured bacterium
TCGGCAAGGCGGTATCCATCGCGGTCAAGGTCATTATCGAAGGTTGCGGTATTGCAGTCGTCATTGTATCCGTTGTACGGGATTTCGGTCATGCCGGGATTCACGAACGGGAGGTCATCCCTGCAGTCGCCTCCTCCCGCCAACGGATTGGGATTGCAGGCACTGGACTGATATCCGTCACCGTCAGCGTCCGCGCAAGCGGCCACTACTGAGAACTGGTTTGTCTGCACGCGTTCCTCGACATGGGGAAATGTGCCGCGATTGGTAATGTCGTAAGGCGAGCCGAACCATGCCGCCGTCCACCTGTAGGAACCCGGCGTCGTCGGCGCGGGCGCCGAAAGGGTCACGGGAAACTGCTGGGTCAACGTGCCCGTGCCATCGTCGCCTTGCCCTGTGGGTCCCGTTATTCGTTTGACTTCCACGCCATTGTGGTCATACAAGATGGCCCGAATCCAACCTTGCCGATGGCCGCCGCTGAACGTGACAGTGACGGTCTGGCCCGGATTGTAGCTGGTCAGGTCGGTCGTGGCCCTGAGGTTGATGGCCCCGCCCAAACTTCCGCGCGTGCCGTGCGCGTGGCAGCCGTTGCATGTAGCAGTGTCGTTGAAGTGGCAGCCGGCGCAATTCATGGAGAAGTATTCGGGCCTGGCCGCCGCATCTGCCGAGAGGAATGTGATTGCGCATACCGCCAGCAGAGCCGTTATCAAAATTCTGTCAATTCTGCGTGTCATCAATTGCCCCCTATCGATAAGTCCTTTGTTGAACCGAAGGAAGCGGGGCGGCATGAAGCCGCCCCGTGCCCCGTTACGCTCAGTCATCATCGTCGTCGTCATCGTCGTCGTCATCATCGTCAGAGTCATTATTGCGGTCATCTACGTCATCATCGTCATCATCATCGCCGTCATCAACGATTTGACCGTTTTTCGTGAATGACCACGCCTCGACGCTCGTATGGACCTCTCTCGGGAAAACATCGGAGTCGATACCCCTCACGCGCCAGAAAATCTGCGTGTTTTCGGGTGCCTGGTCCCATGCGCCGGCGGGCGGCGTGAATGACGAGGCAGACGCCACGTGGCTCTTGTAGAGCAAGCTGGAGAACGAGGGGTCCTCGGAAAATTCGATCCTGAACCGGTCATTCGGACCGGGCGACCACGAGAAGGTGGGCACGCCAGTCAAATTCGACCCGTTGACGGGCGCGAGCAGACGTATCGGCTCGATCGGCGGTTGATTGCAGTCGGAATCGCTCGAATCGACCCGCCCGTCGCAATCATTGTCGATGCCGTCGGTGCAGATTTCGGCCGCGCCGGGATAGACATCGGGATCGCTGTCGTCGCAGTCAACGTCCGCCGTATAGCCGTCGCCATCGGCGTCCACAGGAGGCGGCCCGCCGCAGCTCGGGTCGGCCGAGTCCACAAGGCCGTCACAATTGTTGTCAACGCCGTCGGTGCAGTTTTCCTGCGCTCCCGGATTGATTGCGGGGTCCGTGTCATCGCAGTCTCTCGCTATGCCATAACCGTCGCGGTCAATGTCATCATCAGGCGTAGAGGGTTCGCAATCGTCGTCCAGGCTGTTGTACGGAATTTCGGTTACGCCCGGATTGATAAGCCGGTTGGTGTCGTCGCAATCGCCGCCGCCTTGCAGCGGGTTGGCGTTGCACGCGGAATCCTGATAGCCGTCGTTATCCGCGTCCGGGCATGTCGGCTGGACAAAGACCTCGAACTGGTTGGTTTGAACCCGTTCCTCTGCGTGTGGAGAGACGGTGGAATTGTTCCTGTCAAACGGCGAGCCAAACCATGCAGCCGTCCATCGGTAGAAACCCGCATTCGAAGGCGCCGGAGCGGAAAGGGTCACCGGGAACTGCTGGGCACTTGAACCCGAACCATCATCGCCCATGCCGGTAGGCCCGGTCACGCGGTCGATTTCAGCGCCATTCTGATTGTAAAGGATGGCGCGAATCCATCCCTGTCGATGTCCACCGCTGAACGTGACAGTCACAGTCTGGCCCGGGCTATAACGAGTCAGGTCGGTCCTCGCCGTCAAATTTATGCTCCCGCCCAAACTCCCTCGAGTGCCGTGAGCGTGACAGCCGTTACAGGTGGGCGTGTCATCGAAATGGCACGTCGCGCATCGTTGCTGAAAAAAGGTGGGCTCGGCGCTCGCTTGACTCGTGATAAGCGTCATCGCGCACCCGATAAGCAACAGAACTGTGAAAACCGATACGATCTTGCGTTGCATTGTTGCCTCCCAAGATACTGAGTTCTTGTTTCCGAACAAAGCAGAAAGAAAAGAGGGGTAAAACCGGTTGTATGGATGTTTGGTTCCTCCTTCCCCTGGAATGTTTCTACCTCTCTTGGCACGAACCGGGCTGCGAAGCGCCCGCCAATTCGCGGTCCTTTAACCCGGGCGCTTCGCCCCTGATTTGTTCTAGAAGTTATGACACTCGCTGCACCTGATGCGTTCCTCATTGACGTGCTGCCTGTGGACGCCCCTGAAGAATTCGGACGCCGACCATTCGTCGGATTCGTCCTCATGACAACTCGAACACAGCGGCCTTCCGTTGCGCTGCGCCTTTGGCGTATAACCCAGCGCATTGAAGTCCATCCGCTTGCCCTCGTGGCATTCGTTGCAGGAGAGGGCTTGCTCCTTGGGAGCGACCTCATGAAATACGGGCATGTAGCGCTCGGTGTTCACATAGTCGTATTCGCCCTCAAGCGACCAGCCGACGCTCGCGGCGCCCTGCCTGATGGCAGCATCCACGTCGCCGGTCGACCAGAGCACCCGCGCGCTCACGGGGATGAGCCGCAATTGTTCAAGGTCGTACGCCATGACGCCTGCGTGGAACTTGACCGGGTATATCTTGGCGGCAGGGTCGCTAATGTCGCCGACAGGTTCGGAAATCACATGGCTCTCGGGTGAGTCAATCGGATCGCCGAATTTATAGAAGTAAGAGGTCCCATTGGAGAACTTGTATTGAGGAATCACGTTGGTCTGCCGAACGATGACCGGCTCCCACGTGCGCTTGGCTACGTCCAGCTCGCTCTCGGTGAAATCCCTCAACACGTCCGTGGGAACGCCCCTGGCGATGGAAGGAATATGGCACGTCGTGCAGTCCACTCGTGCCGTATGTCTGTTCAGGTCGCGATTGTCATGAGGAGCGGCCTGGTGGCACGAGGTGCAGTTTACCGCAACGTCCAGGTCGGTCTGCCGGATATCGCCGCGCCCGGCGATTCTGTGCGCATGCGTCGTGTGACAATCCACGCAGTTCAAGCCGGCGCCGCCGTTCTGCTGAGATGCCATGTGGACGTCCAGTGTTCTCGGCGGATCGACTAGAGCCATCTCCAGGTCGCCCTGCTTGAGTCCGTTTCCGCCGCCGGCATTCGCATGACAGCTCAAGCACACCCCCTTGGAGGGCAGCTTGATGTCGGTTATCGCCTGCTCCAGGCCTGCCGACATGGCGGCAGGATCGGGCACAAGGCGAAATTGACCGTCGGCGGTCTCAGTCAGTTTTCTCTTGTAAGAATCGGAGTGGCAAACCAGACAGTCTATGTTCTGGAGCTGGCTGGGCGTCGGGTCCGGAGAGGGCATCTCCCCTAGACCGGTGTGACACCTTACGCAGCCGGTCACCACCTGAGCGCCGTCCGCGTTCGTCATCTTGAACGCGAAACTGGTGTCGGGATAGGTACAGAAATCGTTTATGCTCCCGAGCTTGCCGCCTTCGGTCATGTTCACCACATCAGGAGTGGCGCCCTTCCATTGATAGTGGGCGGACCCATGCACTTCGTAGGCCCTGTCCAGGTGACACATGTTGCACGTCTTACTGCCTTCATATGCGATGAACCGTCCGGCATGAGACGGCTGAGATGTTGGCGGAGGCGGCGGAGGCTGGACAACGTCACCCTCATCGTCGTTGTCATCATCGTCATCTTCAGAAGACGAATACCTGCTGTAACGGTATTCATCGTCATCGTCGTCATCTGCAAATGTTGACGGAGCGAACGCAAAGCCAAGTGAGACCACGAGGAGTCCAAGCAGCGCAAGTAATGGCCACTCGCTCGGTTCCCAGTGCAGTTTGAAAAGACGCTTGGTCTTCACAAAAATATCCCCCCATCGAATTCATGATCTGTTACGGTTTGTCGTCGGATACGGTTCCCGAGTTCCTTGGACTCACAAGGTCGGAAACAACGGAAGAGTGATTCGAAGTCGAGATGGCAGTGATTTCATGGTTTCCCCCCTGATTCATGTGTTACACGATGAAGCTGAGTGTTGGGGAAAATTACTGAGCCTCGATTGCCGGGTGATGCGAAACTTTCTTTGCGAAATCAACCGCTTTCCGAGGCTTCCTCCACGTTTCCCCGTTGCCGTCCGCCCGTCCCCCACGACCGGGCCAAGGACACCGGAAAAATAGGCAAATCGCATGCCAATTGTCTGAATATGCCGCAACTTATTGTTACCGCAATTGTTATAAAATCGGAATGTCAACAGGAACGTGCTGGAGTATGCCTCAAATGAGGTCCAACTCCCTCCATATGGGACTCCCGTATTTGCAGGCGCGGATGAATTCGTAACCCACGGCCGAATCTCCGATATTTTCAATGACGGGATTTTCTCTATTGCCTCGCCATGTCTTCATTGTTATAGTGTAGTCCGTTACGACGCATGCGCTGACAGAAGTCCCCCAAAAATCGGCGCTTTGTTGACGGGCTATGAATCGGAGAATGGTCGAAGATCGCCGTCGAAGCCGAACCTGCCAGTATGGGGAACGGCGAACAGCGGATCGGGAGAATCGAGTGTGAAGGTCCCCGCTTCAACGCTCTGTCACATCTGGCAATGCCGCAACAGCACGTCTCTATATCCAGGCAATTATTCATCACTAAACCAGAAGGAGGTGTGTGTGAGGGAAATGGGCTGAGCAGTCATGTTCGTCGAGTCCAACCGAAATGTCTTTGACCAACGGATGAGGAAAGAGAGGGGCGCGATATGCCGACAGTGCGCTGGGTAGTGAGAGTATTGATAGTTGCCCTCGTGGGTTCCGCCCTCATGCTGTCCTGTCAGTCGACCTCGCCCGAGCATCAGATGAGTCTGGGAGGGCCGATGATAAAGGACGCCCAATACATCGGTATGGAATCCTGCGAGGTATGTCATCCGGAGCAAGCGAAGCGTTTCGAATTGACCTCCCATTTCGGCACGAGCGTGAAGGAGGGCGAGCAGGTCAAAGGAGAAGGCTGCGAATCGTGTCACGGGCCGGGCAGTCTCCACATGGACGCGGGCGGGGACCCCAGCAA
>CAZEBC010000085.1:7157-16211 GCA_964510165.1 uncultured bacterium
ATGCTGATTGCGGACGCGCGAACGCTGTGCCTGCGCTGCCATTGGGAACCTGCGGTCAACACGCCCGCCGCGCAGATAGGCCGCGCCGCGCACGCGGGTTTTCCCATCGGTCGCGGGGTTGATTGCATAGATCACCACACGGCAGTTCACGGGTCCAACACTGACCGCCACTTTTTCCGATAGGCAAGGCTGAGTTCGGTTCTCTTGAAGCCGAATCGCGATGAGGAGGATATCTGTTATGAAATCGACCAGGCAGTTCCTTCCGCTGTTGCTCGCCGCGATCATGCTCACCGTGTTTATCACGACTGGCGTGGCGCAGGCGGACCCGCTTGAGGAATTGAACACATGGTACTATCCGTACACTCAGGATGAACTCGAGAAGTGGTATTACGGCTGGTATATTCGCGGCGGCGTGACGTATTATGATGTGGACGGCGATGAAGGACGGTTCCGCGAAGACCGCTTCATCGACGACCAGCTCACCGGCGGGGTCGAACGCTTCTCGTACAACCAGCAGAACTGGTCCGTCTCGGTGACGGCGGTGCTCGAGGACCTCTACCGCGCGCGCGTTCACTACATCAAGCCCGAGGTCTTTCGCGTCGCCTTCGAATTCGACAGACACCGCAAATACTACGACCGCCAGAGCGAGCCGTGGGACCCGACTCTCTACGGGTTCACCGAAGGCTTCGCCAAGGACGAGGACGACGACCTCTTTGCGGATCGAGTCGACCTCAACCTCGAAGGCCAGCTCCTTCTGCCCGACATCCCCAACATCATCCTGGGATGGCATCATTGGGAGCGCTTCGGCGAGGAGGCTCTGCTGCGCGGGCAGATCACCACCTCCACCGTCCCCGGCGTCCCCTTCGCGAGGCCTTTGTTCGTGATCAATGACGTGGACGGCGAAAGCGACACGCTCTACATCGAAGTTCCCCTGACCATCGAGGAGAAATACAACTTCAGATTCCGGCAGGAATATGAAGATTACCGGGATGACCAGCGAGCCGTCGATATCACCCGCATCGGAGGAGTTCCCGGGCCCGCCGAGATTTTCGACGACGACCCCGAGTGGCAGGAATTTCGCACCCTGTTCACCTTCGACAGTTTCATCACCGAAGGATTGTTCTTGAGCGCGAACTACTATCACAGCGACTTGGAGAACGAGTTCGAGCGCGACGTCTTCAATACCGGTATCGCGGTCAGCGAATTTGACAATACCGACGTGGACAATGACCTTGTGAGTGACGCGATAACCCTTGGACTCGTCTGTTTGAACCTGGCGGAACACGTCACGCTCTCGACCAATTTCAGGGCCGAACGCATCGACATCAATTCACACAGTGAAGGCCTTGAGTTCGGCACACCGGTCATACTCGCGTCAAGCGACGATGAAACCCGTTACGGCGAAGCCGTCGAACTCATATGGGCCGGACTTTCTGACACCACGCTTTCGGCGGCCGCCGAATGGGAACAGCGGTTCTGGGAACGCGAGGAAGTGGACCCGGAAGTGGCGCCCAACGTCCTCACACGCGATGTGGACATAGACGGCGACTTCCAAGAGTACACGCTCACGGCAGTCAACCGTTCGGTCAAGGACGTCAGGCTTACCGCGCGGTATCGGCTCAAAGACCACGACGAGGACTACGACCCCAAACTTGACCTCTCGCCAACCGGGTATCCCGATATCCTCGGCGACCTCGATGAAGACAAGACCCACGAGGTTACTTTCAAGGGCGATTGGCAGTTCCTGCCTGCATGGACCCTCACTGCCAAGTATCAGTTCGAGGACGGCGAAGTAGAGTGGGACCGCCAGAATACCGAAGGGCAGGACCTCAGAATCCACCGGGTGGCAGGCACGGTCTTCGGCTCGCCGATCAACCGCGTCGTGCTCACGGGCATGGCCATGTACGAAGACTTCAGCCTCGATACGCCCACGAGCATACCTGCGGGCAACCAATTGGTAGATGGCGAGGGCGCGTTCGATTTTCGGTATGAATCGTATGTGCTCTTCGGGAGCGGCCGCTATGTGATAAACGACAAGTGGTCCACGAACCTCTCGTACCAGCACACTCAGAACACCGGTAAAGATGTGGACAACGACCTCGATGAAGTCTGGCTCGGCGCAGAGTACAAGCTGGCCGAAAACAAGATCATCAGCGCGCGTTACGAGTTCTTCGACTACGACGACGACTTGACCGGCTTCGACGACTACGACGGGCACGGAGTGTACGTGGCGCTCGCGTATCGGTTTTAGAAATTCGCATCGTACCGGAAGACAATGGCCGAAATCGTTTTCGGTTTCGGCCATTTCTTTTGTCAAAAGACCTGCAAGCTGATAAGATAACGCTCATGGCAAAAGCTATCGATCGCTGGCTCCGCTCGCCGGGACTCACCATTACGCTCATCTCCCTCATTGGACTCGCCTCGATTGTGGGAACCGTTCCCATGAGCGCACTCGAGCAGACGGCGGCGGGCAAAATCCTTGTGCCAGCATTCCAGTTCCTGGGCGCAGAGCAAATGTATCGGACGACCTGGTTCATGTCGCTGCTTGCGTTCCTCACGCTGGTGATGTCGTATTGCTCGCTGCGAAGGCTTCCGTCCGTGATCCGAACGTTCCGGCATTCCGGGCAGATGTTGACCCAAGGCGGCTCCCCGCTGATCGAAGTATTGGCCGGTCATAAGAACCCTCTTGAAAACTTGCGCCAGAAGATAGTGTCCCCGCTCTTAACCAAAGGCTATCGCGTACGCAGAAACCACGAAATGGCGAACGACAACCTCCTTTTCGAAAAAGGCCGCGCAGGCGTGATCGGGCCGCTCATAGTGCATATGGGGCTTTTAATCGTGTTCATTGGTGGGCTTGTCACCCACACCTTCGGGATCATCAACGACATAGACCTCGGCGAAGGGGAGATATACTCGCTGGGCGATTCCGGCATGAAGCTGAAGCTCGAGAAATTCTCGATAATAACCCATCCGAGCGCGAAGGAGCCGGAGGAATATGTCAGCACGCTGATGGTGACAGACGCCAATCAGCCGCCCTCCTGGCACATGTTGCGCGTCAACAGCCCGCTGAGGTTGTCGGGCTTTAATTTGTACCAGATGCGGTATCGTGCCGAGGTTAGATTTGTGAGTCTTGGCGTGTTCAAGCCGGGGACCAGGGAGCCTGCGGGACTCGTGAAACTTGTGCCCGGAGAGCGGGCCAAACTCCCCGGATACGACCTCGAAGTCGAATTGGAAACCATCGTCCCCGATTTCGCGATTGACCCGGAGGGGAATGTTCACTCGCGCAGCCAATACTACGTGAACCCCGCAGCCTTCGTGTCGGCCTACCGTCCCGGCGTGAACGAGCCGCTGTGGAGCGGGTGGGCGTTCAAGGGGACCTTCCCGCCGCACTCATCGGATGCTCCATTTGAGTTCACCGTAGAGCGGCTCAGTCTGAAATACTATTCCGGCATAAAGATCGTCAATGACCCGGGAACGCCCATCGTATACCTGGGATTCGGGCTATTGGTCGTTGGTTCGGTCATCTCATGTTACATGTTCCGTCGCGTCATCCGAGTTGAATTCGGAAAAGGCCCCGACGGAGACGGAACGCTCACACTGACGGGACAAAGCTGGAAGAACCAGCCGGACTTCGCATACGAATGGAATGGGCTGGTCAGACAGATACGAAGAGCAATTGAGGAGTAAATAATGATGTGGCTTGGCGCGGTGCAATTGACATATTTTGCCGCGGCCGTCATCTTCTTTTCGGCCACACTCTCGAAAAGGGCCTTGCTTCTCAATCTCGCCAGAATCCTTGCCGGCGCGGGAATCCTCGTCCATCTCGCCGCCGTTATCCATCGCGGAATTGTAGCCGAGCGGCTGCCGCTGACGAACACTTATGAGACGCTGATGCTGTTCTCTCTGCTGCTCATGGTCTCGTTCATGCTCGCCGACAGACGCTACGAACTCCCCGCGCTCGGCGGGTTCGCGGGCCTGACCTCCTCCGTCGCGCTTTCGGCATGCTCGCTCATGTCGCCCGATATCGAACCGCTGCTCCCCTCGCTCAGGAGCAACTGGCTCTTATTCCACGTGCTCTCCTCTTTTCTCGGGTATGCCGCGTTCGCGCTGGCATTCGGAACCGCCCTGGCCTATCTCGCGATTGACCTCCGACTGGCGCCCTCGCAAAGGCTCGCTCTTGACCGCGAACGGACAAAGGATTTCCTCGACTGGTTCACTTACCGAGCGATAGCCTTCGGGTTTCCGCTCCTCACTTTGGGAATCGTCACCGGCGCCGTCTGGGCGAACACCTGCTGGGGTCGCTACTGGAATTGGGACCCAAAGGAAAGCTGGTCGTTCATCACGTGGTTCGTGTATGCGGGCTGTTTGCACATGCGGTTCGGCGGCATGCGTGGCAAGGCCTCGGCGGCGATGGCCGTCATCGGCTTCGGCTGCGTTGTCTTCACATACCTTGGCGTCAACTACTGGCTCGCCGGATTGCACGATTACGCGTAGCTTGACTTTGTCGTCACTATCTGGAAATATGGAGTATCCATGGAGTGTTTTTCTCTCACCCCAACCCTTCCCCACCGGGGAAGGGCAGAGTGAGGGCCTTACACGCGAACTCATGCAAAGGTGACCTATGAGGAAAAAGAGACTGAAGCTGGGCTACGCTCCCACCCGCAGAGTGACCTTCAGCAAGGAGGAAGCCGGCCGATATCGCAAGTTGACACTCGATATGATAAGGAAGTTCGACATTGATATCGTCGATATTGATTGGCTGAACGAGGAAGGCCTTCTCTACGACAACCATCAGGTCGATGCCGTCATCAACAGGTTTCGGCATGAATTCGTCGACGCGCTCTTCGTGCCGCACTGCAATTTCGGAACCGAGAGCGCCGTCGGCAACCTCGCCAAGAGACTCGGCGTGCCCACGCTTCTGTGGGGACCGCGCGATGACGCGCCCGGGCCGGAGGGCCTTCGCCTGCGCGACACGCAGTGCGGCCTGTTCGCCACCAGCAAGGTGCTCCGCAGACTCGACGTCCCGTTTACGTACATCGTCAATTCCCGTCTTGATGAGCCTGTATTCGAGCGCGGCTTCAGAAATTTCGTGGCAGCCGCGTCCGCCGCTAACACCTTCAAGAACCTGCGCATCGGACAGGTGGCGCCGCGGCCCGGCGCGTTTTGGACCATGATCTACAACGAAGGAGAACTGCTCGAGAGGTTCGGCATCCAGGTTGTCCCCCTCACCCTGTCCGAGATGGCTGCACGCGCAAAATCCCAGGTATCAGCCAATCTGACCGCAGTGACGAAAGAAGTCAAATCCATCAAGGCGTCGCTCGATACGA
Source organism: uncultured bacterium (assembly GCA_964510165.1). Taxonomy (GTDB): domain Bacteria; phylum Abyssobacteria; class SURF-5; order SURF-5; family SURF-5; genus CAZEBC01. The sequence goes on from CAZEBC010000085.1 coordinate 12,485, forward strand.
CCGACTGCTCGGAGGAGGCGCTCCAGACGATGGTCGGGCTGAAGCTGGCGCTGAAGGAATGGGCAGAGGCCGAAGGGCTCGGCGCGATTGCGCTCCAGTGCTGGAACGCGATGCAGGATGTCATGGGGATTGTCCCGTGTTTCATCAACGGACTGCTGACCGCCGAAGGGCTGCCGGTGACATGCGAGACGGACGTCCATGGAGCGGCGACTGCGCTTCTGTTGCAAGGCGCCGCTCAGAGTGAGGGCGCGGTTTTCTTCGCCGACCTCACCATCCGCCATCCGGAAAAGGACAACGCGGAACTCCTGTGGCATTGCGGCAACTTCCCGCTTTCCTTAAAGGACGAGAAAAGCCCCACGCTCGCATGCACCCGGCATTACATCATGGAAGGCGCGTATCCCGGCTGCGGCGAGTTCAGGCTGAAGGAGGGACCGATCACTGTTGCCCGGATGGACGGCGACCACGGCGACTATTCCCTGCTGATCGGCGAGGCCAAAGCGGTGGAAGGCCCGCTTAGCCGGGGCACCTTCGTATGGATCGAGGTCGGCGATTGGCCGAGGTGGGAGGAACATATAATCCGCGGACCGTACGTCCATCATGTGGCCGCGATTCATGGTCGCCTCGCGCCTGCGCTCTATGAAGCGTGTCGTTACATTCCCGGTTTGAGGCCCGACCCGGTCGAGCCGACCGAACCGGAGATTCAGGACTGGCTGAGACATTAGGAGGCTGCGGACTGTAGAAGCGGTGAGCGGGGTGTCCCATCCAAAGTCAGAGCCGGAGTCTCAAGGAAGGCTTCAGTCCAGACTCCTGTCGCTAACCGGCCTCCTTGCGCTGCTCCTTTCTTATCTGCTGCTGTCCCCGTTCAATGTCGCAGACAACATCGGCCCATGGCTGGACAGCGATTACGGAGTTCTCACCAATAACGGGCTGGAACTCTTCAAGGGGCGCGCCCTCTACAAGGAGATATGGTCGCTGTACACACCGGCTGCGACCTATACGGTTGCGCTCCTGTTCCGACTGTTCGGCGACACATTGTTGACGCTCCGCCTCGCGCTGGCTCTTGTAGCAGCCGTCACCTCAATACTTGTTTTCCGCCTCGCGCGCACTTTGACGTCAACGGCGTGCGCGACAGCAGTGACCGCATTCACCGTCCTCCTTGGTCCCGTCTGCGTCAACTTTCCGTACCCCAACTGGTTCTGCATACCCTTGGGCTTCACCATGGTTGCGCTCGTGCACGCGGGGTGGAGCAGAAAGAGCGCCGTTTGCTATCTGGCCGCCGGCGCGGCCGCCGGGGTATTATTCTCATTCAAGATAAACTGGGGAGCGTTCGCGCTCGCCGCCCTCCTCTGCACGGAGCTTCTGGGAGACGCGCTCGATGAGAGGGGTTCGGGCCTCAACGGCGATAGCAGGTGGATGCTCGGCCTGTCCCGGGCGGCGCTAGTCATGGTTCCGGCGGCCTCGCTATTCGCCATCAGGGATCAGATGGCTCTCAGCAGAATCATCCTCTTCTCTTTGCCGGCTTTGGCCGTGACGATCGTAGGCGGAACACTCCTTAAGGCCCGCATCGAGAAGCACGCGGTATCGGCGGCGCTGCGGCCCATGGCGATCTCGCTCGTTGGCTTCTGCGGGACGGTGCTTCCATGGGTAATGTACTTCCTCATCAAATTGGGCGGTTCGGGCCTTTACGGGTCGCTCATATATCCCCTTGCCGTGTTCTCCGGCAAAATCCGCTTCGCGGTGCCACCTGTTACGGTTGAGAGCGCACTGCTTATGCTCATGGCCGCATTCCAGGGAGTCCTCTTTCTGAAAAGGGAATCCCCGACCTTCCGACGCGCGTTCCTGTTGGCGCTGTGGATGTGTGAAGCGTGGCTGCTCTACAAGATGGTCCTCGCGACGAGGGAGGCGGTGCTGGCGAATGACAACATCCTATCCAACAAACATGGCTTCAAAATCGTGTGTTATGTTCCGGTTGCAGTGCATATAGGCGTGGCATTCATGCTGATTGCAGACATCATTAATCGGGAGGTCGCCGACAGGAAGCATATACACTTGGTCATGGCGCTGTGGATATATTCAATTGCCGCCTTTCACACGTTCTTTCCCGTAACCGACACGCTCCATTTTATCTGGAACATGGTTCCTGTGGCCCTACTGGGCGGGGTATTCGTTCATGGGTCTGTGAAGCTGTGGCACAATGATGTCGCCTCTCCCCCGCCCGTCTGGCACTCGACGGTCAAGTTCATTTCGGTCCTGCCGTTTCCTTTGCTGCTCGTCCTCTTCTTTGGACTGCCGATATTCAATCTGTTTGTGAAGGTCCAGCCAGCCCCGTTCCAAGTCAGCCTCACCCGATTTGCGGACCTCGACAGCCCCCGTGCCCGCATCTTGATGCCCGAACATCGAGCCTCCGACGTGAACGCCGTCCTCGGATACATAGCTTCCCACACCGCGCCCGGCGAGCATATTCTCGACGTGACCGGGTCGTTCTTCTATTTCCTGACCGACCGGCCCAACCCTGTGCCGTTCGGACACTTCGTTCAGGGCTTTCTTTCGCATCAGGACATGGCCGAGGTCTTGAAGGCGCTGGAAACAGCGAAGCCGCGTGTGGCTATCGCGTCGTATGCGTCCGATCTGCATCTCACCCTCCACTGGCCTTACTTCCACAGCTACATCCATTCGCAGTACACCGTTGTCAAGGACTGCGGCGACTATCGGGTCTTGGTGAGAAATAACAGCGGCATGGCTGAAGCCGGGCGTCCCCGGCCCTCAACGAATACGAACGACGGAGCCGCGAGTCCATAGGTACAGGTTGGGCGTTTCCCCTTCGTTCCGTACGAACTTCACATTCTCGGCATCGGGGAAATATAGGCTGAAGACGTTTTCTTGCGTGACCGACCAGCCCGAGGGATACACGTCTGCATCCACGACGGGCAAATCCTTCATATAATACTCATCCGAGAGTGAATAAGCGGGCGATTCCAGGAACGCCGACATCGCTTCCGTGTACCGCTTCACCACGTGAGCGAAGAGAAGATTCTCCCTTGAGGTCTGAATGGCTTCAAACCGAATCCTCTTGATATTGCCTGAGTTCAGCAGCGCGAGCACGACAAGCATGGCCGCCAGCGAGACCACGCGCGTCCACACATGAAGCCCTCGGAACATGGTCTCGATGGAGGCGGGCAGTCTGAGCGCGAGAGCAAGCGCGATTGACAGGCCGGCAATTGGATAGCAGAAATACCAGGGTGACAGAGCAAAGTAGGCCGAGCCATAGATCCTTGTCATGAGGGGTATGCGGCCGATTATCGGGATGACAAGGGTCGCCAAAGCGAAGCAAACCCACATTGATATGACAAATGATTGCTTCCTCCTGATCATGACCTCCTTAGCAAGCAATAAGATCAAAAGCAAATAGACGCCGAGGTAGTGCCGGGAAAAGTATGGCAACGCTTGACGGGAGAGCGCGGCAAAGAACTGGGGCGTAAGGCTCTTGAGAATGGAAATGTTCCGCTCAAAGTCCGTCGGCTGCATGGTTGAATAGGTTTGAAAGAGCGCATCCTGATACACAAAAAAGGTATTGTTCAGGACTCCCCTCAGACAGAGGTATCCTACAACAATCCCGACAAAGGGGACCACAATGTGGAGACTTGCCCTGATGCCTTTCGATGATGACTGTTTGACCATCTGCACAAGCATGAAGAGCCAGATGACCGCTCCGCCAACAAGCGCATTA
>CAZEBC010000086.1:0-16014 GCA_964510165.1 uncultured bacterium
CCGACATTGCCCTGCCAGAGTCGGGCCAAACCACTTTACAGCGCAACCGGCTCTTCAGCCGTTCTTCCACCTCCGATTCGATGAGCAGATCGTACGGAACGAAATCGGTTTCCTCGAAATTGAATGCGGCGGCAACCCGTTCTCGCGGGGTCATTCGACTCATGCGTTCTCCGGTTAAGATTCTCGGGAACATGCCCAGAGGAACAATCTGCCGGCTCAGCGCATGTCGCCCGCGCGCCTATTTCCTTCCCTTTCCCGCCGACGATTTTCCGGACACAGCGCCTGACCTCTCGATTCGCCGCTGAACTTTCTTCCACGAGTTTGTGATGAGGAAGCTCCAGTCCATATCCTCGACCATCTCACGGAACTTCTTCATAGGAGCGGCGAATGAAAGGATATTTCCCTTCACGAATGGACGGGCCGAAACGTCGAACATGCCGATTGTCGCCCGGGGCGCCTCCTTCTCGCGCTCCGCAAGGGGATAACTGATGATACTGCCGCAGCCGGAACAGAACGGCGCGATGACCGCCTGCGGGTCAACCGCCCCGAAGTTGGCGAGGGTGAAAAGGCCCGACAGTACGTCCGGCGGCGCGAAAAAGACTACGACTTCAGGCTCGTCTCCTTCTTCGATTCTGTCCCACCTCTTGAACACGATGTATTTGCCCTCGGCGGGCGGAACCGGCATGTCTTCAACGTATTGGTCCACCAATTCGGGCGTCTTCTTGTAGCGCTCCCCCTCAAGTTCACCCTCGATGCCGCACGAAAGGAAAAACCGGAACTGAGGAATCGTCTCCGATGGAAAACCTGAGTAGCGCACGCCTCCGAAGCAGCCGATGGTCTCCCGGGTAAAGGCGAGCGTCTGCCCCTTGCGCACGGAACCAAGCTGGCCTATCAGGCATACGTGTCCGTTAACCGGCTTCAGATTCTCGGAATAGCGGTCGGAATCTGAATAATACAACACAAATGGCAACTCCGCATTCTTGAAATACTGCTTCCACTTCGCAAGGAATTCCTGCTTGAGGTTCATGTCCATGATGGTCCCCCTTTTTTCCCTAAATTGCGGGAGCAATGGCGAGACAATTATAATGCAAAAGCTGAAGAGCTGGCCACTGTTGAAAACTTCAAGATGCATCGCCGGGGGCAAAGGTCGGCGAAGAAAAGAAAGCGAACTCTTGACTCCGGCAAGAAACGCTCGAAGTGAAGAGTTGAAAACGAACTCTTCACTTCCTGAGAGCGATATTTGAACGATCGGATGGGTGGAAGCTGCACTTCTTTGGAGTTGGAAAAAGGCAACATTTGGAAAGAATTCTCAGGTCTTATCCCTTCTCCTCATTTCGTTGGCTTGGTATCGCCGGATAGCTTGGAGTCCAGAGTTCAGGGTTCAGGGCGTCGGACAACGGCAACTGAGGATTTCAACCACAAAGGTGCAAGGGCGCAAAGCCGGCCAAAGCGCAGAGACGCACAGAGGGGCATAAAGGAGAAAGGCCGCCTCGGGGGGATGAGGCGGCCTTTGGGCACGGGTTCGGGTTTCACACGTCGTAGTAGAGGTAAAACTCGTAGGGATGCGGCCTGAGCCTGACGGCATCCACTTCGTTTTTCCGTTTGTATTCGATCCAGGTTCTGATGACGTCCTCGGTGAAGACATCCCCCTTGAAGAGGAATTCGCAGTCGTTCTCGAGGGCGTCGAGGGCTTTTTCGAGGGAGCCGGGCACGGACGGCACTTTTGCCAGTTCCTCGGGGGGCAGGTCGTAGATGTTCTTGTCGAGGGGTGAACCGGGGTCAATCTTATTCTGCACGCCGTCGAGTCCTGCCATCAGCATTGCGGCGAAGGCGAGGTACGGATTGCAGGAGGGGTCGGGCGGTCGGTACTCGATGCGCTTTTGTTTGGGGCTTGCGGAGTACATGGGGATGCGGACTGCGGCGCTCCGGTTGCGGCTTGAGTAAGCGAGGTTGACGGGGGCCTCGTAGCCGGGAACCAGCCGTTTGAAGGAGTTGGTGGTCGGGCTGGTGATTGCGGTGAGCGCGGGCGCATGCTTGAGGAGTCCGCCTATGTAATAGAGCGCGAGGTCGGTGAGTCCTGCGTATTTGTTGCCCGCGAAGAGCGGTTTGCCATCCTTCCAGAGGCTCTGGTGGCAGTGCATGCCGCTTCCGTTGTCCGCAAAGATTGGTTTGGGCATGAAGGTGACAGTCTTGTTGTGTCGTCGGGCGACGTTCTTGGCGATGTATTTGAAGCGCATGAGCTTGTCGGCCATGCGGAGGAGCGAGTCGAAGCGGATATCGATTTCGGCCTGGCCGGCGGTGGCGACCTCGTGGTGCTGCGCCTCGATTTCCATGCCGCACTGCATCATGGTGAGGGCCATTTCAGCGCGGATGTCCTGCAGCGCATCGGTGGGCGGGACGGGGAAGTAGCCCTCTTTGTAGCGGGGCTTGTAGCCGAGGTTGGGTTTTTCCTCGCGACCGGAGTTCCAGGTGCCCTCGATGGAATCGATGAAGTAATAGCCGCAGTGCTGGTTCTGGTCGAAGCGGACATCGTCGAGGATGAAGAATTCGGCCTCTGGCCCGAAGAACGCGGTATCAGCAATACCGGTGGATTTGAGGTAGTTTTCGGCCTTTTGGGCGATGTAGCGGGGGCATCGGCTGTAGCGTTCGCGGGTAATGGGGTCGGCGATGTCGCACTGCAAGACGAGCGTGGGGGCCTGAAAGAACGGGTCGATGAAGGCGGTGTCGGGATCGGGGATGACGAGCATATCACTTTCGTGGATAGCCTGCCAGCCACGGATGCTGGAACCGTCGAACCCGACGCCCTCCTCGAAGACATCCTCGGCCAGTTTGACAGCGGGGATGGAGAAGTGCTGCATCAGGCCTGGGAAATCCATGAAGCGCAAATCGATCATCTGGACATTGTTTTCCTTGACCATCTTCAATACGTCATGCGGGGTCATATGGTTGTTGCTCCTTCCTGAGATTGCGGGCGGCCACATAGGGCCGCCCCTACAGCCCGAATTACGGGACGGTCTTAATTGATTGATCGTTGTTTCCGCCCGGTCACCAGCCAACGGTCGTCTCGCGCGATTTCGGGATTCCCCGGCATAACCGTTGGAGGCCCTGGCTTGGGCGCATGCCATGCGCCCCTGCATTATTTCGCGCCCACCTCTTAAGTTGTCACTCAATTGGCGCGATTGCGCGCGGGCGCGATGACTCGCGCCCCTACGAGTGGGCAATTGAATACTATATGGCTTCCTCGCCGCGCTCGCCGGTACGGATACGGATGACTTCCTCGACGGGCACGACGAAAACCTTGCCGTCGCCGAGGCGTCCGGTGCGCGCGGAAGCTATGATTGCATCGATGACGCTTTCCACCTCGGTGTCGGGGACGACGACTTCGAGCTTGACCTTGGGCAGAAACTCGATCTCGTATTCGGCGCCCCGGTAGAGTTCCTTGTGGCCCTTCTGACGGCCGAAGCCCTTTACCTCGATGACGGTGAGCCCTTTGATGCCGACTTTGGCGAGCGCATCCTTCACTTCTTCCAGCTTGAACGGCTTGATAATCGCTTCGACTTTTTTCACCTTGTCACCTCACTGTAGAGACTGTCCCGAGACGCGCTCGTCCGGGGGCCTGGAGGTTCATTGCCGCCTCCGGGAACGCGGAGAGCAAGAAGGATACCATGTTTCGAGCGAGGCGCGCGCGGTGCCGCGCAAGCATCCGTTTTTTCCAGAAAACCCGGACAATTCTATATGAAGGGACGGACGGTGTGCAAGGGGGTTGGGGGTAGTGGCTGGATTGCGTAAATGCTGTTATTTGAGGCAAGTGCTTATATAATGGGCAAGGGAAAGCGGGTTTCGGGTTTCGAGTTTCGGGTTGAACAACAAGATGGAAAGGGTTCATCCACGAAGCGCACGAAGGCGCGCGAAGAGAAGCCAGAATTCGTTGACAGTCAATAGGGGCTGTGATAGAATCGGGAAAAATGGAGGGGTCTGTCGAGTTTCGGGAGACGCGCGTGGAGATACAGATACAGAAGGAATCGTCGCAGTGCCTGGCGTGCAAAGAGCGGTTCAAACACGATGAGAGGCATCACTCGCTCTTGAAGATAGAGGGGAACATCTTCTTGAGGGAGGATTACTGCGAGGGGTGCTGGATTCGGGGCGCCGGCAGTCGGGGCGAGATATATTCGCATTGGCAGACGAGGTATCGGGACCCGGCGGTCGCCTCGGCCACGCCGAAGGAGCAGTTCCTGCCGTTACTGAACCTGTGCTACGAAGCGATAGCGCAGGGGGAGGCGGGGGCGGCGATGGCGTACATGTGCGCGCTGATGTTGAGGCGTCAGAAGGTTTTCAAGCTGGTACGGGAGGAAAAGGAGAACGGGAGGAGTGTCCTGATTTTTTCGGACAGGCACAACGACACGCAGATACGGGTGTTGGACCCGGGACTATCGGAGTCGCAGTTTGAGGATGCGCGGCGCCGGCTGGAGGAAGTCATAGGTCCTTCGAAAGGGCAGGCTGATGAACGATAAGAGTTCGGCACAATCTCGACCGTATGTGTATGCGTTCAGTTCGGGCCGGTTAGTGACGCTTGTATGCATGTTGCTTGCGCTGATGGCGTTCAGCGTGATGCTGGGCATCAGGATCGAGCGGTTTCAACAGTCAGGGGAGATAACGGCGCACGTGATTCAGCCGAGCGTGCCGGCCCGGCCGGGGCCGGATGTTCCGACAGCGCCGCAGGAGACGCCGCCGGTTGCACCAGCGGAGTCTCCCGCGGAGGAAGCGGCGGCCGTTGAGCCGGCAGAGCCGGAAGCGGTGGTTCCGTCTGAGCCGGCGAAGGCGGCGGTTCCTGTGCCGCAGCCCAAGCCTGCTCCCGCGCAGTCGCCCGTGGTTGAAAAGAAAGAAGTTGTTCAGAAGCCGACTCCGGCGCCTGCGCCGAAGCCAGAAACGGCAAAGCCGCCCGTGGCGGAGAAGCCGAAGCCTCAGCCGGTGGAGCAGAAGCCGGCGCCGGTAGAGACGAAGCCGAGCGTAAAGTTTGCAGTGCAGGTTTCATCATCTCAGGACAAGGCACTGGCGACATCGCAGATTGATATTTTGAAGGGAAAGGGTTTTCCGGCCTATCCGGAGGAGGTCGAGGTAAGTGGGAAGCGGTTCTATCGCGTGATGGTGGGGCCGTATCCGAGTGAGGAGGCAGCCAACGCGGTCCGCGGGCAGATCATAAAGGATTCAAGGTTCGCCAGTAGTTATGTGAGGCATGTGCAGTGATGGGGGTTCAGAGTTCAGGGTTTAGGGTTTAGGGTTCAAAGTTTGGGGTTCAGGGTTTGAGCAGGCAGTCGGTGGACAGCCTGCCTTTTTATTGAGAGATGTCGGGCGCTGGTTTATAATGAAGTGATGGGTTTGAGAGAAACGGCGCGGCGTGTTGACCGGAATTCAGGAGCACAAGGAGACACGGAGGGGATTTGACTGGGGACACGATGAGGCATCATCTCCCCAGTTGAATGAGTCAGCATGAGAGTACGGGATTTGATAGCGCCGGTGGCATCGGCGGTGCTGCTGGCGGCGGCCTTTCCGAGCGCGGCATTGTGGCCACTCGCGTATGTCGGTCTTGTGCCGCTTCTGCTGTGGACGCAGGGGAAAAGCTACCGGCAGGCATTTCTGGGCGCGACGCTGGCAGGGCTGGTGTTCTATGGGGTCACGTTTTCCTGGTTTGCGTCACTGACGTACTGGGTGGGGAGCATCGTCCTGCTCGGTGTTGCCCTGCTGGTTGTGTTCTTTGCGCTGTTCTGGGGGGGTATCGCGGCTGGCAAGGTATTGTTTGAGCGGCGGATGCCAGCGCTTGTCTTCTTGGCCGTGCCTTCGATGTGGGTGGTGATGGAGTACATCCAGAACCACATATTCACAGGATTCGGCTGGGGCTCGGTCGGGTACACGCAGTGGAACAATCTGGCGGTGGCTCAGTTGGCGGCGGTCGGGTCGGTCTATGCGGCCAGTTTCTATGTGGTATTGATGAACGCGCTGCTGTACGAGCTTTTGCAGCGGGTCGGCGGCTCGCGCTGGGCGTGGGCGGCGGGCGCAGCCGTGCTCGTCCTCGCCGTAGCCGTTCCGCTCTGGGGAACGCTTCAGATGGAAGAGCCGGACATGTCGTCGTCGCTTCAGGTCGGGGTGATACAGCCGAATTTTTCGCTCGATGTGAAGTGGGGTTATGAGTATGCGGAACTCATGTTCGAGATTCAGAGACGGCAGACCGACGAGGTGGCGTCGCGCGGGGCGGAACTTGTGGTGTGGCCGGAGAGCGCGTTGTATGGATATGCGGTTGACGAGATTGACCGGCTGGGGAGCATCGTGCGCTCGAACGACGTGTATCTGCTCATGGGAAGCAACCATTATGAGGCGACCGGCCCGCGCATGGAGCACGAGTTCAGGTATTTCAACTCGGCGTTTCTGATATCGCCTGAGGGCAGGATATTGGGCAGGTACGACAAGCGGCATCTGGCGCCGTTCGGCGAATACGTGCCGCTGAGTGATGTCCTTGGGTTCGTGGGTAAGGTGGTTCCGCTGATCTCCGATTTTTCGGCGGGCAAGCGAATAACGGTATTCGAGATCGAAGGCGGGAAATTCGCGGTGCTGATCTGTTTCGAGAACAGCTTTCCGCATGTGGTGAGGGAATCGGGGAGGAAGGGAACGGATTTTCTGGTGCAATTGACCAACGACGGCTGGTTCGGGCACACGGTACAGCCGGAGCAGGACTTGGCGATTGCAGTGTTTCGGGCGATTGAGAACGGATGCACCCTGGTGAGGGGGACGAATACGGGGATATCGTGCTTCATCGACCCGTGGGGCCGAATCAGCGGGGTGGTGCAGTCGAGATATGGCGAAGAGGTGTTTGTGCGGGGAGAGTCGGTGGAGACGATATCGACCGTTGCGCACGGGACGTTCTATAAGGCGTATGGTGATGCGTGGGCGATCGGGTGTGCGGCTGTGACGGCGGTATTGCTCGGACTTTGTGTGTACGCGGGGAAACGCAACAAGGAAGAAAACGGAAAAGATTGATCCACGAAGGGCGCGAAGAAACACGAAAGAAGCAGGTTGGATTATCTGAATGGAAAAGCGGATTGAATCGAAAATAAAAGAGAAGCTGGTGGAGGCGTTTGAGCGGGCGATGGGCGACGGAACCCTCGCCCTCGAATCGGTTCCGGAGATTTACCTGGAGACGCCCGCCAATCCGGAGCATGGCGATTTCGCGACGAATTGTTCGCTTCAACTCGCGCGCACGCTTCGGATGCCGCCGATGAAGATCGCCGGCATAATCATTGACCATATAGACCGGAAGGACGCGCTGTTTGAGAAAGTGGTGGCCGCGCCGCCGGGGTTCATTAACTTCTATCTCAAGGAGGAGGCCGTCAGCGAGGTGGTGAAGCGGGTCTTGGCCGAGGGCGACCGCTACGGCGGCTCGAGTGTCGGCCGTGGCAGGAAGATCAATGTTGAGTTCGTGAGCAGCAACCCGACGGGCCCGCTCACGATCGGGCACGGCAGGCAGGCGACGATTGGCGACGTGCTCTCGAATGCGTTGAGCTTCTGCGGTTATGACGTGACGCGCGAGTACTATTACAATGATGCCGGCAAACAGATGGATATGCTGGCGCGTTCGGTGCATGCGCGCTATCAGCAGATATTCGAGCCTTCGTATCCGTTTCCCGACGAGGGTTACAGGGGCGATTATATCCGCGACATCGCGCAGGATATCCGCAAGAGCGAAGACGACAAGTTTAAGGGAAAAGAAGACAGGGACACGATCGATTTCTTCCGCCAGTTCGCCGTCAAGGAGATGATCGCCGTGATCGACCGCGACCTGAAGAATTATGGCGTGAAGTTTGATGTGTGGTCACTGGAGTCGGCGCTCTACAAAGAGGGCAAGGTGGAACGCGCAATCAAGCTCTTGCGCGAGCGGGGCCATATTTACGAACAGGATGGCGCGGTGTGGTTCCGCAGTTCGACGTTTGGCGACGAGAAGGACCGCGTCATCGTGCGCAGCAACGGCCAATTTACGTATTTCGCGGGCGATATCGCGTATCACATGGACAAACGCGAGCGCGGGTTTGACCGCGCGATAGACATTTGGGGCGCCGACCATCACGGTTACGTGCCTCGCATGAAGGCCGTCGTCAAGGCGCTCGGCTGTCCCGACGATTTCCTCGAGTGCATCGTGCATCAGATGGTCAGCTTCGTGCGCGACGGGCAGGAGATAAAGATGTCCACTCGCGCCGGCGAGTTCGTCACGCTGGACGAGCTTGTGCGCGAGGTGGGGCTTGCAGTCGCGCGGTTTTTCTTCCTGATGCGAAGCGCCGACAGCCATCTCGTGTTTGACCTCGACCTCGCGAAAAAAGAGTCGAATGAGAACCCTGTGTACTATATTCAGTACGCGCACGCGCGCATCAGCAGCATCATGAAGCACGCGAGAGAAAAGAACGTCGACCTCGGCCGCCTGCATGACGCCGACCTGTCGCTCCTTACGGAGCCCGAGGAGATTGACCTCATGAAGTATCTCACGCGGTTCCCATCGGTCGTGGAGGCCGCCGCCGAGAGCCGCGAGGTGCACCGGATTCCGAATTTCATCCAGGATGCGGTCGGCCTGTTGCATGCCTATTACAACAAGCACAGGGTGGTTGGGGACGATGAGCGGCTGACGCTGGCGCGACTGGCGCTGGTCGAGGCCGTGCGCCAAGTGGTGAGGAACGCGCTGCGCCTCTTGGGGATCGAGGCCCCGGAGAGGATGTAACAATTAGGTCCAAAGTCGAAGGTTCGAGGTTCAGGGTTTAGGGTTGAAAGGCGGCTTCACGAAGCAACCAATCAATCGTTTCCTCTTGCCTTTCCCCTTTCGGCTCCGCTTTTCTTGAAAGGCGCGACTGAATTGAAATTAGTCTCTGAATCTGATATAGTGCAATTAGTGGTTTTCCTGCCTTTCAGAGAAAATCAATCTCCCGAAACAAGAAACTGGGGAATAGCATCCTTACATAGGGAGGCCGGCTATGCCATCTAAGGTTTACTACATGGACGACCGCGCCAAGGCGATTCAGGACAGCCTTGTCGCGAAGATGCTCACGGTGTTCGAGGCGGCAGGGCTTCAGAACACGATCTCGCCCGGCGACGTGGTCGCGATCAAGCTGCACATGGGCGAGTACAACAACACCGCGTACCTGCGGCCGGTATACGTGCGCGCGCTGGTGGACAAGGTGAAGTCGCTCGGCGGCGAGCCAATGGTGGTTGACACCACGACGCTTCCCTACACGCCGTTCGCGCACCGGGCGACCGCGCTCGATCACCTGCACACCATCGAGCGGAACGGGTTCACGTCGGCCACGGTTGGCTGCCCGATCGTGATCGGCGACGGCTACCTTGGCTCGGACGACGTGCGGGTTGACCTGCCGGAAGGCTTCGTCCTCAAGGAGCAATACGTCGCGATGGCGATAGCGCAGGCCGACGCGATGATCGCGCTCACGCACTTCAAGGGGCATCCGATGGGCGTGTACGGCGGCGCCATCAAGAACATCGGCGTCGGCTGCGCCTCCAAACGCGGCAAGTACAACCTCCACATGGGACTGCATCCGAAGTATGGTCTCAACGCGCGGCCGTTCTATCCCCAATTGTGCAAGGGATCAGAGTGTACAAGCGCGCTGCTGTGCAACAACATTTGCCCCGAGGACTCGCTGCACGTAACGGAGAAGGGCATCACGTGGCAGCGGGAGAAGTGCACGGGCTGCCAGGCGTGTTTCGGCATCTTGGTGCTGTGCGGAGTGGGCTTCATTCCCGACGACCATTTCGACGTGGGCGCCGCGGCGATGGCTGACAGCGCGCTCGCTGTGATGAAGACGTTCAAGCCGGGGAAAGTCGGGTTCATCAATATGGCGATAGACATGTCGCCGTGGTGCGACTGCGTGAGCTTCAGCGATCGCGCGTTCCTGCCCAACCTCGGCGTGTTCTCCTCGATGGACCCCGTCGCGCTCGATGTCGCCTGTCTCGACATGGCAACCAACACAATGGGAATCCCCGGCTCAATGGCCGAAGACAAGGGAGTGCTTGAGCCTGGGATGCGCAAGATGACCTCGTGCGGTTCGGTCATCGGCGTGGATGAAATGATACAGCCGAACACGGCGGAGAAGATAGGCCTGGGAACAAAGGAATACGAACTCATCACGGTTCCTCAGCCGGAGGACGTGCTGCCGTTCCTGCCTACGATGAAACCGGTCGGGCTGAGGCTCAGGCCGTTGTTAAAACTCCAACATGTGGTGCCTGAGGGCGGCTTTAAGAGAGCGGAAGAGGTTGACCTAGAGGAGGTAAGAGGACATGGCGTTGGGATACATGGGAAAACTCATTCGAGCTAAACTGTCTGAGGGCAAGGTTCAGGTAGAAGACCTCAACATGGACGACGCCCGCGCCTATATCGGCGGCGCCGGCCTCGGAACCAAGATGGTGTATGATGAAGTGCCTCCCTCCGCAGACCCGCTCGGGCCCGAGAACAAAATCCTGTTCATGACCGGCCCGATCACGGCCACCAAGTTCCCCACGAGCGGGCGGTATGAGGTCTGCACCAAGTCGCCTTTGACCAACATGTGGGTGGACGCAAGCTCGGCGGGTTACTGGGCGGCCGATTTCAAGAAGGCAGGCTTCGATGGCATCGTGGTCGAAGGCGCCTCGAAGAAGCCGGTGTACCTGTGGGTGACCGATGACAAGGCCGAACTGCGTGACGCCTCGAAGCTCTGGGGCAAGGACGCCTTCGAGACGCAGGAAATGATACGGGAAGAAGTCGGCGACAAGAGAGCGTGCGTTCTTTGCATCGGCCAGGCTGGCGAGAACAAGGTGCTCATTTCCGCCGTGATGAACGACGAGGGCCGGGCCGCCGGACGCGCGGGCGTCGGCGCAGTCATGGGATCGAAGATGCTCAAAGCGATCGCGGTCCGCGGCAAGAAATCGGTGAAACTCGCCAATCCCGACATGCTGGGCGAGATGGCGAAGAAGTTCTCGCACGAACTCGCGACAAATCCATTACTGGAGCCGATGCGCACGCTCGGCACCGCCGCAAGCATGGATACGGCGTGGATCACGGGCGACATCCCGGTGCAGAACTGGCGCAAGGGCTTGTGGAAGGAGGGCTGTGTCAACATCGGCGGCAAGAAGATGGCGGACACGATCCTGCGTCCGCACAAGCCGTGCTACAACTGCCCCATCGGCTGCGCGCGCTGGATCAAGATCGAAGATGGTCCGTTCAAGATGGAAGGCCCGGGGCCGGAGTACGAGACGCTGGGATCATTCGGAAGCATGCTGCTCAACGACAACCTGGAGGCCATCTGCCATCTAAACCATCTGTGCAACGCATACGGTCTGGACACCATCTCGGCCGGCTGTGCGATCTCGTTCGCGATGGAGGCGTATGAGAACGGCGTCATAACCAAGCAGGACACCGGCGGAGTTGAGCTGAAATGGGGCAATGTGGACGCCATCATCGAGATGACGCATCAGATGGGTCAGGCAAAGGGCCTCGGCAAGCTGCTCGGGCAGGGCGTCAAGCGCGCCGCCGAGCAACTCGGCAAGGGAAGCGACAAGTACGCAATCCACGTGAAGGGGCTGGAAGTGCCGATGCACGACCCGCGCGCGTTCCACAGCATGGCAGTGAACTACGCCACCTCGCCGCGAGGCGCGTGCCACCTGCACGGGGCCGCGTTCATTTACGACATGGGGATTATTGCGCCCGCGTTCGGCGCGACGTACAAGCAGGGCCGCTTCGACAAGAAGGGCAAAGGAATCAACACGAAGGCGGCGCAAGATCAGGCGTCCATGATCAACTCGCTGGTCGTCTGTCAGTTCTGCGGGCTTGCGCTCGCACCGCTGCATTACGTGGCACTGCTGGGGGCGACGACGGGTCTGGCATACCAGACCAAAGAGATACCTCAGATCGCGGA
Source organism: uncultured bacterium (assembly GCA_964510165.1). GTDB lineage: Bacteria > Abyssobacteria > SURF-5 > SURF-5 > SURF-5 > CAZEBC01. The sequence continues at coordinate 11,934 of CAZEBC010000086.1, forward strand.
ACGGATCACGACGCTCCAGCGCGCATACAGCATCAGGTGCGGAATCTCATCGAAGGATGACATTTTGCCCGAGCGCCTGCTCACCCCGACCACCGAGGGCGGACATGCCGGAAAGGCCGCCGATCTGGAGAGCCAGTTGGCGGAATACTATGCCGTCCGCGGCTGGAACAAGAACGGTGTGCCGACCAAGGAGAAGTTGACTGAGCTCGGCCTTGAATTCGCGATCAAAGACCTGTATTGAGGGTCCAAAGTCCAGGGTTCAGAGTCCGTTTGGGTATGTGGGGGCAGGCGCCGCGCCTGCCCCTTGGCTTTTCCTTCACCCCAAACCTCTCCCAGCGGGAAAGGGCAGGGTGAGGGGATTTGGACGCGGCTCAACCAGGCTGTAATTCATGAAAGTCACGGTTAATTTCATGGGGACGCTCGCCAGGTATGCGGGCGCTGACTCGGTTACCCTCGAGTTGCCTGACGGCGCTCGTTACGGCGACCTGCTCGATGAGTTAGGCCCGCGCTACTGTGGCGGATTCCCCGACAATTGCTGGGACAAGCGGACGAACGAATTCAGGAAACCCATCTCGGCGATAGGCTCACGCGGTGATATCGAGTCGCGGGATACGCCGCTTGTCGATAACGAGGAAATCCACATACTGATACCGGTTTCGGGCGGGGCAAAACCGTCATCGCGAGGAGCGTAGCGACGCGGCAATCCCGAAAGGAACGGCATGTCATTGCGAGGAATGCCGCAATTTACGGGATGACGAAGCAATCTCGATTGCACACGAGAAACGCCGTCGGGATTGCTTCGGTCGGGCATCCGCCCTCCCTCGCAATGACCATCAATTGAGCGACAGGTTGTTGACCCGTGAAAGAGGAGGACGATGTGGCGACGATACTGGTGACGGGCGGGGCTGGCAGGCTCGGGGCGAACACTGCGTACGGGCTGCGTGAGAAGGGTCACCACGTGCGCGTGATGGACATCAAGGCGGCGGACTTTTCTCCGTTCGAGGACCAGGAGGGCTTCGAGGTAATCAAGGGCGACATTCGCGATGCCGCGCTCCTGAAGGAATCGGCGGCAGGCTGCTCGGCGGTGTTTCATCTCGCCGCCATCCTTCCGCCGGTCAGCGAGAAGGACCGTTCGTTAACCATGTCGGTCAATGTTGACGGGACGAAGGCAGTCATCGAGGCGTGCAGGCAAGCCGGCTCGATCCCGCTCATCTTCTCGTCTTCGGTCTCCACGTACGGCGACACCTCAAAGGAACAGCCTCCGATTCGGACGGACCATGCGCAGAAGGCGCTCAACTTCTATCCCGAAAGCAAGATATCGGCGGAAAAACTCGTGAAGGAATCGGGCATACCGTTCACGGTATTGAGGATAGCAGGCATCGCCGTGCCCGCATTCCTGGACCCGCCCGACCCGTGGCCTTTCACACCGGGGCAGCGGGTGGAGTTCGTCGCGCTCAACGACCTGGTTACCGCGCTCGTGAACCTTGTGGACAACAAGCGGGCAGTGGGCAAGGTGTTCAATCTTGGTGGCGGCAAATCGTGGCAGGTGCTTGGACGGGAGTATGCCCGTCGGTATTGCGAGACGCTCGACATCTCGTTCGAGTCGCAGAATTTCTACAAGAAACCTGGCTGGCTGGATTGGTACGACACAACCGAGTCGCAGGAGGCCCTGAATTACCAGAACACCAGCTTTGATCGCTTCCATGAGATGCTCAAGTCGGCGATGGACGCCGCGCTTGGGGAGTGAATCGTTTCGTTGCAGGCGACATTCCTGAACAGTTGTGATAGAATAAAAGGCGGCCAGTCATGAAGCCGTTGCCGCTTCACGTCATTGCGAGGGAGGAACCCAGTTCCGAGCGAAGCAATCCCGACAGGTCGCGGTTAGGCAATCGGGATTGCCGCGCTTCGCTGGACCTTTGGTCCGTCACTCGCTCGCAATGACAAATTGCGACTCCTGAGAAACGATCGAATCATCCTACAAAGGGGGTTACTACATTGAGTGAACCAGAAGCAAAACAGCATGTGCTGGACAGCATCGAGCGCTGTCGCGAGGCGTTAACGACCCTGGAGGCCGCCGACAACTCTGCTCTCGGAGGCCACAAGAAGAAGATCGAGGAAGTGGCGCAAACGCTTGAAGGTCTTAAGGAAAAGGTATTCCTGAAGACCAAAAAGGCGAACACGCCGGCATACCTTGTGGGCGAATCGAGCCAGGCGGTCGCCGATCTTGCCGAGGAGGCAAGCGGCGGCGACGAGGATGCGGTCCGCGAGCTCGGTGAGGCGGTCGGGCAGTTGAAGGAAAAGGTCGCGGCTCTGGAAGCGGCCTCCAAGCAGCACTCGGTCATTGTGACGTGAGAATCCCTTGTGAATGAGGGCCCGGCCCACCTGGCCAAATCGGGGACACCATAACTTATGGTGTCCCCGATTTGGCAAATCATAATGCCTCCGATTTAGCCTTGCCACCACGTTGAAAGGAGAAGCAATGGATTTCGCCATCCCCGAAGAACTCGAAATACTCCGCCGCAGTCTCCGCAAGTTCATCGAAAAGGAAGTCATTCCTCTGGAACAAAAGGCGGGCTACGATCCCGACGATGGCGTGCCGCAGGACCTGCTCAAGCAGGTGCGGCGACGCTCGCACGAACTGGGTTTCTGGGGGATCGACATGCCCGAGCAATATGGCGGCGGCGGGCTGAACATGCTGGGAACGGTCATCCTGCGCGAGGAAGCCTCTCGTCACTTCTGTTCGCTGAATCAGGCCATCTTCGGCGGGCCGGAGGGCCCCTCGAAAATCCTGCTTGCCGGAACCGAGGAGCAGATTCAGAAATATCTTGTGCCCGTGATCAAGGCAGAGAAGACGTGCTGCTTTGCACTGACCGAGCCGAACGCGGGCTCCGACGCCGCCAGCATCGAGACCTCAGCCGTAAGGGACGGCGACGAATGGGTCATCAACGGCCTCAAGCATTTCATCACCAACGGCCCGTATGCCGACTATGCAATCGTGTTTGCTGTGACCGACCGGCAGAAGCGCGGTAGAGGCGGCATCACATGTTTCCTCGTGGACAAGGGAACGCCGGGCTTTTCCGTCGGAAAAATCCAAAGGACGATGGGCGGCGGCGACTCGCAGTGCGAACTCGTATTCGAGGATTGCCGCGTGCCGCATGAGAACGTGCTCGGCGAGGTCGGCATGGGCTTTGTCACCGCGATGACGTTCCTCGGGGGAGGCCGCCTCAGCATCGCGGCGGGTGCGGTCGGCATGACCGACAAGCTGTTGCAGGTCTCGATAGACTATGCGAAGCAGCGAGTGCAGTTCGGGAAGCCCATCGCGACCAAGCAAGCCATCCAGTGGATGCTCGCCGACATCGCGACCGAACTCTTCGCCGCGCGGAACATGGTGTATAGCACCGCGTGGAAGATAGACCAGGGCGAGATGGCGATCCGGGAGATGGCGATGTGCAAACTGTACGCGACCGAGCTTGTGAACCGCGCGGCCGACGTCGCAGTGCAGGTGCATGGCGGCATGGGCTATATGAAGGAGGCGCCGATCGAACGCGTGTATCGCGGCGTGCGCGCATTGCGCATCGTGGAGGGCACATCCGAAATCCAGCGCTTCATCATCGCCCGGAGTCTGCTGCAGGAGTAGTAATCCAAGTGAAGGGTTCGGTTGGACACAGAATGCTACAATCTGAGAACGAAGGGCGAGCGGGCATGATCGATGGCCAAGTCTGATGGGAGGGGATTTCAATGCTTAAGGACAATCTTCCAGATTTCACTGGGAAATTGGTTGTCTTCTATACTGTCAATGCGCCGAGTGCGATTCAAGATGGAATCGTTCTGGAACACGCGTCATTCACGGAGTACGGGGATCGACTTTTCGTTGTTGGAAGAATCTCATCGGCGGAAGACGGCCTCGAATGGGCATCAGGTCTGCAAGCCGGGCTGGCGTGGGACCATGTAACTCATTTTCTCATTCTTGATTCCCGAGAGGACTTCCTCAAGCGATTGGATCATTTTTCCCGTGCGTTACGGGACAAAGAATCGCGTGAGGAACTCGGAATATAGCAGAGCATCGTTCGGCTCGCCGGGC
>CAZEBC010000087.1:0-15984 GCA_964510165.1 uncultured bacterium
CCCTTTCCCCTTTTCCCCCAAACGGTTTCCTCTACGGCTGCACGCCCGTGTGGCAGTCGTAGCAGGGCATCTCGCGCCAGGCCTCGGCGATGTCGACTGGATGCTGGAACTCCAGGCCCTCAAGCGAGGTGGCCACCTGCTCTCCGCTTCCCTGGCTGATGATGGTGTGGCACGAGTTGCAGTCGTGGCTGATCACCTGCCCGGCCTTGCTCACGTGGTTGCCGTCGTGACAGCGGTAACAGCCCTTCCAGATGAGGTGGCCGATGTTGTCGGGGTAAGTGTCCCACCTGACATTCATCTCGGGAAAAAAGTTGTTGCGATAGATGTTTTCTAGCTCGTCAACGGCCTGCTTTATCTGCAGTTGTTTGAACTCGTAAACCTTCGGAAAGTTGGTCTTGTAGTAAGCCTGCATTTCATCCGCGATCGTGCGCAGCGCCTCATCCGTGGTCTTGTACTCCTTGGCGAGGAGTTCCACTCCCTTGGCCTTGACGTATGGCAGTTCCGGGTCGATGCGGAGGGTCTGGAGCGCAAGGTTGACGGCGCGGCTCGGAGACTGGAATATATGAGTGGGCCGGTCGTGACAATCAATGCAGTCCATCCGGCGAACCTCGTAGGACTCCGGCGGATTCGGCAGCGGATTGTCCTTCGACTCATAGACGGTGACGGTGCCGTTCTCGTCGGTCTTGCGAATCCATGCGATATCCTGACGCTGTTTGTCGGTCGCGATGTAATGGATTTCGTTCTCGATGCTCATATGCCAGTGGATGCCGCCAACGCGCCCAAACGTGGGGTCGCCGCCGCCAACCTTGATGAGCATGGTGACCTGCCAAGGCGTATTCTGCTCATCGCCAAGGAAATGATGGTTCTCCTGCTGAACCGCGCCGTAAAACTGCCTCGGCCAATGGCACTGCTCGCAGGTCTCCTGCGCGGGACGCAGGTTCTTGATGGGCGTCGGGATGGGACGCGGGTATAGGTCGAATGCCGTCGCGTACACCTGATACATGCCGGAGAGCTTGGAGCGCACGAACCAGCCGGCGCCGGGCCCGATATGGCAGTCCACGCAGGCGACACGCGCGTGCGGAGAGTTCTTGTACGCCGTGAACTCGGGCTTCATCACCTGGTGACATGTCTGTCCGCAGAAGCCGACCGAATCGCTGAAATGATATGCGCGATAACTGCCGACCGCGCTGAGCAGAAGGAACAGCCCGATCGCGCCCGCCGTCCACAAGAGCGTTCGCCTCTTGTCGGGCACGTTGAGGTCGAGCACCGGGAACAGCGGCAAGTGCTCGGGATGTTCCAGATGCCGCCTGTGCCGCTCCAGCAGCACGCCCCCGATGATAACCGCGATGCCGCCTACCAGGAACACCGGCAGCACCATGTAGGCGACGATGCCCGTGTAGATGCTGGTGCCCCCTCCAACAAAATCAATCAGCAGGAAGAAGAAGATGAGGAAGAGCGAGACGCCGGCGATGAGCAGGCCGGCAATGCTGACCTTGTTTTGAAGCAGCGGTTTTTGGAGTTTCTCTGGTTGTGGAGTTGATGTCATGACGTGAAGTTCCCCCTGTTAGTAGGGACGCAATTTGTTGCGCCAGCGGGCGCGATGAATCGCGCCCTTACAAATGGACCGGCGATTACGACCCCATCGTTGCGTAGCCTTTCTTGGTCTCCGACGGTTGTTCGAGTTTGAGCACAAGGCATTTTGTGGCGCCCCCAGCCTTGATGAACTCGGACATGCCGAACTCATGCACGATGTAGCCCCTGTCCTCGAGCGCGGGCCTGAGGCTTTTCCTGCCGCCCTCGGCCTGTATGTAATGATTGCCGACGACTACCGCGTTGCAGACAAACTGCACGGCCTCTTCCTCGGTCACCTCGATGCGGTCGGCAAAGTTTTCCCTGATGACCGCACGCGCGTACGAATCGAATGCGCCCGGATAATACACCACGCTCTCCGCGCTGAGCGGGCAAAAGCAAGTATCAAGGTGATAGAAGCGCGGGTCCACAAGCTCCAGCGAGACCACCCGCGCGCCGAGCAGTTCGGCCACCTTCGCATGCGCGCTCACGTCGGACCGGATGAGATATCCGGCGAACGCGTTCGAGGGGTCGGCGAAGAGCACGTCACCCTCGCCCTCAAAGTAGCCTTGCGGAACATTGTAAACGATATATCCCTTTTCTTTGAACCACGCCTCATAATGCGGACTTTCGCCCGCGCGCTCCTTGTTGCGAAAGTTGCTCGAGATGAATATCTTGCCGCGCGCGATGCCCGCGTTTGCCGTGAACACCATGTCGGGCAACCCGCGAACAGGTTCGATGAGTTCGACGGTCAACCCGATGTCCCGCACAAGGAAAAAGTATAGCGTTTCCCACTGGCTGAGCGCAAGGGCGCGGTCGGCCTGCCGCTCGAGGCTCATCCAGGGATTGATCTCGTATTCAATGCCGAAATGGGTCGGCCGACACATTAATAAAGGGGGAAACGGGAAAACGGGAGGGCCGAACATCATTCTTCACTCACGGGTTCTTGCTTCTTAAGGATTTCATCTGGTTTGAGAGGAAGCGACTGACTTCTAGAACTGTCCGCCGCAGATCGTCATGGTCTGACTGCGTGAGATGGCCCAGTTCCAACGCGACTCGTAGAAGACCCTTTTGCCACAAGAGCAAGTCCTCGAAGCTTTCAATCTTACTTCTCGAGTTTCCTTCCATTTTCCCCTTTTCCCCTCTTGCCCTCTTCCCCTTTTAGCCCCAAATTCTTAGTTCCCCGCACAGTTCGCGGAGAAACGGCTCGATGTCGGTGACAATGCCGGCCGCCTGGAACGAGCCTCGATCCGCCAGCTTGGTGACGACCGCCGGATTGATATCCACGCAGATCGTCCTGACCGCGGCGGGCAGCAGGTTGCCGACGGCGACCGAATGCAGCGTCGTCGCGATCATGAGCGCGACGCCCACGTCGCCGATCATCTGGCGCATGCCACGTTGGGCCTCGATGACGTCGGTTATCACTTCGGGGAGCGGGCCGTCATCGCGTATCGAGCCAGCAAGCAGGAATGGCACGTCGTGCGTCACGCATGCGTGCATGATGCCGCTCCTGAGCACGCCCTGCTCGACCGCCTGCCTGATGCCGCCGCATCTGCGAATGGCGTTGATGGCGCGCATGTGGTTTTCGTGCCCGTGCACGGCGGGGATTCCCCTGTCGAGGTACACGCCGAGCGAGGTGCCGAAGAGCGCGTACTCGATATCGTGCACGGCGAGCGCGTTTCCGGCGAACAGGATATTTATGTAATTCGACTGGATGAGGCGGACGAAATGGAGCGCCGCGCCGGTGTGCACGACTGCGGGTCCGGCGACCGCGAGTATCTTCTTGCCGCGATAGCGGATGTCCTGCAAACAGCGGGCAATGTCCTTCACGACCGCGCCTTTGGGCTTTTCTGTCGAGACAGCGCTCGACATGAACCCAAACACGTCCTCTTTCTGGGGCCGCTCGACCGGCATGACCTTCACGCCCCGGTGGCCGGTCACGATGAGGTCGCCGCGCCCTACCTCGCTTATCGGCACGCACTCGGCGCGTTTTCGTTCGGGCGACACGCGGATGCCGCAGTCCATCTCGGGGCGCTCGACCTCAAGCCAGCGCCCTCCGAGCCGGATGCGTGTCTGCTGGTTCGTGGTGGAATAGAAGTCGTCCGGAAACACGCCGTCCTGCTCGACGGGCCTGAGTGTGCAGTCCTGCTCGTCCACGAGAGTGGCGCCATGCTGGCGGATTCTCTTGAGCACGCGGTCGAGCGTTTGTTCGTCCTTCGCGCTGAGCATGATGCGTGCATAGCTGGGGTCCTCGCGTTTCTTTCCGACCCTGAGTTCCTCGATCTTGAAGTCGAGTCCGTTCTTGAGAAGTTCGTCGAGGATTTTCGGGAGCAGCAGCGAATCTATGATGTGGCCGCTTATCTCGACCGTCTCGGTATACATCACATATCCTCCAGCGGCGCGAACCCGTGCCGCATGATGTTCTCGCTGATTGATTGCGGCAGCATGAACTGGCTCAGGTAGTCCGGCCCGCCCGCCTTCGAGCCGGTGCCCGAGAACTTGAAGCCGCCGAACGGCTGCCTCTTCACTATCGCGCCGGTTATCTTGCGATTGATGTAGAGGTTTCCGACGAAGAAATACTTACGCGCAAGCTCAATGTGGCGCGGCGTGCGCGAGTACAGGCCGCCCGTGAGTCCGTAAAGCGTCGCGTTTGCGATCCGGAGCGCATCATCGAAATCGCTCGCCTTCAATATGGCCAGCACCGGCCCGAAGATTTCGTCCTGCGCGAGCTGGCTATCCGGCGCGACATCGGTGAAGATGGTCGGCCCGATGAAATGACCGCCGCTGAGATGCGATACGTCCGCCTCTAGCAACAACCGGGCCTCCCTCTTGCCGATATCAATATAGCGCCGAGCCTTTTCGACCGCTTTTTCATCAATGAGCGGCCCTACCTGAAACGACGGGTCCTCCGCCGGGCCGACGTTCAGGCTTCGGGTGGCATCGGCAAGCCGACTTACAAAGCGGTCGTGCACGCCCGCCAGCACGATGGCCCGCGAGGCCGCCGAGCATTTCTGGCCCTGGTAGCCGAACGCGGACGCGATGACACCCGGCGCCGCCTGGTCGAGGTCGGCAGTGCCATCAATGATGATCGCGTTCTTGCCGCCCATCTCGGCGACGACGCGCTTGATGCCACGGCGCGACATGTGCTCGGCGGCCAGCTTGTTGATGCGGATGCCGACCTCGCGCGAGCCGGTAAACGCAATGAAATCAATGTCGGGGCTTTTCACCATGTGCTCGCCGATGACCTCGCCCCGGCCGAACAGGAGATTCGCCACACCGGGCGGAAAGCCGGCCTCTTCGTATATCTCCATCAGGTGGGCCGCGATGACTGGCGACTGCTCGGCCGGCTTCATGATGATTGCGTTGCCGGCGGCAATCGCGGCGGATGACATGCCGGTCAGGATCGCGAGCGGGAAATTCCACGGCGCGATGATCACGCCCACTCCGCGAGGCACATACAAGTATTCGTTCGTTTCGCCGAGGAGCCGCACCGTGGATGTGTCAGCGGTAAGGCGAAGCAGTTCGCTCGCGTAATACCGGAGATAATCAATCGCCTCGCACACGTCGGCGTCGGCCTCACGCCAGTTCTTGCCGACCTCGTACACCTCAAGCGCAGCCAGCCTGAACCGTCTCCGACTCATGATGTCGGCGGCGCGCAGCAGGAGTTCGGCGCGCTTGGCGGGCGGAGTTTCGCGCCAGGTCGCGGACGCCCCATGCGCGCACTCGAGGGCGCGGTCGGCGAGCGCGATCGTGGCCCGCGAGACAAGGCCAACCACTTGCTCGGTGCGGGACGGGTTCAGCGAACGGGCAATATCCGCAGAGACAACTCTCTCGCCGCCGAGCACCAAAGGATACGTGCGGCCCAGTTCGCCTGCCACGTCATCGAGCGCCTTCCTCATGCGCTCGCGAAATTCCACCTTCGAGAAATCGGCAATCGGCTCGTTTTTAAATTGCGGCTCTGCGGACGGCTTCGGCGCGGGCTTCCGTGTTTCCGGGGCGAGAAGCTCCGATGGATTTCTAAGCAATTCCTCCGGCGACAGGCCGATGAAAAAATCCTGCCGGAGGAACGATTCATTGGATGTGTTTTCCAGAATCCTTCTCACGAGATAGGCCATGCCCTGGATGAGGTCCCCAAACGGCGTGTAAACGCGGAGCGGATAGTCGGTCTTGAGGATGGCCCTCTTTATCGGATCGCCCATCCCATAGAGCATCTGAAATTCGAGATGCGCCGGTTCGACACCGAGCGATTCTGCGCATGCCATCGCGTGCGCGATGCTTCTGATGTTGTGGCTGCCGATGGCGGTGCGCACGTTCGGAAAATGTTCGAGCAGGAGGCGCGTGAGGCGCTCAAAGTTCGAGTCGGTCTCCGCCTTCGAGAGAAATACCGGAATCGGCCACTCCTGCTGGCGGGCGTTGATGATCTCGTAATCCCAGTAAGCCCCCTTCACCAGACGAACCGTGACGGGAGTTCCTCGCCGCTCGACCCACTTGAGCGTGTCGCGGACAAGGCGCTCCGATTCCTTAAGGTAGGCCTGCAGCACAATGCCTGCATCGGGAAACTCGCGGAACTCGTCCTCGTCGAGGAGTTCGCGGAAGATCGCGAGCGTCAGGTCGCACTCCTCGTATTGTTCCATATCCACGCAAATGAAGGCGCCGACTTCCCTCGCAGCCCGGAAAACCGTTCGGAGCCTTTCAAGGACGCTTCGCTTGCTTCCCTGCTGGTCAACCGGATCGAAGTGCGAATACAGCGACGAGAGCTTGAGCGAAATGTTCGGGCGATCGGGCGTTTTGGCGGCCGCTTCAAGTTCAGGCCACCTGGCGGACAAACTGCGCAACGCATCGAGGTAAGCGTTCATGTAACGCTCGGCCTCGGGCTCGCTGACGACGGCCTCGCCGAGCAGGTCGAGCGTGAAGGTCATGCCCTCCTGCCGCAGTCCTTTCAGCACGTCGAACGATTGCGCGACATCGGCCCCCGCGATGAACTTGTGCGCCATGCGCGTCATCATCGCGTGGACCTCGCGCGAAAGCACGGCGCGGGTGAGCGAGGTCGGGCTTGAGAGGTCAATGCCGACCCGGAGGAACGCCGGAAACTCCCGGCCAGAGCGGGGAAAATATTGGCGGAGGTGGCTGACGAGACGGTCGGCGCTATCGAGCGTGGGGAACACGTCAACGAACCGCAACAGATGGGTCTTGATGGCGTCGTTCTTCATGCACCATTCGAGAATCTGATTCTCCCACCACTGCGACTGGAAAATGGAGGGCGCCTTTTCCTCCACATCCGAGAACAGCTTGAACCCGAGCGCCTTGGTCCGCAACTCGATCTGCTTGCTTGCCGTTTCTGCTCGCATATGCCTCTTGTCTCGGCCACGTACAGGCGATGGACGGTCGGTGTCGCAAGATGAAGTCTAACAAACATCAGGCCCGCGGTCAACAGCGGAACTGCGCGGAATGGCGAAAAGGGGAAAGGCAAAAAAGCGACCAGGAACCCAATAACCGCGTGGTCAAATTCATTCGTAAAACCCGAAGACTAAGCAGCCATAACCAGTGACCAAAAACGAGAAACCAGAGACCAGCAACTCGCGGCTTCACCGCGCCTCCATACCGTCCACTTTGTCCAGCCTGCCGGAATCAGTGCCCGAATTCCATGCCGCCGGTGACGGCAATGGCCTGGCCCACCATGTAGTTCGCCTGCTCCGAAACGAGGAACGAAACCACGTTGGCGATGTCATCCCCCGTCGCCGGCCGGCCGAGCGGAATCCTCTCGATGATGGACTGGCGCGCCTCGTCAACGGTTCCACCTTTGACGAACGACAGAAACTCGTACTCCTCGAAACCAAGGTCGGTCTCGACCATCGCGGGACAGACACAGTTCACATTAATGTTGAACTGCGCGAACTCGGCGCCGAGCACTTGAGTCATCCCGACGACCGCGAATTTCGACGCGCAATACGCGCCGTACGATGCGGACCCGCGTAGCCCCGCCGTAGACGCGATGTTGACTATCTTCCCATATTGCCGCTCCAGCATCGCGGGCAATACCGCCTGACAGCACAGGTACGTGCCCTTCGCATTGACGGCAAAGGTCTTGTCCCATGCGGCCTCGCTTATAGTGAGGAATGGGCCGACACCGACGCCCGAGCCTGCGTTGTTGACAAGAATGTCGATGCGGCCGAATTCCTTGAGCGTGCCGTCCACCATCTCCTGGATTTCATCCTTCCTCGTGACATCCACCTTGAACGCGAGCGAGCGCCGCCCAACCGATTCGATTTCCCCGACCACCTTCTGGAGTTGCTCCCAGTCGCCAAGATTGTAAAAGGCAAGGTCGCCTTCATATCTGCGGCAGATGTCGCTGATTACCACGTGTGCCCCTTCGCGCGCGAGGCGCAGCGCGCAGGCGCGGCCGATGCCGCGAGGGCGGCCGACTCCCGTTATGATGGCGACTTTTCCGTTGAGCTCCGGCATGACGATTATCCTTTCTTTGTGACATTGAGACGGGAATGGAATCCCCTCTGAGGCAGTCCCGCGTCGATCATTTGCAGGGGCGCGATTCACCGCGCCCGCGGTTGCCCTACCGATTCTGTCACTCAGGCGACGGCTCGCCCGAATACACGCGGGCAAACTCGATGAGCCCCGGCGGCCAGGTGTTCGCCTCTTTGTTGGTGACCACGTGGATGACGGACGGCTCGCCCGAGTCGAGCGCGCGCCCCAGCGCAGGCCTCAAATCATTCACATTCTCGACGTATTCGCCGTGACAGTCCATCGCCTGCGCTATCTTATCGTAGCGGATGGGATAATGGGCGACGCCGACCATATGCTCCGGCCCGCCAAACTCCATGATCTGGCCCGGCGCCTCCATCCCCCACTGATAATCGCAATTGATGATGACGATGATGGGCAACTTCTCGCGCTTGGCGGTTTCCAACTCCATCAGATTAAACCCGCTCGCGCTGTCGCCGGTAACCACATACACCGTCTTGTCGGGACAGGCGAGCTTGGCGCCGAGCGCATACGGGATGCCCGTCCCGAGGTGCCCGAACTTCGAGGTCCATAGCATGCAGTCGGGATTGAAGATGGCGTGGTAATGCGCGGTGTATAGACCGTTGTTGCCCCCGTCAAGCACCATAATCGATTCGCGCGGGAAAAACTCCCTCACAATTCTCGCCATGCTGCCGGGATGGACAGGCGAATCAACGGAGTCATTGGCCGTCTGCATCAGTTCCTCCACCCACGCCTTGTCCGTCTGGCGAAGCGATGCGATGGGAGCCACCGGCTTCCGCGCCTGCGTCAGTTGCTTCACCTGAGCGAGGATATCCCCGAGAACCCTGCGGGCGTCGCCAATTATCGCAAGGTCCACTTCACGGTTAAGGCCTATCATCTCAGGCTCGATGTCCACCTGGATTATCTTCTGGTTCTCCGGCTTGGCCCAGTCGGGCGACTGCCCCCGGAACTCGGTCTCGCCCAGTTGCGTGCCCACCACTAACACGACGTCGGCTTTCTTGCGAGCTTCGCGCACGGCGGGGCTCAGGCAATGGAAGCATTGGGGATGGTCTTCGGCGATGACCCCGCGTGCGCCAGCCGATGCGGAAACCACCGCGCCCAGATGCTCGGCGAGTTCTCGCACGACCGCCGCCGCTTTCGAGTGCTTGACGCCGCCGCCTACGTGCACCAGCGGGTACTGCGCCCGGGCAAGCATCCGCGCGGCCTCCTCCACAAGCTCCGGATTCCCGGCAAGGCGGTACGTGATCCGATACCTTTCGGGCGGGGCCACACGAATCGTCTGGTCATCCCCAACCGCATAGAGAATATCATCGGGCACGTCCAACTGCGCCGGTCCGGGCTTGCCCGAAGCGGCCATCCTGAACGCCTTCTGCACCAACTCCGGGATGCGGCTCCAATCGTTCACGACGGCATTCCACTTCGTGACCGGCTTGAAGAGGTCTATCTGGTTACAGTATTGGAACGAGCCGCCCTTGTCGGGGTAGATGACTGGCCTGCGCCGGTTGCAGGTTATCGCAACAACCGGGCTTCCCTCCGCGCAGGCGGTGGCAATTCCGGAAACGAGGTTCGCCGTGCCCGGCCCCGCACCCGACATGCAGACGGCGGGCCTGCCGGTCAACCTCGCCATCGCGTCGGCCATGTGGGCTGCCGCAGCCTCATGACGCGGCGGCACGAGCCTGACGCCGTAATCCTTGAGTTTCCCGAGCAGCGGATTGTATCCCGCGTCGGGAACCGCGAAGATATGTTTCACCTGTTCCTGCACAAGACACTTGAGGAGTAGTTCACCACCAGTGATCTGCGCCATGGTCACAGCCTCCTTAGAAACGTCCTATAACAAACCGTCCTGTTTCATCTCGACCAGTGATGTCTTGAAGGTCTCGATGATCTTGTCAATGTCCTTCTCGGTATGCGCAGCCGAAATGAACACCGTATGCAGGTCCGGCAAGTACACGCCGTGATAGCGCATGTAATTGCCAAGCGCCGTCCCCTTCGCCCAGCCTTCGGGACTGATGAGGTCGCGCGGGCCTTCCGGCTTTCCCCAGTAGAAATGCGGGACGAACCACGAGCCGACCCCGAACATCTGGAACCCGAACTCGTGCTCCTCGGCGAACGCGCCGACCTCGCGCTTGATCCGGGCGGCCTGCCCGTTGATGTACCTGTAAATCTCCGGATGCTCCCGAAGATGCTCGAGCACCGCCGCGCCCACGCCCGTTGAGATCGGGTTTCCGCTGAATGTGCCCACGATAGCGCACTTCTCCTGAATGTCCTGGAAGAAGTCGCCGGTCGTGATGAGCGGCCGGAGCGCATCCGCGCTGCCAGCGATGGCGCCGATCGGGAATCCGCCGCCGATCACCTTGCCGTAAGTGGCCATGTCGGGCACTACTCCGAAATATTCCTGCGCGCCGCCATAGGCAAGCCGGAACCCGCTTATCACCTCGTCGAAAATGAGGAGAATGCCGCATTCGCGGGTGACCTCCCGAAGCTGTCGGAGGAAATCGCGCATGTCCACGGGGAACGCGCTTGGGACCGGCTCGATTATGACGGCGGCCAACTCATCCTTGTGTTTTCGTATCTTGTCGAGGCTCTCCGGACGGTTGTACGAAAGCGTGACGACCTGCTCCACCGCGGCCATCGGTATGCCGCGAGTGTCAGGCACGCTGAGCGGGTCTTCCACCGTTCCGCCGCCTATCGAGAAGATGCTGCTCACCTGCGCGTAATCGTGCACGCCGTGGTAGCCTCCCTCGAACTTGGCGATCTTGTCCTTGCCCGTCCGCGCGCGCGCCACCTTCATCGCGTGCATCGTCGCCTCAGTGCCGGAGTTCGCAAACGCGACCTTTTCGGCACAAGGGATCGCGGCTGCCATGAGTTCGGCCATGCGCACCTCGTTTTCGTGAGCGATGGCGTAAACCGTGCCGTTCCCGATGAGCCGCTCCACCGCCTCGACAACCACGGGATGGCTGTGGCCAAGGATGAGCGGCCCATACGCCATGGTCACGTCCACATACTCGTTGCCGTCAAGGTCAACGATGCGTCCGCCTTTTGCTTCCTTCACGAAGGCGACCGCCCGTGGAGCGCGGAACGGACCCGTGGCGACCGGCGAAAGGAGCACCTTCTTCGCCCGGTCAAGAACCTGCTTCGAGGCGGTCAGTTTCTCCATGAACAGTTCGTCAATATCCCGTTTCATATAGCCCCCTTTGTGAGTTTGTACTGGCGCAACTTGTCGCGCCCTTACATATACCACTAATGCTGAATTTCCGGTGTTTTCTTCCCTCTTCTTCCGGGAAAGGGTGCCAAACACGAATCCCTCTCCCTCTGGTAGAGGGCAGGGTGAGGGGCCCGACCTGACAGCGTCCCACATTGGAAACCGCGCGAATGACTTCGCTATTCTGCATAACATTACATGGGCAACGGTCGCTACATATTCTCCAGCAACGGCGCAATCAGCCCCAGACTCAGCCCGGCCGTCATCCCCCCGTCAACGCAGATGGCCTGTCCCGATATGAACGAGCAGTCGTCGGCGCACAAGAAATGAAACAGCGCCGCCACCTCTTCAGCCTTGCACAGGCGCCCAAGCGGCATCATCATCGTTGCGAGCTTCAGCTCGGTCTTCCCGCT
Source organism: uncultured bacterium (assembly GCA_964510165.1). Classification (GTDB taxonomy): domain Bacteria; phylum Abyssobacteria; class SURF-5; order SURF-5; family SURF-5; genus CAZEBC01. Next base: position 11,683 of record CAZEBC010000087.1, read on the forward strand.
TTCGGTGTACGCCATGGGCGTGTCCACCGTGCCCGGACACACACAGTTCACCCGGATTCCGCGCGGCGCCATCTCGATGGCCGCGGTCTTCGTAATGGCAATCACGGCGGCTTTCGCCGCAACATACGGCGAATACGTCGCCACGCCTTGATACCCTGCGACCGAAGCAGTGTTGACGATGGAACCGCCTTGGGTCATGTGGTCAACCGCATGCTTGATCCCGAATATCACGCCCAGGGCGTTCAGCCGGAAACTGGTCTCATAATCCCGTGCCGGCAGCAACGGGATGAAGTTGGCGCCGCTGCCCTCTCCCCCGCCCGCGTTGTTGATGACGATGTCGAGACGCCCGTAGGCCTCAGCGGCCTTGTCCATCAGCGCCTTGACCTGCTCCTCCTGCCTGACGTCGGTCTTTACGAACAGCCCTCCCACCTCCTTCGCGATGGAAGAGGCGTCGTTGATGTCGGCGACGACCACATGGGCGCCCGCGCGCGCAAAACGCTTCACCGTCGCAAGCCCAATGCCTGATGCGCCGCCGGTGACAACGGCGGTCTTTCCCTCAAGTGAAAACATCTCTGCGTTCTCCTTTCGATGCTTCACGCTTAGATTGTAGACGCCATGCGGCATGGCATCCCCGATCTAGCGTTGATCACGCAAGCCGCTCTGCGCGCCGCGCGATGTTCTTCGCCCGCGCCCGCTCCTTGTCCTCCACAAACAGGTCGATGAAACGTTTTGTGAGACGGGTCATTCGAGGGAGCGACACCCGCTCGAGCGCCGTCTCCCATTGGAGCGAAACGCCGTCCTGTATTGCGATTACCATCGTTGCGAGATCTTCTATCTCGGCGCGTGAGAGCCGGCCGCTCTTTCCGCTCTCCACGAGTAAGTCCACGATGGCCTTGCGGAACCGCGCGTAAAGCATCCGGAAGCTTTCGCGTATCCGCTCGTTCCTTCTCGCCTCGGCCCAGCAATCGTAGAAGAAACTGGCATACTCGGTGTTCACCATCTGCGGGCCGAACATGAACTCCACCGCCTTCTTGAACCGTGTCTCGGGGTCGGAGTGGTCGCCGATTTCCGCAAGGTAGCTGGCGGTCATCTCGTCCACGATCTTCCTGACGAGTTCCTCGACGATTTCGTCGCGATCCTTGAAATAGTGATGCAGGATGCCGGGCTGCACGCCAGCCTCTTCGGCGATCTTCTTGATGGACGTGTTTTGGAGGCCGTACTTGGAGATGCAGCGGTTCAGTGCGCGGATGATCTGCTCGCGCCTCTGTGTTGCAAGACTCTTTCTTCCCACAGGCGTTCTCCAGTAATTTTGTTTGGTTGACCATACAATATATCACCCGCCCCCATTTGTCAAGCGATAAAGAGGATTCGAGGTCGAGCCGCTGGAAGCAGTCTCAACTCTTTCGCATTGTCAACCCCGCACGCATCCATCAGCGCCAGTCCCGATATCTTGCCATACATCCTCACATGGCGCAAAACCCACAGGACGGAGTCTGCGTTCAGGCAAAAGGGCGTACGGCATGCTCTTTTCCTGTCCTGGAAGTTACAATGTATCCTTCAGAATAGCAAAGACTTACAACAGACAACGAGATATCTCTGCGACTGGCATACAAAATGCCATTTTGGATTTGCAAGCATCAAGGAAAAGGCGGTGTTGCATAATGATGTTCTCGAATATCCTGTCCCGGAAACGGGAATCGCATAGAGAGTTGTCGAACGGCGGTGCCGCCCTGGCGGAAAAGCCCGGCCGCGAACGGACGGTCCCGTTTGAGATGGGCCTGCATGTGCCGTGTGAGATTGCAGGCGTGACGCGCACGGGTTCCACGTGGGCGGCAAAAGCCACGACCGTCTCGCTGAATTCCTATGGCGCGCATCTGATGGTTCCGGCGGACTGCTATCTGGAGGGCGAAGTTCTGCTCGCGTTCAAGGTGCCCGCCCCGCTGAAGCCGTTGTTTGGCGAAAGAAAATTCCGGGTCAGCGCCGAGGTGAAACCTTCGGGCGCGGCCAGCCCGGCCCCCGGTTCGAGGGGACGCAAGGTGATCTATGTGGCGTTCTTGGAGCCTTTATATTTCAGTTATGAACCCGCATGACACGGGGATGGAAATAAGACTTATCCACACCCCTCTCTGTCATCTCTGCGAAAGCGGGATTCCATTTCGAGCAAAGCGCTGTGCAAACGCGCCGCCTAAAAGTCGCGACACGAATTCAAAAAACGACAGCAAGTAGTGCAAGAACGAAGGAGGAATTCATGACGTTTCAACATGACGGAAGGGGCGCTGTCGCCCCGAAGTCAGGCCGAACCCTCGCGGTCGCGCTCGTCGGCGTGGCTGTGGTCGCGGCCTTCGCGGTCCTGCTTTCGGACTGCGCCAGTCAAGACGCGGTCCCCACGGCGAGAGACATCCATTCGATGACTCCCAAAAACCCTTGTCTCAACACGCATGCTCGGTTATAATATGGCATCGCACAGCGCGGCAGAACTGTAACCCAAATGGCCAACCGCGCGATTCATCCGAGACAACGAACCGAAAGGAACAAGACATGTCTAAATTGACAGGCGGAGCGCTTGCGGCGCAAGTGATGAAAAACGACGGCATCAAGCATCTGTTTGGGCTTGTGGGCGGCCATGTGTATCCCATCTTCGAGAGTTGCGTCGAGATGGGAATCCGGGTGATCGACGTCCGGCATGAGGAATCCGCCGCTCACATGGCCGAGGGCTGGGCGCTCTCAACCGCCAAGCCGGGCGTGTGCATCGGCACCGCAGGGCCGGGCTTCACGAACATGCTCACCGGCATCGCCAACTCCTTCGCCGGCGGAACTCCGGTGCTCGCGATTGGCGGCCATGCTTCTATCAATCAATTCGACACCGGCGCGCTCCAGGATTTCAACCAGATCGACGTGGTGAAACCGATGACCAAGTATGCCCGCAGCGTGTACCAGGTTGACCGCATCCCCGAGTACATGGGTACCGCGCTCCGCCATGCCACATCCGGCCGGCCCGGTCCCGTGTACCTCGAGGTCCCGATGGACGTCTTGTTCTCCGAAGTTGATGCGGGCGCCATCCAAATCCCGGAATGCCATCGGATTCAGTCGAGGCCGGCGGGCAATCCGGCGGATATTGACCGGGCGCTGGCGCTTCTCGCGAAGGCGAAGAAACCCGTGGTGGTCGCCGGCGGCGGCATATGGTGGTCCCAGGCGCACGAGGCGCTCAGGGAATTCGTCGAGAAGGCCGACCTCCCGATTTACACGCGCAGCGCGGGCCGGGGCTCGGTTCCCGACGACCATCCCAACTGCATCGGACCCGGCTTCACGTTCGACCCCATGTTCAGGAGCATGCTCGGCGAGGCCGACCTGTTGCTCCTCTTGTCCACACGCTTCGGCTTCACGCTCGACTCGAAGCACTTCCCCGAAACCCTGAAGATCATTCGCGTTGACATCGAGCCTTCCGAAATGTGCGCCGGACGCGCGCCCGAGGTCGGGATCGTGGGCGACGCGGGCACGGTGCTGAAGCAGTTCAGCGCGGGCATCAAGAAGATGAACCACAAGGAGTGGGTGGAACATCTCAAGAGTGCCCGCCAGAACATGCGGGCGGCCTTCGAGCCGATGTTCAACTCCGACCAGACGCCCATCCATCCGCTGCGCCTCTGCAAGGAGATCATGCCATTCCTCGACCGCAACACCGTTCTATGCTCGGACGGCGGCGACATGTGCGTGTGGGCGAACCTGGCGCTCCCCGCGCTCGGCCCCGGCCTCTACATCTCGCTTGTGTCCTCAATATTCGGCTGCCTCGGCGTCGGAATCCCCTATGGGATCGCCGCGAAGCTGGCCAACCCGGACAAGCGCGTCATCGTGACGACGGGCGACGGCAGCTTCGGGCTTACCCTCATGGAATTCGACACGGCGCTCAGGCACAACATTCCCTTCGTCGTCGTGATCGGAAACGACAAATGCTGGGGCATGATCAAGCGGCCGTTCATGAGAACAAAGGGCATGGCCGTTGGCTGCGACCTCACCCACCGCAGATACGACAAGATGATCGAAGCCATGGGCGGCCACGGCGAATTTGTCGAAAAGCCCGAGGACATCGGCCCGGCAATCCAACGCGCGCTCGATTCCGGCCTGCCCGCCGTCGTCAACGTGATGACCGATCCCGAGATCGGCCCCGGCCTGCAGGAAATGTGAGAACGAGAGAAAATATAGTAGAGTTTTCCGGTAGGGGCACGGCGCGCCGTGCCCCTGGGTTTGTGTGCCACTCACCCTCAGTTTGTTGAATTTCTATCGTGATTTTCCAAAATCCATCCGCAA
>CAZEBC010000088.1:0-15943 GCA_964510165.1 uncultured bacterium
CAATTTGAATGGAGTCGCCGCCAGCCTATTGACAAAACGAATTAAAAAACATATAATATCGAACAAAAGCGTTATGACGAGCGCCGACCGGTCCCGAGAACGTCAATGAAAATTGTCGTCGAAAAAGGCATTGGACGCCCGGCCGAATTCAGACTTCATGACGGGATTAACACCGTGGGCAGGGATTTGTCCAACAGAATCAGGGTAATGGACCTCGGGGTCTCGCGCAAGCACTGCAAGATTCGGAAAATCGGCAGTTCGTTGTTCCTGCTCGACCTGGGCACAAAGAACGGCACCCAGGTGAACGGTTCGCGGGTGAAAACCCAGGAACTCAGGGTGGGCGACAGGGTCAAGGTCGGTCGCACCGTCCTTCTGGTAACTGAGGACGATTACATTCCTCCCATTCCTCTGCTTGCATCAACTCCTCTCTCGTTTCTGCGACGAGTCAGCCAGTTGCTTTCGGGAAAAGCCGAACTCGCGGATTCCGCCGCCAGCGAATTTCCCTTGTTTTTCCGAAGGCGCAGAAAAGCCTTCTGGCGTCTGCCCGTGGACACCGACCCGCCCGAGGCTGAATGCGAGACGGTCATCTCTCACTCCGATCCCGGGGTTGAATGAGCAGAATTAATTCACTTGCCACATTGGTCGCTAGATTGGGGACACCCTAATTTATGGTGTCCCCGATTCAGCACATGACTTGACTATTGTGCGCATCTTTCGTATCATTAGGGTCATGACAATCGCGCCTCAAATTATCCACAGATCCGCTCTCCACCGTCAGGCGGCGATGTGGACCGTCATGCTTCTGTCGGCTTCTCTTATCCTCTCATGCGCTGCCGCGCCCAAGTACCCGGCTCCTCAGCCGCCGATAACCGATACGCTTTCTGTCGGTTTCAAGGAAGCGTTTCAGGCAAGCCATGAGGCTCTGAGGAAAGATGAGCGACTCGTGGTGCATACGGTGGACAATGCGGGCCGGTTCATCGCGTGGGAGAAGACCAGCGGGATCATATTCTTCCAGCACAGGACCGTTCTCGACATCCGCCTCGAACCCCTGGACAAGGACAAGACCAAAATCACCATCCTCTTGAGCGCGGAAGAATATGACTGGGGTGGTTTGACGCTCGCAGCCGGCTGGTATCCCTCCTCCAAAGTGGACACCTTCCTGGGCGAGGACATCTTGAAATTGATCAAGACGCGCGTCGAGGCATCGGCATAGGGCGCACGCCGTGCGCCCCTACATTTCTTTGCGCCGTGCGCTTCCGTGCTGTTTCGCTCTCGCCTCTTTACTGAAACATTGAAGTCCCTCATTTGGCGTAAGCGCGAGGCACCGATTGCACGAGACGCATTTGGCGGGCGAAATGTCTCCCTCGCGCCAGCGTTTGAGCAGATGCGGCTCGCGAATGAACGGCCTGCACAGAGAAATCATGTCGGCCTTGCCTTCACGTATTATCCTGCGGGCCGTCTCGAGGGTGCGAATGCCGCCGACCGTGATGATGGGGACATCGGCGACCTCTTTGTACTTTTCGGCGTATGGCAGGAAATATGCTTCGGGCCGTCTGCGCGGAACGCCTTTCTGGATGGATTTGCCTTCTTCTGTCTCGGTATCCCACGCTCCGCCGCTGATCTCGATGGCGTCAATACCCATCTCGGCCAGTTGCCCGGCAACCCAGAGCGATTCCTCCAGCTCGAGTCCGCCCTCGACAAAGTCGGAGCAATTCAGCTTGATGAGGACGGGATAGTCGGCGCGGACGCTCTCGCGAATGCGCCGGTACACCTCGAACAGCGTCTTGGCGCGTCCGCTGATATCACCGCCGTATTCGTCGCTCCTCAGGTTCGTGTTTCGGGCGAGGAACTGATTGAGCAGGTATCCATGCGCGCAATGAATCTGTACGGCGTCAAAGCCCGCCGTCTTCGCCCTGACGGCGGCCCTGGCGAAGTCTTCGATCAGTTCCTCGATTTCAGCCTTCGTAAGCTCGCGCGGGACCAGCCCCAGCTTGCGGGTCGGCACGGGTGACGGCGCCACCAGGTCGCCGCGCGCGAGCGCGGGAACCGTCTGTCGCCCGCAATGAACGATTTGCTGGGCTATTTTGGCGCCATGTGCGTGAACGGCTTGAACGAGTCGGGTCAATCCCTGAATGTGCTCATCCGAGAAGATGCCGAGCATCCCCGGCCCGCCTCGGCCGTTGCGCTGGACGTACGCGTAGCCGACGACTATCAGACCGATGTCGCCCCGCGCCAGTTCCTCGTACAGCGCCACCAGCCTGTCGGTCACGCCCCCGTTCTCATCGGCCAGACCCTCATACGTTGCCGACCGGACAAAACGATTCGCCAGGCGTAACCCGTTGATTACAGTTGGGTCGAATACATCAGGCATGGGTATATTTGTTCTCTATAATCTACGAATGTGAGCGTGAGAATGCCGTGCCCCGCAGCTACTTCTTCTCCGCCTCGCCGTTGCCCTGGTATTTCTTGAGGCCTTCGGACAGCTTTTCGAGGCGCTCGACCACGAGGTGATTCAGCGTTCCCTTCGGATATTTGCCGGTCTTGGTGCGCTTGCCGCATTTGAGGCCGGTCAGGACTTCGAGTCCTTCATCGACCGTGCCGACGGCGTAGATGTGGAACCTGGCTTTGCGGACCGCCTCGACGATCTCCTTGCTCAACATCAAATCGCCCACGTTGAGTTTCGGGATCAGAACGCCCTCGACTCCCTTGAGGCCTCGCGCCTTGCACACCTTGAAGAAGCCCTCGATCTTCTCGTTCACGCCGCCGATGGGCTGCACGTTGCCCTTCTGGTCAATCGAGCCGGTAACCGCGAGGTTCTGGTTCAGAGGAACCTCTGCCAGACTGGAGAGCAGCGCATAGAGTTCGGCGGTGGATGCGCTGTCGCCGTCAATCTCGGTGTATGACTGCTCGAAGCAGATGCTCGCGCTCAGCGTGAGCGGCTTGTCCTGCGCGTACTTTGCCCGAAGATACCCGCTCATGATAAGCATTCCCTTGTCGTGGGTGCTGCCGCTCATCTTCGACTCGCGCTCGATGCTGATGATGCCCGCGCGCCCCATCGAGGTTTCGGCTGTGATGCGAACCGGCTTGCCGAAGACATGGTCGCCCGTGTGATAGACGGCGAGGCCGTTGACCTGTCCGATCTTCTTGCCTTCCGTCTCGATGCGAATTCTGCCGTCGTCAATAAACTCCTTGATGATGAGCTCGACCTGGTTGACCCGCTCGATACGCTCATCAATTGCCTTCTCGACATGTCGCGCGGTCACGCATTCTGAGCCCTCTCTTCCCGCCAGATAGCTCGCCTCGCGGATGACGTCGGCCACCTCGCTGAAGCGGGTAGTCATCTTGTTTTGGCGGCCGGCCTGCTCGACTCCGAATTCGACGATGGCGGCCATCCCTTCGGGATCGAGGTGGAACAGTTTCTCGCGGTTGCAAAGGCCGTTCACGAAGTTCACGTAGTCGCGTATGTGCTTCGGGGTCCTGTCCATCTCGGGAGCGAAGTCGGACTTGATCTTGAACACCTTCCGGAAATCCTCGTCCACGGCGTACAGCAGCCGGTAAAGGTAGTAGTCGCCGACGAGCACTATTTTCAGGTTGATCCCGACAGGCTCCGGCTTCATGCCGGAAACCGACATGAAGGGGAAGATGCCGGCGCTCGGGATTTCCACCACTTTGCTGATCAGCGTCCGCTTCAGCGTCTTCCAGACATAAGGCTCGGAAAGCGCATCCATCGCGTTGAACACGAGGTAGCCGCCGTCGGCGCGGAGGATCGAGCCGGCCTTGATCCGCATGTGATTTGTTTCCGGCTCGCCGGTGCGCGAGAACGACGTCTCGATCGTTCCAAACAGGTTGTGGAACGTTGGCGAATTCTCGATGATGATCGGAACGCCTTTGGTCTCTGAATTGTCCACGATGACGTTGACCTCGTACTCAAGGAACGGGTCTTCGACGCGGATGGCGGGCATTCCCGGCACCGGCGTGTATTCAACGGGACCTCGCTTGAACCTTTCGATATCCGACAGCACGCTGTCCTTCACTTCCTCCAAATACGAGGCGACCTTGGGCACGTCATATCTGGCCTTGAGAGTCTCGATGAACCCGTCAACCACGAAGAGCGCGTAGCCGCGGTCGAGCTGCTCGAGTTTTGCCTGGACTTCCTTACCGAGAAGCGCCACTTCTTTGACCTTCTCCTGCAAGTCCTTGTCGTACTTGAGATACTTCTCCTTGAACTTTTCGAGGTCCACTCCCTCGATCTTGCCGGAATTCACGAGACCCACATAGTCATCCACCGAGACCGGTTTGCCGTCAACCACCGGAGCGACGCCTGCGCGCGTGAGCGTGCCCATCTTCATCTGGATAAGCGCGAAGCCTTCCTTTTCCAGCATCTCCTGGAAAGGTTTGAACACTTCCTCCTCTTTCTCTCTGACCATAGAGAGGATTTCTTCACGGCTCTCCTGGTAGCTCTCGCTTTCGAATACCTTGGGGATGTTTGTCTTAAGCGCGTTAAGGAGGTCCTCCATATCCTTCTTGAACTGCTTTCCCTTGCCGGCAGGCAACTCTATCATGCGGGGCATGTCGGGTATCTTGAAGTTATGGACGTAGCACTTGTCGTTCGGTCTCGAATTCGTTACCTTCAGCTTTTCGAGGATGAACCTGACCGTGGTCATCTTGCCTGTTCCGCCCAGGCCGGCCACGTACACATTGAAGCCGGGACTGTGAATCGAAAGACCGGTCTCCATCGCCTTGAGCGCTTTTTCCTGGCCGATTATTTCGGTCTTCTCCTTCAGGTCGGCGGTGGTCTTGAACTGAAACAGTCTGGGATCGCACCGCCACCGGAGTTGTTCCGGCTTCAACTCAAGAGTCTTCTTGGCCATGGTCTGAAAGTACCTCCCGTCGAGTGGAAGCGAAAGATATTGAAGATCGCTTTGCTTGCGTAAATCATTTTATTCACACAAAATCACCAACGAATGCGGTCACATTCTACTTGACAACCGTCCCGGAGTCAAGCAGGGGCCACATAGGTACACATAGGTTGTATTGGGGACACCGTGCGACATGGTGTCCCCAATATAACTTCCGATTACGGCTTTGCGGTTGTCTACGCTGACCGTTGCCAAAAGGAGAGAAGGCTGGGCGCCACCCCTAACGCCCAGCCTGATGAGGAAGAGGCACAACCCTATGGGTTGCACGTTGGGCCAATTATAACACACGCCTGAGCGAAAATCCAGCCGTTCCGAAGAAGGGCCTATTCTTGCGGTTCGGCGGCGCGCTTGTAGCGCTGCTTGTAGAACTCCTTGATGCGCTCCCGCTCCTCGGCGCCCAATCCCTTGGTCCACTTGTGGAATTCGCTGTCCATGAATGGCTTGGTCACGCCCGGAAGCAGATGTTCGGCCTCCGGTATGAACTCGATGTAGAACCTGTGGGCGACCTCATAGAAGCCATGCCACTGCGTGTAGTCGGGTCCCATCATCGAGGCGCCGTGGCGGGCGCGTCGTCCCTCATGATGCCAGAGGAAGAAGTAGGTCCAGTCGATTTCCTCGTCGAATGGAGTCGCGTTGATCTTGCCCGCTTCCTTGAGTTTCGTCATTATCGCTTTCGCGGGCTTTGCGAATTTCTCGTTGTAGAGTTCCACCACGTCGTCATACTGCTTGTAGAAACCGTCGACGAAGCCGGGGCCATGGCACGTCGAGCACACTTTCTTCATGGTTCCGCGACGCTGCTCCCAGTTTTCCAGCTTGAACGAGACCTCGGGCCGGAGCGTCCAACTGATTCTCTGCCCGACATCATGCGTGAGCGGAAGCTCTCTTGTCGCGCCCATGTGGCAGGTGGAGCACGTCGGCGCCGCATCGTAATCCACGCCGAGCACCCAACTGTCGCTCGAGAGATTCATCCTGTCGATCAAGGCGCGGAACGCGATGCCGTGTTTGGACTCCATGTACACTTCGTATTGCGGATGATCGGGTCCGAGGTGGCACTTGCCGCAGTTCTCGGGTTGGCGCGCGAGCATAGACGAGAAAGAGTGGCGCGAGTGGCACGCGCTGCACGAACCTTTGCTCCCATCGGGGTTGATCCTGCCGATGCCCGTGTTCGGCCAGGTGGTTGGGTCAAGTTTTCCGTCGCCGATCACCTTTACTTCTGAGCCGTGACACTGCTTGCAGCCGGCGTTGGCCACAGGCTCGCCCTCAACGACTTCACCGAGCACGTTGTCGAGAGAGCCTAGTATTTGACCCCCTCGCGCATGATGGCTCCCGTCAAACTCCTGCGCCTCCGTCGGGTGACACTGTGCGCAATCCTTGGGTGACACGATGACTGAGATCGTTGCATCATAATGCTCGAACGCATCGAGGTCCTTCGCATCCGCGCGGTGACACTCATGGCATCCGATTCCATTCTTCGCATGCGCGCTTTCAATCCACTGGCCGATCACCGCCGAAGCTACATGGCTCGCCTCATGACACAGGATACACTTTTTCGTTTCCTCCGACTGCTGCATGATGAGGTCGGCCTCCGCCGCTTCCCTCGCGGAAATAGCCGAGGACGCGATAGAGAATACAAACAAGAACGCTGCTGCACTTCCAACCAATCTGCGCGCTACACGTGACATCGCTGCCTCCTTCATTCATCCATTCATCCTGTTTCCGCTCCGAACTCGAACACAAGGGTTGCCACAATTATAGCCATGTTTTCCCCCTTCGTAAATGACAAATGTTCCAAATCGTCCGCCTGAAAGATAAGTGGCGGAGTCACGAGATCTCTTTCGAGAGCCGGATGTCGGGCTTGACAGGAGGAGAAAAACAATTTTTTCAAGATAATGTGGCATAGACACTTGACAGCTACCATATATCGTGGTATAATTCTTCTTGACACTTGGGGCCAGTGCGATCCATTGACCCATGATCCCGTCAGTGCTCAAAGTGTAACCGCCATGGGGAGGATAGTATATGGCCGCGAAAAAGAAACCCGCGAAGAAGAAAGCCGCGAAAAAGGCTACTAAGAAGAAAGCGGCAAAGAAAAAACCCGCGAAGAAAGTCACGAAGAAGAAGTAGTAGCACCCTCATCCACTGGCCCCAAGTGCCCTATTCAGATTCAATCAGTGGAATCCCTCCGGCTCTTTCACAAATCACTCCGCTTCCTTGAACAGGCGTGCCTGCTGTGCTACTATATCGTTGATTATTCTCTCAACTCTTTCGGAACGCATCAATGCCGAAGATCAATATCCTCTCTGAAGACACCGCCAACAAGATAGCCGCCGGCGAGGTCATTGAGCGACCGTCCTCCATTGTCAAGGAACTCGTTGAAAATTCCATCGATGCCGCCGCGCGCAGGATTCATGTTGATCTCGAAGGGGGCGGCAAGTCGCTCGTGCGAGTGACCGATGACGGCTGCGGCATGTCCTATGAAGACGCGTTGTTGTGCCTTGAGCGACACGCCACAAGCAAGATATCGTGCGCCGCCGACCTGGACGCGATGACGACATTCGGATTCCGGGGCGAGGCCATACCAAGCATCGCCGCCGTCTCCAAGATGGAACTGGTGACGCGGGAGTACGACAGCATCTCCGGCACGCGCGTCGTCATCGAGGGCGGCGTGCTCAGGAACGTCAGCGAGACGGGATCGCCTCCCGGCACCCAGGTGACGGTCCGCCAGTTGTTCTATAACACGCCCGCCCGGCGCAAATTCATGAAGTCGTCGGCCACCGAGCTTGGTCATGTCATCAATATGCTGCAGAGACAAGCGCTCGCGCATCCTCACATAAATTTCCGCTTGACCAGCAACGGCAAAGAGACGCTCAATCTTCCGCCCGCGGCCTCAACCGCCGACCGACTCGCGCTCGTTTGGGGGAGCGAATACGCCGACAATCTCGCACACGGCTCGGCCGGGACCGAAGGCCTTATTGTTTCGGGCTACTTCGGAACGCCCGCGCTCACCCGCGCAAACCGTGACCACCAGTTCTTCTTCCTGAACCGCAGGCCCGTTACGAACCGGCTCCTCTCCCAGGCCCTGGCCGAGGCATATCGCGGCATTGTCATGAGCGACCGGTTCCCGGTCGCCTTCGTATTCGTCGAGATCGATCCCCATCTTGTGGATGTCAACGTGCATCCCACCAAGCGTGAGGTGCGCTTTGCGGACCCCAATGGAGTAATCGGCGCGCTGAAAGATGCGGTGCGGGACGCATTCGGCCGTCGTCCGCACTTCCCGGCGGGCGAGTCGAGGCCTCGCATGACCGAACCCTCACCGACGCGTTCGAAGAATGATTCCCTCTTCCAGAGCATCCGGTTCGACGAAGGAACGCTCGCGACGGTCCTTCCCGCGATTGATGAAGAGCAGCCCGTAGACCGGATGCCGGTGCATCCGGTCACTCTACCGACAGCCGATTTCTCCGCCATTTCGTCTGAGCTCCGCCTCATCGGCCAAGTATTCAATTCCTATCTTCTCTGTACCGACGGCCGGGACTTGCTGATACTGGATCAGCACGCGCTGCACGAGCGGATTCTGTACGACGAGATTGTGCGTCAGAGCAATCCGGCCGGCGGTGGAGAGGCGGCCACTCAGCAAATGCTGATACCGATCACGATCGAATTGCCGCCCGACCGGGCCGAGGTGCTGTCCGCATATTTCGACCTGTTCGCCCGTATCGGAATCGAACTTCAGCCGTTTGGCTCTCGAACATTCGCGGTGACGGCCATTTCCCGGACTCACAGCGAAAGCCGAGTGGGTGAAATCGTGCGCGACGGAGTGGATGAGTTATATCTCGGCCTGAAACTGAGGGCGCCGCGCGAGATCCTGCAGCGCCTCATGACGATATCGGCCTGCAAGAATTCCATAAAGTCGGGTGACCCGCTCACCGAGCGAGAAGCCGAGATGCTGCTGGAGGGTCTCAAGCGCCTCGCGCCGCCGCCGACGTGCCTGCATGGAAGGCCGCTGGTGCTTCGACTCAGCGAGTCGCAGATTGCGCGTGCGTTTGGACGCAAGGGCTGAAGCGCGATGACGGAATTGCTTGTTCTGTGCGGACCGACGGCGGTCGGCAAGTCAATGGTCGGCGCGCTTTTGGCTGAATGGCTGGACGGCGAGGTCATCTCCGCCGATTCGATGCAGGTCTATCGCGGGCTCGACATCGGGACCGACAAGGTTCCGCCCGAGTTGCGCGGGCGGGCGCCGCATCACATGATTGACATCGTCGAGCCGGCCGAAGGATTCAGTGCGGCCAGATACGAACGAGAAGCGAGCGAGATCATTGACCGGCTCATCGCCGAGAGCAAACTTCCCATAGTCGTGGGCGGTTCCGGGCTTTACATCAGGGTTCTCATTCAGGGGATATTCCCGGCGCCGCCTGCCTCATCCAGCATCAGGAATCGCCTGAAACGGGAGGCCGAGGAGCGCGGCGTCCACGTCCTCCACGAGAGGCTCGCATCTGTCGACCCGGGCTACGCGCGCGTGGCCGCCCCAACCGATCTTCGAAGAATCGTGCGCGCACTCGAGGTATTCGAACTCACCGGCTCGCCGTTCTCCGCCTGGCACGAGCGGCATCGGGCCGCACGAAAGCCCCGCGAGGCGTTCATGGTTGGTCTCACTCGTCCGCGCGAAGACCTGTACCGCAGGATTGACGGCCGCGTTGATCAGATGTTTGAAGGGGGGCTTGTTCAGGAGGTTCAGGCGCTTTGCGAAAGAGGCCATGCGAACGCCTTGAAGAATCTCAGGGCGCTCGGATATATCGAAGTTGTGGATTATCTTGAGGGACGGCTCTCGCTCGACGAGGCGATTCGGCTTACCAAACGCAACTCGCGCCGATATGCAAAGAGGCAGATGACGTGGTTCCGCAAGGAGGAAGTGCACTGGGTGGAACTCGAACCCGATGATGACGCGGAACGAGCTGCCCGAAAGGTTCTCTCGGCGCTTCCCAAGAATCTCGGAAGGCGTCTGTGAGGGAACAGCGCGAAGCCTCGGATTCGATAGTCACTTGGTTTCGCGGGTTTTGTGGGCGACGGAGGTCAGTTGGTCGAGGGCGGCCAGGAAATCGCGCGGGGTGAGCGTGTTGAGCGGGTGCAGGTAAGAGAGCCAGAGGACTTCTTTGTTCAGACTGAAGCGCGTGTAGCCAGTGGCCAGATAATTCGCCTTCATCAATTTCTGAAGCAGACTGACCTCGACGAAATCTTCGCTGAGTCTGAGCAGGTCCATCCGCGCGACCGGCGTGACCAAGCCGAGCCGGTTCTCGCGAGCATCGACGAGCAGGAATACTTGCAGGCCTTCGTAGAGGAATTCCCGCTGCCCGGACTTTCCGCCGACAGCGATGTTTCGGGTTCGGAGCAGCGCAATCGCCTGCTCTTCCGTCAGACCCACGGCTTTGTCGTCAAGAGGCGGCATGGCGGGCGCGGGCTTTGGGTCCGGCTCGGGTTCGGGTTCGAAGTCAAGAAGCACCTCATAGATGATGCGGGTCTTCTCGGGCGGCAAGGCCTTGTCTTCGAACGGTTGCAGCGCGAATGCGGGCGACGACACAAGCGCGAGCGCAACAGCGAGCGCAAGCCGAAGGAATCCCATTTTCAATCCTCCTGATTCGACTTCAATGGTTCTATATCGCCATCGGCTTTTTTGGCAAACACCTTGAACCGCATCTTTCGTGCAGTCAATATTTCCATCGCGGCGTGGAGGTCGTCGGGTTCGATCTGGAGCGCCAGGCCACAGTCGGAGACCGCTTTCTGCGGTTTCGGAACGGTGAGAGAACGCACGTTGGCGGCATGGAGCGCTTTTTCCGCAAGAAGCGTATGATGGGTGGTCGGCAACACGATGATGTATTTGGCGGAGGCGCGAGCAGACTGGCGGGCCTGGTTTGACATGTCGTCACCTGAGCGCCGACATCTTCCTGAGCCGGTCCACTATTTCGGGAAGCGTCTGTGCGACGTAATCAATGTCCTCGCGGGTAGTGTCGACGCCGAGCGAGAACCTGAGCGAGCCATGCGCGATCTCGTGGCTCAGGCCGATCGCGAGCAGCACATGCGAGGGGTCGAGCGAGCCGGAGGTGCACGCCGAGCCGCTCGAGACTGCTATCCCCTTCATGTCGAGCATCATGATCATTGATTCGCCCTCGACATAACGGAAGCAGATGTTCAGTGTGTTCGGCAGGCGGTCGGTCGGGTGGCCGTTGATCACCGTGTCCTCGATTCGTTCGACCAATTCGTTCTGGAGATGGTCACGCAGTTCGGCCATCTTGGGCGATTTCTCCGGCATCGTTGTGCGGGCGATCTCGCATGCCTTTCCCATGCCGACGATACCCGGCACGTTCTCGGTGCCGGCGCGCCGATTCGACTCGTGGTGACCGCCGTGTTGAATCGGGATGAGGCGGGTCCCCTTTTTGACATACAAAGCGCCGACCCCCTTCGGTCCATACAGTTTATGGGCCGACATCGAGAGAAGGCTCGCGTTGGCCTTTGCCACATCGACCGGCAGCTTGCCGCAAGTCTGGACCGCATCGGTATGGAAATACACGCCCCTCTCGGCGGCGATGGCGCCGATCCTCTCGATATCCTGAACCGTGCCGATCTCGTTGTTGCCGTGCATGACGGAAATGAGGACGGTGTCCTTTCGGATCGAATCGCGAAGCTGATCGAGGTCCACCTTTCCATACTTGTCAACGTTGAGGTAGGTGACCTCGAAGCCGCGCTTCTCGAGGAACTTGCAGGTGTTCAGGACGGCGTGATGCTCGATCTGCGAGGTGATGATGTGTTTTCCCTTTTTCTCGTTGGCGTACGCAATCCCCTTCACGGCGAGATTGTCCGACTCGGTGCCGCCGCTTGTGAACACGATGTTCGAGGGTTCCGCCCCGATGAGCGCCGCCACCTGCTCGCGCGCGACGGCCACGGCTTCGTGCGCCTCACGGCCAAAGCTGTGTATGCTGGACGCATTGCCGAATTTTTCTCCGAAGAACGGCATCATTGCCGCGAGCACTTGGGGGTTCGTCGGGGCAGTGGCGTTGTGATCAAGATATACGCGTTTCATGCTCATTCTCCCTCTGCACGTGGGATGCTCTACGCCGCGAGGCGGTGAACCGCCTCGATGGCCGCGTCGATGTCTTCGACGCGGGTGAAAGGCCCGGGGCTGAACCGCACCGTTCCCCCGGGAAACGTGCCTGTACTTCTGTGCGCCTCGGGCGCGCAATGAAGGCCCGCCCTGACGCATATGCCAAATTGTCGATCAAGTTCGTACGCGAACTGCTGCGATTCCCAGTCATCTACGGTGATCGAAGTCAGCGCGATCCGCTCTCGGCCGGTTTGCGAACGGATGCGCACGCGTTTCGCCTCGGCGAGTCCCTCCTCGAGTCTATGGGCGAGGCCAAGCTCGTACTGGCGCATCGCGGCAACCCCTTTCTCCATTATATACTGCACCGCGGTCCCAAGACCTGCAATCCCCGGCCCATTGAGGGTTCCGGCCTCGTACCTGTCGGGCAGTTCCTCCGGCTGGAGCGGATTCGGCGAATCGCTGCCGGTGCCGCCTTCCTTGAGCGGCTGGAGGTCAAGGCCTTCGGCGATATACAGTCCGCCGGTGCCCATCGGCCCGAGCAGCGCCTTGTGTCCGGTGAAGGCGAGCAGGTCGATGGGGATTTCGCGCAGGTTGATGGAAAATGCTCCCGCCGCCTGGGCGGCATCCACCAGGTACGGGATTCGATGTTCGCGCGCGAGCGCGCCAATCTCGCGCACCGGCATGAGCGCGCCCGTCACGTTGCTCGCGAAGGTTGTGACAAGCAGCTTTGTGTTCGGCCTTATGGAGCGGCGAACTTCAGCGGGTTCGATGGGGCCGCCGTCGCTCCGGATTATGGTCAGCTCGACACCCTGTGGGGCCAATGCGCGGAGCGGCCGCAGGACGGCATTGTGTTCGAGCGATGTGGTTATGACGTGGCCGCCGTGCGAGAGCAGTCCTTTGATGGCGAGGTTGAGCGCTTCGGTCGCATTTGCGGTGAACACGATGCGCTCGGAACGGTCCACTCCAAACAGAGCGGCGAGCGTTTCTCGCGCGCGGAACACGGTTTCGTCGGCCTGCCGCCCGAGCGCGTGGCTTGAGCGTCCCGGGCTTGCGCCGATGCGCGTCATATATCTGGCGACTGCCTGTGTTACCGCTTCAGGCTTGGGAAAAGAGGTCGCCGCATTGTCCAGATATATCATGCGTGACGCTCCGTCGTGTCAAACCTTCTCCACGCGCCAGAACGTGCCATCGGGAGTGTCTTCGAGGGTGATGCCCATATCGGCGAGGCGTGCCCTGATGGAATCGGCGAGTTGGTAGTCCTTGCGCGCGCGGGCCTCGGCCCGAAGCGTGATCAGGAGGCCGAGCAGTTTCTCGGTCAGGTCCGATTCGACCTCGCCCCGTCTCTGCTGGAAGATGCCCAGGACCGCTCCGAGCCTGCGTGTTTCTTCGACGAGGGCGCGCAACTCCTCCGGCTTGCACTTCCAGGCGTCGGGGCCATCGAGCACCTTGTTTAGGTCTCTGACCATGTCGAAGAAGGCCGCCAGTGCCTTGGGCGTGTTGAAGTCGTCGTCCATCGCAGCCTCAAACTCGGCGGTGAGCCGCTTCGTTATGTCCTCGATCGAAACGACGTCGGCGGACGTGCGCGCGGACCTACGCTCGAGCATCCGCGCCTGCCGCTCGGCCTTGTCGAGCGCGATGTAGACTCTGTTGAGTGCGGACTGCGACTCGGCGAGCGAATCGTCGGTGAAGTCCAGCGGGCTTCGGTAATGGGCGGAGAGAAGGAACCGGCGGATGACCTCGACATCGGCGTCCTTCAGCAGGTCGCGTCCCAGGACGACATTGCCGAGCGATTTCGACATCTTCGTGCCCTTGATGTTGAGGTAGCCGTTGTGAAGCCACACCTTGGCGAAATGCCTGCCAGTGGCCGCCCGGCTCTGGGCGATCTCGTTTTCGTGATGGGGAAAGATGAGGTCCTGTCCACCGCAATGGATGTCGAAATCCTCTCCGAGAAACTTGACGGACATGACCGAGCATTCGATGTGCCAGCCGGGTCTGCCCTTGCCCCACGGACTGTTCCAGCTCGGTTCGCCCGGCTTGGCCGATTTCCAGAGCGCGAAATCGAGCGGATGGCGCAGGCGCGGGTCAACCTCGACGCGGGCGCCTTCCATGAGCTGCTCGATGTTCTGGTGGGAAAGCTGGCCGTAGTCTTTGAATTTCGATATTTCGAAGAAGACGTCGCCGTTGACCCGATACGCGAATCCCTTCTGGAGCAGCGTCTCGATGAGAGAGATCATCTCGGGGATGAGGTCGGTGGCGCGAGGATGATAATCGGCGCGTCGGATGCCGAGCGCGTCGGCATCCTCGAAATAGGCGCGGATATAGCGTTCGGCGACCTCGGAGGCAGGAACACCCTCTTCTTTAGCCTTGTTGATTATCTTGTCGTCGATGTCAGTCAGGTTTTGCACGTACTTGACCGAGTAGCCGCGATACTCGAGGTGGCGCCGCACAACGTCGAAGAACACGAATGCGCGGGCGTTGCCGATATGGAAGTAATTGTAGACGGTCGGCCCGCACGTGTAGATGCTGATCCTCCCGGGTTGGATAGGCTCCAGAGGCTCTTTCTTGCGGGTCAGCGTGTTATAGACCATTACTGCCATGACAGCCTCCCTGTTGGATCAGATGCGGGCCCCTCCGTCTCGCGAAAGCGAGGTTATCGCGCGAGCGTGGGTTATTATATTGGGGACATCCCGCGCGGCGCGGGACATTGTGTCCCCAATATAATTCTTGGTTGCCGGTAATTACTGTATCTCAACGGTGGCGCCGACTTCGGCGAGTTTGGCCTTCATCTTCTCGGCCTCTTCCTTGGAAGCACCCTCCTTCAGCATTTTCGGCGCTTCGTCGACAACCGCCTTGGCTTCCTTCAGGCCGAGTCCGGTGAGAGCGCGGACCTCTTTAATGACCTTAATCTTCTCGGGACCGACTTCTTTCAGGAGCACGTTGAACTCGGTTTTTTCCTCGGCGGCGGGAGCGGCCTCGGCAGCGGCGGCCACGGGCGCCATGGCGACGCCGACGGGAGCGGCGGCGCTGACGCCGAACTTCTGTTCGAACTTTTTGACGAACTCGGAGAGTTCCAGCACGGTCATCTCGCCGATCGCATCCAGCAACTCGTCCATTCCAAGCTTAGCCATTTCTGTAATTCCTCCTTGTGTATTGCAGTTGATTCAGTGATAACTATGCGGCTTCCTTTTTCTTGCGAAGGTCGTCCAGAGCGTATCCGAGCTTCTGGATGATGCTGTTCATCGCGGTTGCCAGCCCGACCATTGGCGCCATGATCTGGCCCAACACCTGCCCGAGCAGCACCTCTCTGGGCGGCAGGGTCGCAATAGTCTGCATCTGCGCCTGGTCGAACAGCCGCCCGCCGATGAGCGCGCATTTTATCCTGAGGTTCGGATTTGTCTTCATGAATTCCGTCAGCACCTTCGCCGGCGCAACCGGGTCCTCTGCGAAGGCGTAGCCGGTCGGCCCCTCGATGAACTGGAGGAGCGCCTGATGTCCGGCCTTGGCTGCGGCGATTCGTCCGAGGGTGTTCTTGAAGACGCGGTACTCGATGCCGGTTTTCCTGAACTGCTCTCTCAATTGGGTGATGGCGGCCACGTTGAGGCCCTGATAATCGGTCAGGATCGCCACCCGATGCTGGGAGAGTTTGCCCGTCATTTCGTCAACCAGCTTCTCTTTTTCCGGCCTTGGCATAATGTGGCTCCTTCAAGCGGTGCGTGAATAGTCGCCGAAAACAAAATACCCCTGCCGCCTTCGCGACAGAGGTCATTAGATTCATTGGCTCTTTGCCCGTCTCGGAAGGCGACAATTAAGTTCCGCCGTTGGGCGGAACGCCCTCTGTCTTAGACGCTGCGACCGTGCCTAAAAGATAGCAGATTTGTTGCCTCTTGTCAAGTTGTATCCGAAGATTGGAAGATTGGGTGTGCGACATGAGTGG
>CAZEBC010000089.1:0-15647 GCA_964510165.1 uncultured bacterium
CCGTCTTGAATTCGCGGGCGTCGTGTGTTACCATGACCGCGCGTGAAAAGGAGGTTTTGTCCGTGAGAATTATCGTCTACGGCGCCGGAGCGATTGGAAGCATCATCGGCGGGTATCTCCACAACAGCGGCCAGGAGACCGTGCTCGTGTGTTCGGAGGCGCATGCCGACGCGATCGCAAGGCGCGACCTCACGATCAAGGGCGTCCAGGGGAATTATCAATTGAAGGTCTCCGCCGTTGCCGATGTGTCGGAGATAGCGTTCCGCGACGACGATTTCATGTTCCTGACGATGAAGACGTTCGACACCGGGGCCGCCATCGAGAGGCTCGGCGAGGCCGCGCGCAGGCTCGCCGTCGTTTGCTTTCAGAACGGCGTCCGAAACGAGGAGTTCGCGGGCGGCAAGTTCGCGCGCGTCTATGGCGGGATAGTGTTCTTCGGTGCGAAATATCTGGAGCCGGGCGTCGTCATTCACACCGCCGACAACAGCCTCGGCGTCGGCCTGTACCCGAAGGGACTCGACGATACCGTCAATGCTCTTTCGAAGGCGCTCACGCAAGCCGGTTTCAGCGTCACGCCCTACCCGAACATCATGGCGGTCAAATGGTCGAAGCTGTTCCGCAACCTCAACAACGCGCTCTTTGCGATCACCAACCTCTCGGTGCTCGAAGGAGTGAAGTACGAGGAATCGCGCTCGATGATGGCCGACATCCTTGACGAGGCCTACCGCGCCACGCGGGCGGAGGGAATCGAGATTGTCCCGCTGGCGGGCCATCAGCCGCCGGAGAAGATGATCGAGAGCCTTCGCAGGCCCGGCGACCGCGATTTCGAGATTCCCGCCGATGACGAGATGGCGTTGCGCCCGAGCACCTGGCAGGACCTGTATCTGAAGCGCGGCCGGACCGAGGTCGAGTATTTCAATGGCGAGATCGTCAGGCTCGGCAGGAAACACAACGTCCCGACCCCATTGAATTCGGTGTTGGTCGAGGTTGTCGAGCAAATGGCGCGCGAGAAGGTGCCGCCCGGCGCCTACACGGTGAGGCAGCTACGCGAGATGGCAAAAACGTGATTTACTGTCCGAACGGGCAGATGCGCTCAAGATCAAGCAGCGCCGCCACGCCGGAGATGGTGTTGCCGAAGAATATGAGCGGCTTGCGCGTGGCGGCAAAGCGCGCCCTGATGCCGTCAATCGTGCCGTTGACGATGGACGATCCGGTCGCGAGGCCGACCTCGCACCATTCCACCAGGCACGCCGCGTCCGTCCCGCCGTCCCATATCGGCACGCCCCATTTCGACGTCCCGATGTTATCGGGGTTCAGGTCAAGCGCGCGGAGGGAATCGGCGCCGAATCTCTTGACAAGCGCCGAGAGGATCGCCGGCTGAAGCCCAATCAGCCCGATGCGCTTCTTGCCGAATCGCTTCTCGACCTCCGCCACCATCGCCTCCCCGCAGCGCGACGGGTCTTCATTGAGGCAATGGACGGTCCCGCGAGCCTCTCCAAGACGGCGCATAATCGCGTTCAAGCCGGCGACAAATATCGCGCGATTGGAGACGCGGCTCAGGTCGAGCCGCAATAGTTCCTGAATCGTGCCTGACCATTCAGCGGGCTGATCGGTGAACGCCTGGCCGCGCGCGCCCTCGAACTCCGCCTCGATAACGCGCTCTTTCCCCTTCTTGATGACAAAATCCTGCGAAGCGCTCTTGCCTATCGCTTCATCGGGATGCAGAGGGTGAACGGCGATTTCCTTGCGGCGGTCAACGTCGCGGTCGTTGCAAAGTTGGACAAGTTTTCCACGCGCTTCTTCAAGAAGTCCCATGATGTGCTCTCATTCATTTGCACGTTTCGGCTATTCGAACAATTCTTCCTTCTGCACGCATTTCAATTTCTTGAAGCTCTCGACGGCTTCGCGGCAAGCCTCGAAGGCAGGCCCGCGCTCGGGCGCCGACACCGCTGCGGCCAGGATGATATCACCGATGGATACTTCTCCGATTCGCCGGATCAGCAGCACATCTGTCACCGCCCAATTCGCTCGCAGCTTCGCTTCGATGGCCCGAATTTCGTCCTCGAGGCCTGGCTTGGGGGCGAAGCGGATGCCGCGCGTCGCGCGGCCCGCTACGACCGGCTTTACGACTCCGAAATGAACGACGACCGAGCCCGACCCTTCATGCGATATGCGTTCATAAACCGTCCGGGGCTCGATGGGGCGTTCAGTCACCTCGATCATCGCGTTCCTCTCCTTCTTCGCGGCTCCGCCGCGCTGTATTTGCCTCACCCGGCTTCCGTTAACAAAGTAATGCAAAAGCCGCAAGATGTCAAGACTGGACGAAGTTTATGCGTTTGTGATATTATCGACGAAACTTCCTTGTGGTGTCTCGACGGGGGACTGCTCGGAGGAACGCATGCCGGGAACGGGGTCCGATTTCAAGAAGACCGGTCGCGAAAGCTTCTTCTCATTTCCTCGGATTCTGGCGATCCTGTCGGTCTGCGCGTTTGCGGTGTCGCCGTTCCTGCCGTGGCTGCAACCGGGGGCCGGGGCAGAGCCGCTCACGTTGCGCGAACTGACCGGCCGGCTGATCCAGGCGGATGCGCTTTCCATAAACCTCTGGCCGCTTCCCATAGCGCTTGCGGTGATGTTTGTCCTGCCATTGCTCGCCGACCTCAGGACGCTCCGCGCCGTGTACTATCTTCTTCTGATTGAGATTGCCGTGGTCGCGGCGACATTTCTCTATCCGAACATACCCGGCGTGCTGCTGAGGGCAGGCCTGACGGTTCATGAATTGGGCTATGGTTTTTACGTGTTCATTGGCGCGTTCGTCCTGCTCGTGTGGTCGGCCTTTTCCACGCTCTGGCAGAGCCGTCTCGGCATCGCAGTGCTCACGCTCATGGTGGTCTTCACCGCACTCATCATCGGCGGTTATCTGACGTCGTGGTTCGGATATCTAAGGGGCGAGCCAAGGATTTGGGGCGAGCAGTACGAGGCAAGGGCGCCGGAAGGACCGGCGCTTGGAGTCCGCCTGAACGTGCTCAATGAGGGCTGGGGCGACATGAAACTGGCGCTCCCCTCGAAGGAAAAGACGCCCGAGGTGGACTATATCATTTCCGCCCAGCGCTACTACCGCATCGGCGAATACTGGGCCGACGTGCCGATAGAGAAACTGCTTGCGCCCGAATCGGGTAAGCAGTTGCCGGCCGAATTGAAGCCGGGCGGCATTGTCGAACTGGAACTCACGTTCGGCCCGCTCACACGAGCCGCGGATGTATATGCCTTCCCCGTCATCGGCGCTTCCGGAACGTACCGAATCCTGATAACCGACCCTGCCGGAAAGCCTTTTACGGAGCACAGGATCGAGGTTCCCCCCGCCGCCGGAAAGCGTACCGACTGACCCTCGGGTAACCGCCACGAACAGCGCAAACGCAAGAGGAGCCAAAACGGTAAGTCCGGGCTCCCCATATATTGCGGCGTTTATTCCTGCTTCTCGCTCGGCGCCGGTTCTCCTTGCTGGTTGCCGACAAACACTTCGTTCATCTTGATCGCATCGGGACGCTGCTCGGCGCCCGGCGGCGTCTCCGGCTTCGCTTTGTGCATGATCGGCGCGAACTTCTCCGACTCGCCGTTGGTTTTCGTGCCGATCTTGTGCGAGAAGCGGTGGCGTTTGACGACCTTGCCGTCCTTCATCTCCTTGATGTCGTAGTCCACCTGCGTGGTGTCCATCACCGAGCCGACCTCGGTCACCTGGAACACGGTCGTCTCCATCGTTCCATCTACGAAGGAGACTTTGGTCGTCTCGTCCGGCACATAGCCCTCGGGCGGATACCTTTTCTCTCGCCCTTTATCACGTGCTGGGTGATCTCCCTATGCCAGAATTAACCCACAAATTCGTGTGAGGAGCTTTAAAATCTAATATCATGCCTAACTGATAATCATTCTGCAACCTAACGAGTTCTACACATTTCGGCCTTGCTCGGGCAAGAGAACCACAGCGCGGCAGAGCCGCAACCAAAGCCCCTCACCCTGCCCTCTCCCGGTGGGAGAGGGTCGGCGTGAGGGCGAGTAGTACGGCGCGGGAAAGGGATTTCCGCGAGGCTATTTCCTGCGGGGTTTCGATGCGAGTTTCTTGAAGTGTTTCTTGAGCCTGCGGACGGTTTCGCCGGGGCTCTCGACGATGGTGCGGGTGTCGGAGAGGATGTCCATGAAGCCGGCCTCGTTGGGGTAGCGCGGGACCACGTGCAGGTGCAGGTGTTCGATGCTGGCGCCCGCCTGTCGCCCGATGTTGAAGCCGATGTTATATCCGACGGGCTGATAGGCGACGTCGAGCACATCGAGAGAGAGGTTTTGGAGGGAGCGCATGTCGTCGGCCTCGGCCTTCTTCAGTTCCCTGACGTCGACCACGTGACGGATCGGGAATAGCATGATGTGGCCGGCGTTGTAGGGGTGGAGATTGGCAGTGGCCACCCAATGCCTGGTTCGATACACTTCGAGTTTCGAGACTTTGGGGTCCTTCGCGCAGACGGCGCAGAGGATACAATCGACTTTGGGCCTGTCGCCTTTGACGTAGGCCATCTTTGACGGCACGTAGAGTTGTTTCATCGCTAGTACTCAACCTCGAGATTGTGAATTTTCGTCGTGAGTGTCTCCCTCACCCCAACCCTCTCCCACTGGGAGAGGGTGACCGAATTGTCCCGCCAGGGCGGGAGAAGCCTGCGCTACACCCTAACCCTCTCCCACTGGGAGAGGGTTAGGGTGAGGGGCTTTGGTTGCGGCTCTGCCACGCTGTCTCCCTCATGCTGGCGGCAGTTGGCTCCACCACGCGCGCCATCGCGCGGGATTTTCACCGTACAACGGCCCACCCTCGGTGAGCCGGGCGTCACTGTCGCCGATGGAAGACATCTCGACGGTCTGCTTTTCCTTGCCGGCGAGGGGCGACAGTTTTCGGACCATTTCAATATGCTTGCGCAATTTCTCCAGAGCATTGGCCGTTGTCGCCCGCACCTTGGGATCGGAGTCTTCCAGGGCATTGATGAGCGCGGGCAGGGCTTGTTCGGCGCGGAGCTTGCCGAGGGCTTCGGCGGCCGCCTCGCGAACTTCGGGGCTTGGGTCTTCGAGCGTCCTCATGAGGGTGGGCGCGGCCGAGAGATTCCCCAACTTTCCGAGCGTGTCGACCACCCAGAGCTTTGGGTAACGGATATCATCGACGGCCGCCACGAGTGTTTCGGCGACGGACGGGTCGCCGACGTCGCCGAGGGCCTTGATGACCGCCTCGCGCACCGCGAACGTCTCGTCGGTGAGCGATTTCACCAGGAACTTTGTGGCCAGTCGGTTGCCGGTGCGCCCGAGCGTGTGCGCGGCGAGCACGCGGACCCGGCTGTCCTCGTGCTTGAGGTAGCGGGCGATCCCTTCGATCATCTTGTCGTCGGCCAGCCTGACGATGGCCCTGACGACCGAATTGCGGAGCGTGGGGTCGGCCGTGTCGAAGTAACCCAGGAGCACTTTGGCGGAGTCGGGGACTCCCAGCATGCCCAACGCTTCGGCGGCGGCCGCCTTCACTTTGACTTCAGGGTCTTCCTTCAAAGCGGCGACGAGCGGCGCCGCCGCTGTCTGTCCGCCAAACAGGCCGAGCAGGTCGGCCGCGAGCTCGCGTTCCTGGGCGGAGTCGCTCTTCAATCGATCTTGCAACGTATCAACCTTGATCGCCTGCTCATTGGCGATATATATCAGAAGGGCCGACCCCACGAAAATGCGGTCGCCGTCCTCGAGCTTTTTGAGCGTCACCTTGTTGCCGTTGACGAACAGGCCATTGGTGCTGTCGAGGTCAACGACGGTGCATTCTTCTCCATCATAGACAATCTGGCAATGGCGGCTGGAGGCAAATCGGTTGTTTACGACGATCTTGTTCTTGCTTGAGCGGCCTATGCTGAACATGCCTTGCGGAACGGTCACGCTCCGGGTTTCAAGACCTTTTTCTTTTATGATTAATCGAGGCATGATTTGTCGGTTTCTGGTCTCGGGTTTCGAGTTTCGGGTTGAAACTCAGACTAACGAAACCAATGCTTATACTATTTTGCGCTTGAGTAGTATGGATTCAAAGCAAAGGAGGTTCAGCCACAGAGGCATCTGAGAACGCCTTCTTCTTTCTAGTCAGTCGCCTGCTTCTGGAAGTCCTCGAAGGTCTGGCGCTGCTTGCCGCGCGTGCCGAAGAAATCGGATGAGTCCATCCACCTGTAAACTCCGTAGGCGATCGCGGCTAACACTGCGATAATAATGAGTTTACGAATCATGATGCGCCTTCCCCGCCTCGCCGGTGTTGCTATGGGCAGCCCGTTTGAACTCTCAGTTCCTCATTATAGTGCTCCGCCCGAAGATGTGTCAACCGGCCGGACTCGCGGAGCGAGAGGGGAGGAGCGAAGGACGAAGGGCGAAGGATGAAGTACGAAAGGAGGCTTAGCCACAGAGGGCGGGGAGGTTCCAGAGAGACTTGTTAGAGCCTACCTCACCGGCGGAGCCTGAATTTGGTCCGAAACGCGCGTAATATCTATATGCAACTATAGCTACTATTATGAATATGAATGTGTAGGCCTGACCCTACTGACTTCGGAGAGGCAAGAATCGAAAAGAAAATGTCGGATTCCAAAGATTTGTCGGCAAAGGTGCGGGTGGAGCGCTGCAGCCTGTTTCTATTTGTTCCCGAACAGTTTTCCCCAGACGTCTCTGCTCCTGGCTTGGGCGTCGGTTTCTTTTTGGGGGCCTTTGTCTTCCGCGAACTCGAACTCGTCACAGAAGTTTGCCTTTTCCTTGTCGAGCACAAGTTCGGTGGTGCGAGACCTGCACTGGTTGGGAGCGTTTGGGTCGTAGAGCTTGCAGTTGAGGCAGCAGTGCAGGTCGCGTCCGCATGTCGCGCAAGTTTCGGTGCGGGACGGGTGGCGCTGTTCAGAGACCCATGCGGCGCCGCAGTTGTGGCAGAGTTTCAATGGAGTCAGTCCTTCCTGGGAGTTGCCCAATGGTTCGGTCCTCCGAGATCATTATATGGGCAGTGGGAAGCATTTGTCCATAAGGAAGTGCGAAGCGGCGGAGTTGTGGCCGAACGTTAAACTGGGGACACGATGAGGCATCATGTCCCCAGTCTAACTTGCAGACGGGGGCATTTATCTATACCCCAATTTAACTGGGGGAGAAGCCGTTTATCTTGGCGGTGACCAGGGTGAGGTCGTCGTGCTGGGGACGGTTTGCGGTGAAGTCGGCGAGGTCGTTCAGTATGTGGTCGGCGACAGTCTGGGCGGAGTCGGGCCCGCTGGAGAGGGCGTACTTGAGCCGTTCGAGGGAATAGTATTCCTTATCCAGGCTTCTTGCCTCGGTTATGCCGTCGGTGTAAAAGACCGCGAGGTCGCCGGTATGGAGGGGCACTTCGTCGGTTCTGTACTCGAACCCTTTCAAGATTCCGAGGGGTACGCCCGTCAAAGAATCGGGCGACGTGAGGGTTTCTTCACGACGGAGGAGAAACGGGGGATGGCCCGCGTTGGCGAACCTGAGCCGTCGCAGAGTCAGGTCGAACACCGCGTAGACGGCGGTGACGTACATGCCGTGAGTGCTCCCTTCGATCAGGGTGTCGTTGAGTTCGTTCAAGACTTCGGACGGCTCGCGATGGGGTCGCGCGCGCAGCCTGAAGTTGCTTATTGCGCGCACCATGAGGAGCGCACCGGGGACGCCCTTGCCGGCCACGTCCGCGATGATAAGCCCGAAGCGGTGAGGGCCAAGTTCAACGAAGTCGAAGAAATCGCCGCCGATCATGTGGGCGGGTACGTTTTTTGCCACTATTTCGGCCAGGTGTTCATACCCTGATATCTTGGGGAACAGGCTCTTCTGGATCGCCTGCGCGAGGTCGAGTTCATGGCGAAGCCTTTGCTGCTCGAGCGCGCGGAGGTGAATGCGCGCGTTTTGTATTGCAACGGCCGTTTGCAGGGCGACGATCTCGATCGCTCTCAAATCGGACTGCGAAAACGGAGCGGCATGGTTGAGCCGGTTAACGTTGAGAATGCCGATGGTCTTGCCGCCGATGCGGATGGGCGCGCATATGCTCGAGCGGATGACCCGGGCGATGTCGCGCGGGATGAACGGCAGTTGGGCGAGTCCGCCTTGCAGGACAATCGGCTCGTTGTTGGCGAGCACGAGCGTGAGGATGCTGGTTTCGTCCATCTCGCAGACGGCGCCCGTGCATCCATTGGAGAAACCCCTGGCGGCCTCCAGCCTTATTGTCTTGAGGTCATCGTCCAGGAGCAGGATGGCGGCCTGATCGGCGCCCACCTCATGCAGAGCGGTCTCCAGAAGGAGATTGAGAACCTCTTTGGGGTCGAGGGTGACGCTCAGGGCCGAGCAGACGCGGTACATATGCTGCTGGTTGAGTCGTTGCTCGATGACGGAGCAGAGCGCGTCGGCGTTGAGGGGTTTCAGGACATACTCGTATCCCGCAAACATCACCATATTGGGATTGCTGTCGATTTCTTCTCTTGTGCCGAGAAGGATGACGGAGATTTCGGGATTGTTGGCCTTGGCATTGCGGATGATCCGGGTTCCCGCGATTTCGTTCACGCCGACGTCGAGCAGCACGATATTGGCCGGGTGCTCCTTCGCGGCCCTCATTGTTTCTTCCGGCGTGAAGCACTGGATCACCTCGTACCCTCTTTGCACGAGGCAATTCGCGAGGTTTTTGAGAGTCTCAGCGGAGCGGTCGAACGCGATTAAGCGTACGGCTTTTTTCACGGCGTTCCCCTTTTCGTCTCGACACGAGAGCGCGAGCTATGCAGCGAGGGCGACCGACACGATTTCCCGCAGGTCGGAGGTCGAGAACGGCTTGATGAGGCAGTGACAACCCGTGCTCTCGAAGAACTCGCGGATTTCGCGGTGATAGATGTCGCCGGTGCTGAAGATGATGCGGTTCTGCAGCGAGGGCCGGTTCCGGACGACCCATTCGTAAAGCTGCTTTCCATCAAACCCGGGCATATGATAGTCAATCACGAGCAGGTCGAAGGCGTCCCTTTCAAGCTTGTTTGTTGCGTCGTTTCCATCGGCCGCAAACTGGATCGAATATCCCGGTCCGAGAATGTCGCGAATGACATCGCGGATGGTTGAGTCGTCATCGACGACCAGGATTTTGGCGGCCCCTTCCGGCGGGCCTCCCGCCGAAGCGTCGTCGGAGGCGTCCCTGCAGTCGGTTCTCGGTATTTCGATGATGAAATGCGCGCCCGGTGTCTGTGTGTCGTCGAGGCAAACCCGGCCATTGTGTTCTTCGAGATAGCGCCTGGATATGCTGAGTCCCAGGCCGGTGCCCTTGCCGGCGTCTTTGGTGGTGAAGAAAGGCTCGAAGATTCTCTCTTTCAATTCCGGCGGCACCCCGGGTCCGGTGTCGGACACGCTGAATCTTACGCAGTTGCCGTCATGGGAGGACCTTATTCTCAATTCACCTCCCGTGTGCTCCATGGCGTGGACCGCATTGTTTACGATGTTAAGGAAGACCTGCGCGATCTGTTTCTCATTGACCGTGGTCAGTGGAAGGTCGGGAGAGAGGTCGAGGGAAACGTTTATTCCATGGTTTCGCAGTTTGTATTCGGTCAGCGTCAGAGTTTTCTGGAGGATCTGGTTGAGGTTGGCAGGGGTCTTCTCCTTTGAGTCGGGGCGAGAGTAATTGAGAAACGTCTCCAGAATGGCCTTTGCCCCCATGGCCGATTCCTCAATCACGCGGAGCCTCTTCTCGTCCTTTTCGTTGGCGGCCTGTTGCCTGAGCATCTGAGAGTAGACCAGTATGGGAGCGATGCGATTGTTGAGTTCGTGTGCGACGCTCGCGAGCATCTCGCCGAGCGTGGCAAAGCGTTCCGAGCGCAGGAGTTGCTCCTTGAGGTCCGCCAACGCGCGCTGGGCCTCCGACAGGCGGGTTGCGTTGTCGTTGACGTTTTTTTCGAGCCGGGATTTCTCGTTTTTCTGTTTATCCAGGGCAAGCGCCTTCTCAAGCATGACTGCGCAGTGGTCGGCGACCAGCGCCACGTTTTGCTTATCGGTATCGCTGAAACTGCGCTTCTTGGAATGACTGCAGTTGATGACACCCATAACCGAGCCTCCAGTGGAGATGGGAGCGCAGATGACGGAATTGACCTCCTTGGCGGCTGAATCCAGTTTTACGAATCGTTGGTCGGTCTCGCAGTCTTCAATCGACAGCACTCGGTCGTTTTCGGCAGCCCAGCCCGCCGCGCCTTCGCCGCGGGCAAACACGGTTGTAGGCAGATCGTTGGTTCCAAAAAACGATCCCCTGTCATCTCTTCCCTTTGCGACAACCAGGTTCAGGCTGGCGGTCTCGGGGTCGATGAGCATGATCGAGCAATTCTCGGCCGGGGTGAAGTCTATGATTGCGTTCACGATCGAAATGCAGAGTTCGGGCAGATTGCCGATCAAGGAGACAGCTTCGTTAAGCTGACTGACGAGGCACAACTGCGAAAGCACCTCTTTATAGCGGTGTTTCACGTCTCCGCTTGGGTTCGCCAAGTCCAGTTTGTCCATAAACCTTTTCTCCACAAAGCTTGTCAAAGTCTGTTCACTCCTCTCCCCCTCACCCCAACCCCTCTCCCCCTGGGAGAGGCCAGGGTGAGGGCCTGCGCTCACGCGCGCCTGGGAGCGTCTTCCCAATCCGAAAAGAGCGACACGAACGATTCCTTGCGTGTGGCCAGGAGCTCCCTGAGTCGAGCCAGTTCACCTTCATCAAGTTTGATTTCCTTGAGTTCCGATTCATCAAAGGGGGAAGGCGTCTGGTCGGGCAAGCAGATGCCTTCCTGCAAACACAGATGGTTCGCCACTCGTACTATCGCCGCCAATGGGTCGTATCGTTCGTCGTTCGCCATATGGCCATGGTGATTGGCGATGCTGAAGATGATTGGTTTCGGGAACTTCCAGCGTTGCGCCATCCACATGCCTACTTCGGCATGGGAGAAGCCGAGCACCTCGACTTCCGCATCGACAACCGATTTACCTTCCGCCGCTCTTGACATCGCGCGGGCGTAGCTGTCGGGGAAGTGGATATCAAGAACAATCTTGCCGAGGTCGTGTAAGAGGCCGGAGACAAAAGCGGTCTCGAGGTCCACCCGATGAGTCATTGTGGCAATTTTCTTGCACAGATAAGCGCAGGCAAGCGAATGCGTCCAGAACCGGGTCCTGTCGAAGTGTCTGCTTCCAGCGCCACGGAATGCATCTATGACGGAAGCGCTCAGCGCAATGCTCCTCACGGCGTCAAAACCGAGCACCACAATGGCCTGCAAGACGGTAGTGACCTCCTGCGAGAGTCCGAAATAGGCCGAATTGGCAATCTTAAGTATGTTGGCGGTGAGCGCCTGGTCTTTGGAGATGACCTCGGCCATATCCGCCGCGCTGGACCGATCATTGGCGGCGACCTTCAACACCTTGCTTAGAATGGTGGACAGAGTCGGCAGTTCCAGCACCTCAAGGATGAGGAACTTGCCTTCCTCCTTCTTACTCTTCCTTCGTGGGTGACGCTTTGGGGCTCCGGCACATGTCATGAGACGGTCGGCTCCTTAACCATGGACAATTTTTCTTTGCTAGCGCCCAATCTCGATCCGCCCCTGCATTTCTGCACGACTCAAACCACAGGCCGCATGCTCTCAACGCGGCCTGTACGAATCATGCAAGTACCCGACACAAGAGCAAAGAAGATGCCAACTAGTTCATCTATAGGTGAAACGGGACGGATAACAATATCTTGGGGTTACCTGAGGGATACGAGATGAAATGGCACTACGGGCAATACTGGAACGTGGGGGCAACAAAGGGACGTTCAAGAACGCGGACGCACAAAAACGAGCGGGTCTATGAAAGCCCCAGTTTGTCCATCTGGTACTTCAGCGTGCGGCGGCTGGTTTTAAGCATGTCGGCAGCGCGGGTCTGCACGCCGCCCGATCTTTGGAGGGCTTCAGAGATGATTTCGCTGAGGAACTGGCGTTCGGCCTGCTCCAGCGAGAGCTCACCCGAGAAGATCTTTTCCTTATACTGAGCCACGTCCTGTTTGGTGAATCGCACGTTTTCCGGAAGGTCTTCGGGCTCGATGACGTCTTTTTGGGAAAGGACGAGCAATCGTTCCACCACGTTTTGGAGCTCTCTCACGTTGCCCGGCCATGAGTGTGACACCAGCGTGTCAACGGCGGAGGGGGTGAATGTTTTCGGACGGATAGAGAGTTCAGCCGAAAGCACCTTGACGAAGTGGTCGATAAGCAGGGGTATGTCCTCGGGCCGCTCCCTAAGCCGGGGAATCTGGATGGGAACGACATTGATCCGATAGTAAAGGTCTTCGC
This sequence comes from uncultured bacterium, assembly GCA_964510165.1. Taxonomy (GTDB): domain Bacteria; phylum Abyssobacteria; class SURF-5; order SURF-5; family SURF-5; genus CAZEBC01. The sequence goes on from CAZEBC010000089.1 coordinate 12,339, forward strand.
GGAACTTGCCGTCCTTGACCGCCTTTTCGAGGTCGCGGTTGGTTGCGGCGATGATCCTTACGTCCACGCGGATATTCTGGGTGCCGCCAACGCGCATGAACTCGTGTTCCTGGAGGAAACGGAGGAGCTTGACCTGGACCGACGTTGGGATTTCGCCGATTTCGTCGAGGAAGAGCGTGCCTTTGTCGGCAAGTTCGCATCGGCCGGTCTTCTTGGTCGCCCCGGTGAATGCCCCTTTCTCGTGGCCGAACAGCTCGCTCTCGAAGAGGGATTCGGGCAGGGTGTTGCAGTCCAGCGCGATAAACGGGCCGTTTCTGCGCGGGCTTTCCCTGTGGTAGTGGATGGCGCGAGCGATGAGTTCCTTTCCGGTGCCGCTTTCGCCGAGGAGCAGGAGCGTCGTCCGCTTTCCCGCGACCTGTTCGATTTGGCGATAGATTTCCTGCATGGGTTTGCTCTCGCCGACAAGGTTTTCAAAACCGTACCTTCGCTCGATTTGAGTGCGAAGGCTGCGGACTTCATTGACCAGGGTGCGGTTTTCCAGGGCCTTTTCGGCGACGAGGCGCAGCTCGTCGATGTTAAAGGGCTTGCAGATATAGTCGAAGGCGCCGAGCTTCATCGCCTCCACTGCCGATTCCACCGCGCGGTTGGCGGTGACCATGACGACGGGGGGTGCGTCATCCATCATCCGAATCTGGTTGAGCATTTCCATTCCACTGACATCGGGCATCATGATGTCCAGGAAGATCAGGTCCACATGATGGTCGGCCATGTACGCAAGCGCTTCTGGAGCCGATTGCTTGGGGACCACCTCATAAACGCCCTTGAATATGTCGCAGCATGTGTCGAGCACGTTGCGCTCGTCATCGACTGCCATCAGGACTGGGAGCGGCACGGCGCGCCTCCTCGTGTCGGTCGTGAATTAGTCATGAATCGGGCGCATTTTAGCATAGCGAAAAGGTGATGTCAAGAACGCACTCGTGGCGATGCGACGGACAACTCATGACGCTCAGGCTTCCGTTTCCGACCGGTGCAGGTCGCTGCAGTTACTGGTTAGCGATAATGTGGGGTTTTGCCGCCTGTTTATCATACTCCCGAATGAGAACCTGATCGTCCCTGTACACAATCGGGCCGAACTCCTCGCTGGCCTCTACATGGTCCGATTCCTTCCAGTTGTGTATGACCATGTAGCGTGCCCGTATCTCAGGGTTTGCGTTGTGAAAGCTGATGATATCGGGCACAGCCGTGCTCGAGAGAGGCGGTTTCGTGTTGACTTCGGTTTGCCTGGCGGGGAAATACCGGGCCACATATGCCGCCCATATATCCTTTTGGTGCAGAACTTGGAAATACATGTAATGCTCTCTTACCGGGACGCTCAAGACCATCGGGACGTCAATCACGGAGAAATCACCTGTCTGAGCGGCAAGAAATTCACAGTGCTTGGGGAATCCGGGCTCGAAACCCTGACGGGTCATCTTGAACTGATCAAGGCACGTGAGCAGAAGCAGCCCCGCGACAGTCACTTTCTTCGTCTCAAGGAGGGCGTCGGCTCCCGGCGCGATGAAGAACAGCAGGCAATAAAGAAAGGGAACCAACTGAAACACGGGATTCTTCCCGAGAGCAAGAAACGGAACGTGTTGAAGAAACGCATACGGGAGCACGACCTGGTTGACGACCTCTCCGGCCCATATAAGTCTTGGCCCCAGAGACAAGACGAAGAATACGGCTGCCGAGATCATCCAGAAGAGACCTTCCGGTGACCGTCGTTTCCAAATGCCAATCGCCGCCAGCAGGAATGGCATAATGCCAATGAATATCGGCTGGCAGGCGGGCTGACGGTAGTCATGCGGGTCATAGTAGTCGCGCTTATCGAAAGGACGCGATGTGTAAAAGTGGCTGTGGTATTGATCCCTCAAGATCATTGGGAATGCCGTGATATTTGACAATACTCTGCCGCCATCGCGCCCCAGCAGGCTCAGCGGGTCGGCGGATCCCCCGTACACTTGCGCCGGGTGTTGTTTGAACTGAGCCACGCTGCGAAGGTCAACCTGGGTGAGAGAATAAAGAAATGGGGCAAGAACGATCAAGAAGAGCGCGGTCGCCATGGCGGTTTCCTTCAAAGGAACGGGCCATTTTCTTCGCGCAATCGAGAAGAAGCAGACAGCCATCAATGCAAAGAGAGCCATGTGTGACGCGTAGGTCAGGTCGCCATATACCTGGAGCGCCATCAATGCCGCCGCCCATTTAAACTTGCGGTGGTCCTTGTTCAGCCCCAAGACCAGAAACGCGAATTGAAAAGGGATCAGCCCGGTGAACCCGTAGTTCAGTGTGTACCGGGAAATATGCGGAAGGATGTAGTATGGACCGATCAGGCTTGCGACAACCCTGGCAGCCGGTCGACGACACGCCAGTCCCGCAAGATAGTAGGAACCCATCCCCGCAATGACAATGGAAAGCCATTGAGCCAAATTATACGCGAAGATAGCGCCGGCGGGATTCCTCATCAGGACCTGGAAGGGAACCGAAAAGAGACCCCATAACGGGATATAGGTATGAAAGGTGAGCGCGACCGGTATCCTGGTATGAACGTAGATCGCGTCGCAAAAGAATGGGTTTGTTCCCCTCCACAAGCTTTCCTTGAACCACCAAAGGTTCCATACCATTTGAAGCGCATCCATCCCCTGCGCGGAGATGATCCTGGTGGGAGCCTTCAAGTAAAGGGACATTGAGATTGTCGCCAGCGCCACGTGCAAGGCCACCAGCCATACTTTTTCATTCGCCAGAACACCGACAAACGCTTTTGACCGGCGTTCGGCATACCAGTGTTTGGCCTTGGGGAAGATGACTTCGTTCCAGATTCCTACGGAGATCCGCAGGGCCAAAGCGGCATCAAGATAAAACAGTATCTGGGAAAAGGGTTGAAACGGAAAATAGAAATAGCAGCCGCCCAATGTGAAGGCGTTCTCCCCATATCGGACCCGCGTCAAATACCAGGCAGAGACCCCGATGAAAGCGGCCGCGAGCAGACCCAGCCGTCTCTTGTCATTTTTCCGGTGAAGCTCGGAATACAGCATGAGCCAGGAGCTCAAGAAGAAAGCGGCAAGGTTAAGATGGTTTTTCGAAACGTTGGGAAAGATGGAGAGCCGGCTCAGGTCCAGCAGGAAGAATAGATATGAACAGATTTCTCCAATGAAGAAGGCGGCGCCCAACGCCAGCCCCATGAAAGGCAGCGCAGCGCCTATTATCTTCAGCGGTTTCTCACTCAATCGCATGTTGCGAAGAAGCCGGTGTTAACACTATTAATGAAGCGGA
>CAZEBC010000090.1:0-15628 GCA_964510165.1 uncultured bacterium
TGCTGGTCGGTTCACCCGAGGTGCGCCGCACACGCCTCGACTCCGCGATTGAGAAGCGTCTCCCGCAAGTCATCGCCCCCGGCGGCCTCGATATGCACATCCTTCCGGGAAGCGGAATCGAATCAGTACCGTCCGAATATCAGGACAGAGCATGGACCATGCACGGAGAGAACATCGTCCTGTTCAGGACCAGCCTGGAAGAACTCGAGAAAATCGCGCGCAGCATCGCTGATCGCGCAAACCGAGCCGCCGCGCCGGTCGCCATAATGATTCCGCTCCGTGGCTTCTCCGAAGCCAGCAAGAAAGGCGCACCGCTGCACGACCCCGAGACGGACCATGCCTTTATCAGCGCCTTGAAAAAGAATCTCACGCAAAAGGTCAAGCTTGTTGAGATTGACTGCCACATCAACGACGAACAATTTGCCGACGAAGTGATTCGAGTGTTTGATGAAATCATGACCGGGAGATGAAGAACATGACCACGCGCATCAGCAGGGCGGAGATACTCGAACGACTCAGAAAAGAGATAGTGGAGGGCAGGCCAATTCTCGGTGCGGGCTGCAGCGCCGGCATCATCGCGAAATGCGCCGAACTCGGCAAGGCCGACCTCATCATTGTCTACAGCACCGGCAAGACGCGGATGATGGGGCTGCCTACCACCATCATCGGGCCGTCAAACCCAATAACGCTCGACATGGCCGACGAACTCATGAACGTGGTCAAGAGCACCCCGATCATCGCGGGCGTTGAGGCAAACGATCCCTTTTATCTCGATATCGACAAATCGCTCAATCGCTTTCTCGATAAGGGATTCAGCGGCGTGATAAACTTTCCAACGGTCGGCCTCTATGAGAATCTCATTGACGGCGGTATGGCTCTCAGAAGATTCACCGAGGGCATGGCCCACGGCTATGGCGTCGAACACTGGGGATGGCCGCGAGAGGTCGAGATGATACGCGTGCTGCGAGAACGCGATGTCTTCACCATGGCCTATGTCTTCACGCCTGCCGACGCCGCCCAGATGGCCGAAGCGGGCGTTGATGTCATATGTGTGCATGTCGGGCCGACCATGGGAGGCCTGACCGGTTTTTCCGAATTGGAGGATTTGGACAAGCTGCTTCAAAAATCGCAACAGGTGATGGATGCCGCCTGTGGCGCAAACCCCGAGGTGGTCTGTCTCATCCACGGTGGGCCGTTCTATGACCCCGAGAGCACGGCGGTCATCTACGAGAAGACCAGCGCCCAGGGCTTTGTCGCTGCGTCGGCCATCGAGCGAATGCCGATAGAGCGAGCAGTGATGGAAACGTGCCAGGGTTTCAAGAATCATAAATTGAAGGGATAGCTCTGCAAATGAAACCACGCAAGGTGATTATCCGGAAATGTGAACAATACAACCTCTCCGCGATAGAGGGCATAATCAGGGAAGGCCTGCATGACCTTGGCGAAAGACCATCCGGCAAGATACTGATCAAACCGAACGTAGTCATGGCGAATTCCAATTACGTTCATCATGCCCACACCGAGCCGCGTGTCGTCGCGGCGATGGTCAACGTGCTCCGCTCCGCCTCTGCGCGCGATATCACCATCGGCGAGTCCGGCGGCATCGGCATGCCCACGCGCTTGATGTTCACCGATTCCGGCTACCGCGCAATGGCCAGGAGGCTTGATGTTCCGCTCAGAAATTTCAACCTTGAGCGCACCCGGCGGGTCACTCTGTCCAAGGCCAAATGGCACAAGAGCATGCTTGCCGCCAAATCCCTTTGCGAGGCCGAATACAAGATATGGATGCCGAAGCTGAAATATCACATCGTCTGTCAGATCACCAACGCGCTCAAGCTCAACATCGGCATCCTCACGCACAAGGAGCGGTTCCTCTACCACGACGACCGGCTCAACGATAAGATCGTTGACCTGCTTGAACTTGGGTATCCCGACCTTATCGTGACCGACGCGATAACCATCGGCCACGGATTCGAGTCAAGCCCGTATCCGTTCCATCTCGGCGTCATCATGCTCTCCAATGAACCGCTGGCCTCGGACATGGTCGCCGCTCGAATCCTGAATTACCAGCCCGAGGAGGTTTTGCATCTTGTCGAGGCGCAACGCAGAGGCTACGGCTCGCTCGATTTCGATGACATTGAGATTTCCGGCGATGCAAATATCGAGGAGTTGGCCGACAAGACCCGCCGCATCGAGCCGCCGTATCCGGCCCATTTCAGTCTGCACATGGTCAAGACGCCCATAAAGTTCTACGAGGGGATAAACCGCGACACCGGCAACCTCTGTTACGGCGGCTGCATCTGCTCCATCAAAGGCGTCCTCGGCACGGCGGAAAAGAGATACGCCGGCACGCTCGCAGGCGCCAAATCGGGCGCAATCGTGATGGGGCATTACAAGGGCGATGTCATTCATCCCGACGGCCCTGTCGCCCTTATCGGAACGTGCTCTGGGGTCGAGGGCAGGCTCGAGGCCGCGAAAGTGTACCACATCAAGGGTTGCCCGCCGAAAGTCGCCGAGTTGGCCGTCACGCTCCTGCACAAGTTCAACATCAAGAGTCCGGCATTCGAACTCCGCAACATCGCGAAGGTGGCGCGGCATACCGTTGCGGAACAGTTTCTGAAAATGCTGATTCCGTTTTCGCCCGCAATCTCGCCTCACCCCGCCAACCCGAGATTACCCCTCAATCTGGATGCCGATGAAAGAGGTATAAAATGACCGGTCTTCTGTTCACTCCGATCCGAATTGGAAAACTTGAGATTGCGGGGCGCTTGGTCAAGTCCGCCACTACCGAAACCCGATGCACGCCCGACGGCTTCGTGACTGACGAACTCATCGAATACTATGAGCAGATGGCCCAGGGCGACACGCCGCTCCTCATCACCGGCAACGCCTTCTTCAACCTCTACTCCAAGGCGAGTCCGCGCCAACTGGCTGCCGATAACGACGACAAACTTCCCGGACTCCGCCGCCTCGTTGACGCTGTCCACCACGCCGGCCAGCGAGCATCGAAGATATTCATGCAAATCTATCATGTGGGCCGCCAGGCCATTCCCCGCTTTGTTGGACGCAGCGACGCGGTCGCGCCCTCTGCCGTGTTCGAGCCCTCGCTCGGAGTGCGCCCGCGCGCCATCACCCGCGAGGAAATACGCGAAACGATCCGGGGTTTCGCCGACGCCGCCGACCGTGCCCAACGCGCGGGATTCGACGGAATTCAGATTCATGCGGCGCACGGCTACCTGCTCAGCGAATTCCTGACCCCCCACACAAACCGCCGCAGCGACGAGTATGGTGGCTCCTTCGAGAACCGCCTCCGGCTCCTGGTCGAAGTCTATCGCGCCATCCGTGAGCGTGTCGGTCCGGATTATGCCGCCATCATGAAGCTCAATGGTTCCGACGATCTCCCGCTCCGAAAGGGTCTGAAGCCTGCCGATCTGGCACAAGTGGCCAAGCGGATGGAGGACGAAGGGTTGGATGCCGTCGAGATTACGGCGGGGCATTACGAGTCCGGCTTCACTTTCGAGCGCGGTCAATGGAAGGGATTCTTTTCGACGGTCACCACAATCGGCATGGGCACGAATCTTCCTTGGTATCATCGCGGATTCGCGCGCCTGATGGCGCCGCTCTTCGATTGGGGTCTCGGCCGCATCGCGCCCTACTCCGAAGGCTTCAACTTGCGTTACTCGCGACTCTTCAAACAGGCGCTCCGCATTCCCGTCATCTGCGTCGGCGGCTTCATTCATCGCGACGCGATGGAGCGCGCCATCGCAAACGGCGAATGCGATATGATTGCCGTCGCCCGCGCGCTCATCGCCGACCCGCACCTCTACCGCCATATGCGGGAGGGCGTGCAAGGCTCGCAGTGCAACTTCTGCAACGCCTGCTACGCCCGGGGCGCCATGTTCCCCGTTGATTGTTACAATGAGGAGGTCCGACACCACCGCGACAGCATGCTGCGCGAGGAAACCAGCCTCCCCAACCGCAAATGAATGAAAGGGGCGGTAGAATGACAGAATGAGATTCTTTTCTCGCCGCTGGCGGGGTCGAAATGACATGGTGGAGTCAATTTTGGGTTTCGAGATTCGGAAGGAGAGTGTAGATGTTCTCGCTTGAGGGAAAGATAGCGGTGGTTACGGGTGGCGCATCGGGCATCGGGCGCGCAACGGTGGAGCGGTTCGCCAAGGCCGGGGCGCGTCTGTGCGTCGGCGACCTGAACGACGCGAGCGGTCTCGCCAAAGAGGTGGGGGGTGTGTTCGTAAAGGCCGATGTCACCAAAGAGGAGCAAGTGAAGGCGCTCATGGAAAAGGCGGCGGAGACGTTCGGGCGTATTGATGTCGTCATCAACAATGCGGGCGGGGGCGCGGTGAGCGAGCACGATTTCCTGACCTTCCTTTCGACGGAGGATTTCGACGCCTGCTACCGGCTTAACCTGCTGGGGGTGGTTTACGGCATCAAGCACTCGGTGGAACATATGACTCGGGGCGGCTCCATATTGAACACTGCCTCGGTAGCAGGGTTACAAGGAGCGCCGAGGTACTCGCCCTACGCGGCGGCCAAGGCCGGCGTGGTCGGCGTCACCCGCACCGCCGCGCTCGAACTGGCTGCGCGCAATATTCGGGTGAATTGTGTGTGTCCCAGCGTGGTTGACACTCCACTCGCGCGCCGGGCTGACGTATCGGGCGAGTTCAAGCTGGCGCCATACCTGGCGCCGCTCGGGCGGGTCTGCAAGCCCGAGGAGGTGGCCGCGGTGTTCCATTTTCTCGCGAGCGACGAGGCTTCGCTCATCACCGGACAGGCCATCAGCATTGACGGCGGCATGACGGCGGGCCTGAGCATGCGGCTGGTTGCCCCGCTGCTTGAGACGCTGTAAGGGAAAGGGGCAGCAACGAAAACTCTTTCATAACACCAAGTCACCAACGACACGAAGAAATCACCAAGGTGGGATTCCTCGCGTCGCTCAGAGTGACAGGTTGCCGGGAGTGACTTGTGTTCAGAATGACAGATCGGTGCCGGCGTCCTCGCAGCACTCAAGCGAGAGTGTCTTCAGCGTTTCGATTTCGATGCGGATGTATTCGCGGGTTAGACAGGCCATGGCGCGATAGAAATGACTGGTGGTCCTTTCGAGAATTCTGCGGGCAAGCGTGGGAACCCATATCGCGAGGTGTTCTTCGAGAAAGCGTTTTTCGGACGCGAGATACTGCGAGGCAAGAGAACGGTTTTTTTGGTCCCATGCTCGTGCTTCGCGGTCGCAGAGATATTGCATCACTTGCAGCTCCAGCCCGATATGGTCTGGCAGGCCGCGGTAGGACTGCTCGATCTCGGCGCCGATGAGGCGTATGATCTTGCGCACGTCGAGCGTCGAGCGTCCCACCAACAGCCCTTTGGTTTTCTTTCCCGCTATCTCGCATTCGTCCCGATAGACCGACTCATACGGGGTCACATATTGTCCGAAAGGCGCCACAAAAAGGTTTGTATATTCAATCTCCAGCGGGAGAATGTCTCCGGTGTAACGCCTCGCGAACTCTCTGAGATTTTCCACGCACGCGTCACTGAAAACGGTGGAGAATTCGTCGAGAACTTCATCCTGCGCGAGCATGTCCACCACGTGTTTCTGCGGTTTGCCGAGGAATACGGACGCCAGAAACCGGTATGCAGCGCTCCTGAATTCCGCAACCTCGGCTATGATGACGCGCTCCCTGGACTTGAGGTTCATCCTCTCTCCCTCCTCTTCTTTCAAACGAAACGTATCGAAGGATTCGTAAGGTCAGGAGAAGCGAAACGGGGCGGCGCGTTTCCGATCTCGTTCGGCGTGAAGTCGCGCGTGTATCGAATTGCGCGTCCGACGCACGCATCCACACATGCGGGGCGCAGGTTCTCACCGGCGCCGACCCTGTGGACGCAGAACGTGCACTTCTCGACCTTCTTGGTGGTTTCGTTGAATCGGGGCGCACCGTACGGACACGCCCACATGCAGTAGCGGCACCCTATGCATCTGTCCTGGTCAATCAAGACGATGCCATCGCCCGGCCGCTTCGTGATTGCGCCGACCGGACACGAAACCATGCACGCCGGATTGGCGCAGTGGTTGCACGCCATGGTGACGAACTGTCGTGTAGGATTCGGATAGGCGCCTCCATCCTCGGTCACCACCCACCGATAGTTCGTATCGAGCGGGGTATTGTTCTCGGATTTACACGCGATCACGCACGTTTTGCAACCGGTGCATCTCCCCAAATCGATCTCCCAGCCGTACTGTGCCATTTTCATCACCCTCCCGAACGCTCATGTGATCTTCACGATGCTGACACGCGAGCTATAGAAGTCCGCGCTCCCGCCGATCTTGTCCTGAAGGCACACATTCTTCAGGTGCGGGTCGAGCGTGAGGACCTGATTGCCCTGCAGGCCGGTCCCGCGTCGGGCGTCGTAGTCTTGCAGCATCCCGTCAATTGTGGTTGCGGGCCGCGAGCTGAGTTGCCAATGTCCGTAACTCTGCGAGATGGCGGCGACCCCGGGCCGCATGCCCTGTCTGACTTTCGCCTTGCCCTCGATTCCCTTTGGGTTCGAGCGTGAACTGACGCGAACCATGTCGCCGGTCTCGATGCCGAGAGAGGCGGCGTCGGCGGCGTTCATCTCGACGAAATTCTCGGGCATAATCACCTGTACGAGCCAGGGATTAACGATGGTCCTGGACTGCGTGTGGTTGACGGGCTTGTACGTGACAAGCGTGAACGGATATTTGGACGGGTCATCCTTGATCTCTTTCCCCATGACATCCATCACCGGCTCATACTTCGGTATTCCGCTGAAGTACTCGCCGGTCATCGAGTCTCTGGTCTGCGCGAGTGACTCGATGAAGAAACGGAGGATGCCCTCGTAGCGATGAGCCACATACTCGCCGTCGTACGTCTTGTCGTCGTCCTCGAACACGCCGCCCTTGGCGAGTATGTCCAACTGCGGAGTGCCCGTTTCCGCCGACAGATTGTCCAGCAGCTTGCGGTACCAATCCCAGGCGTTGTCGAGCTTGTCGCCGTCCTCGAACGCGCCGGCGCCGACACCGGGGAGTTGGAGCTTCTTGGCGACGGCGATAAAGAAATCCTCCAGCAGCATCGTGTCACCGACTGCCGGAGTGTAGTTCATGTCTTCACCGAACGAACCGACCACGGGGCGGCGGAAGTGGCTCACTTTCGTCTGGATGGTCGGCGCGAGGTGAGGCGTGCCGAACCGTTCAAGGTAGCAGGGGTCGGGCAGAATGTAGTCAGCCCAGCACGAGGTCTCGTCGGGCTCCAGCGAGAACGCGATGTGATGCGGCAGCAGTTCTTCATCCGCGAGGATTCTCTCGTAGACCGCACGCGCGGCGGGAGTCGTGTATACCATGTCGTTCCAATACGTGAACAGCACGTCAATGCCGTACGGGTAGCGGTCGGCGAGGCTCGGCAGTATCTCTTGGAAATTACCGTTGAGGGCGAACGGGAACCACGGGCGCCGGGCCGGATAGCCGCCGTCCCGCTCAAAAATGTTTGGCGCGTCGGTCTCGTAGTTCGCCTTTACACGGGTAACCTGAATTCCCGTTGCGGAGACGCCGCCCGGGACCTTGGTCACATCGACGGCGCCTGCCGCGCCGTTCCCGTCCATCTCGTGCCAGTGACCTCCTCCGGTCGTGTTGCCGCCCTTCCAGTTGAGGCTTCCGGCGAGCGCATTGAGCGCCAGGATGCACAGCATGTTGTATGTGCCGTTGGTGTGTTTGACAGGGCCGCGATAAGCGTTTGCGACGGCCTTCTTGCCGTGACTGGCGAACTCGGAGGCGATGTTCTCTATGGTGGTCGTGTCTATCCCGCAGATAGCGGACCACTCGCTCATGCTCCTCGAGTTCGCCTCCTCCTTGAGCAGAGTGAATGCAGTCTTGCACTTGTGGTCATTTATGCTGACTGAGCCACCGGGCGCTTCGAGCAACCCACGGCGGGGAGCGTGTGATTTGTTCTTGGGGTCGGGCAAGGCGACGGGGAGGCCGGTCGTTTCGTCAAGGATCACGTAATCCTGGGCAGTCCCGCCAGTGATCCCCGCCTCATCCGCTCTTAAATAGGCTGCAGGTCTGCCTTCCACGATTTTGACGAGATGCGTCGCGTCCGTGAAGCTGTACTCTTTCGGAATTCCCGCGAGCGCGGCGGAGAGGTTCGCGTTGGTGAGATAGGTGTGGTCATACCCGTTGTTCCTGATCATGTGCTGAATGAGCGCCAAGACGAACGCCGCATCGGTCCCCGGCTTGATGGGAACCCATTGGTCGGCCTTTGCCGCCGTATTGGAGAAGCGAGGGTCCACCACCACCATCTTTCCGCCGCGCTTCTTGAACTCCATTGTCTTTCGCGAGAGCGGATTCATAGGGAACCCGGCTTCGAGCGGGTTGGTGCCTATGTAGAGGATGTACTCGCAGTTCAGGAGGTCCGGCTTGAAGTGGTTGGTCTTTCCGTCGGTAACAAGGCTGCCGGCTACGTGGTGGCTGGTCTCGCAGATGCTGGTGTGCGGATGCCGGTAGTTGATGGTGCCGAGTTGATTTTTGAAGAACCGGTCCGTGAACTCGGCCTGTCCGTTCTCAAGCCGGCCGGGCGAGAAGAGCACCTTGTTTGCGATGGGGCCAAGCTCGGGCGCCTTGGGGTCTATCAACGTCGTGGTGTCGGCGTAAGGGGCAAGGATGGCGGCGATTTCATTGACGGCCTGCTCCCACGTGATGCTCACCCATTTGCCTTCTCCGCGTTTGCTGCCGGGCGCCCGCTTTATCGGCGTGAGAAGCCTGTACGGATTGTACAGCGTCTGGATGCCGCTCTGTCCCTTCACGCAGACTGTGCCCACGGTCTGCTTTGCCTCTTCGGGCGGTGTCGAGTAGGGCAGACGTTCGCCCGGCTCCAGGCAGTTCGGGTGGTAGGGATTCCCGTCAATCTTCACAAGGACTCCGTCAACCACCTTCGCCCTGATGCCGCATGAGCCATGACACATTAGGCACACGCTGTATTTGATTTCGGTCAACGCGTCCGTCTCGAGGGCATCGGGGAGAAACTCGCCGGTTGTGAGCGCGTGTGCGACGCGCGGCTTGATTAAGACGGGTGTCGCCGCCAGCGTGGTCATCACTCCGCTTATCCTGATGAAGTCCCTTCTGCTTAACCCCGAATTGAACCAGCTATCAAGTTGTCGTCTTTTTCTTGTCCCAATCATTGCAATGCCTCCTTAACGCCGGCAGCCGGAAACGTTTCTTTCACTTTCATCATCAGCGCGCATAGAACGGCAATCCCGGACCCCGGGAACTGTGACACGCCGCACAAAGCTCGGGGTTCACCTGCCGTCTCAAAGCGCCTGCTGATTGCTCCACGAGATCGACCGTTGGGTGACAATGCAGGCATTTGTCATTGTCGCTCACGCCGGGAACGAACGGCATCATCACTTTGTGCGCGGCTGGAATGTTGGGCTCGAGCGAGGTCTCGGACGCCATGGTCCCGTGACAACTCACACACTGGTTGTTGTATTGCGAGGAACTGCTGTTGTGAAGTGCGATCAGATTGATGCCCGGGCCCGGTCTAGCGCCTTCATCCTCGTCATCGTCCTTGTTTTCGTCATCCTCTGCGTCATCGAGATCATCGCCAACATTGTCCCCGTCGTCCTCATCGTCATCGACTTCTTCAGAGTCGTTACCGAGACGAGAGTCGGACTCCTCTTCGTCAAAGAAGGTCTTGAACCAGGAGGTGACGCGTTCAGAGATGCCGCGCTCGCGAGTCCTCGAGGAGCGCGAATCGGCAGATGCTTCCGCCGCGCCCATGGTTAGCCAGACCGCGAGCACCAGGAAGAAGAGTGACAACCCAATCGTTGACTTCATGGTTTCCCCCCTTGTACGCGCCTTTCCGTGAAGGCAAATGTTGGTGTGGTTGCGTGAATGGTTAATTTCTGGGGACTTTGCTATTGCAGGAATTACTCTTTGGAGTGCTGAAGGAAAACTCCTTGACCGATGAATCGGTTGATGGGCGCGAAGCTGTGCGCGGGCTCTGCGAAGTCGCGAACGCATCGTCGTGATTGAGTAAGCCGGTCTGCATAGTGCGGGAAGACAGAGCAAGTCATGTGCCAATAGGAGATCGATCTCCAATTGATGTTCTTTAAGTTCCTCATCTGCGGGGAGATGCAATAGAAGATTAGCTGCATGCAACGCGCCACGGTTCGTGTCGGCGAGTCGCCTTTTTGGGGAGTAAGCATTTCTCTTTTAGGGTTTTTTCCCCTACGACAGGACCGTATCATGTTTGCCGATTGACTATCCTGATGTGTCAAGAGTATCATGAGCCAAACGAGGTGAGAACAATCTGAATCTACGTCACGCATCGTCTCGATGAGATGCCTGATAGCGTGGCGCATGTCCTCACGCTGCGAACGGGCGAGTGTTTCGAAAGGGCCGCCGAAGCGATGTCTTGGGCGCGTAGCATGTGAGGATGAAAGGAATTGTCAACCTATGGAAGAGCGATTTCGCTATGATTGCTCCGGCTTGTGGTTCAAGGGAAACATCCACATGCATACAACGCGGTCGGACGGGAGACTGACAGTGGCCGAGGCCGCCGACTTTTATGCGGAAGCCGGCTATGATTTCATTTGCATTACCGATCACATGGTTCCCTTTGTCGGAGACAATTTCAACAATGCATGGCCGCTCCTTATTCTGGATGGAATCGAATTGCACGGGGAAGACGACAAAGGCGTATTGTTCCATGCGGTATGTGTGGGCGAGGTTCGAGGCATAACGACCGAAACGGGATTTATGGAAGCGCTGGGGCGGGCGCGCGCCCGGGACTGCATCCTGATTTGGGCTCACCCCCATTGGTCAGGAAACACCGCGGCAGATGGAATGCGGCACAACTTTCACGGCATTGAGGTGTGCAACTACTCCTCGCAGGTAGGCGAGGGAAAGGGCATGGGCGCTTACCATTGGGACGCGGTTCTTGAACAGCATGGTGACATGCTCGGGTTTGCTGTCGATGATTCCCACTTCTTCGAGGGCGCAACCGCCGAGCCGGGGGCCTGGATCATGGTGAACGCGCCAGAGCTGTCGCCCCATGCGGTCACCGCCTCCATACGAGCGGGCAATTTCTATAGCTCCACGGGCCCCGTCATTGACCGGATATGGATAGAGAGGGGCAATCGGCTCGTTGTAGAAACCTCGCCTGTGATGCATGTCCGCCTTATCGGACCACGGGACAAAGCAAAATGGAAGAATGCGCTTGGGAAAGAGCCGATGACCCATGCTCATTTCAGGATACCCGACGACTGGTCATACGCTCGATTGGAGATCGAGGACGCCCAGGGAAAGACAGCATGGACGAATCCGCTTCTCAGAGCCAGAAGCTGACCAGAAGATTCTTCGCTTTGCTCAGAACGACATATGGGGGCGGAATAGCGCAACGACACATGAAAGTGCAATGCCACATCGGGAACATTTCAAAATAGGGAAACGGATTCCAAGTCCTGGCCGTATCTGCGACTTGATTGGGGGTGCGTGCTCCTGTATACTTCGGAAGCATGAGGAGGCTTATCGGATTGACAATGAAGGAACAAGGCAAGGAGCGGTTTCATGGAGGCATTGAAGGGAAAGATACAGACCGTGCTGGGCGCCATAGAGCCCGGACAGTTGGGCTTTACGCAAACCCACGAGCACGTCTTTGTCGACTTGTTACCGCAGGCGCTGCGCGAGGAGAACGTTGGAGACGCGATCACGCTGGAGAACATCGGCTATCTTCGCCGCAACTGGCTCAGCAATCCGGCCAACCTTGTTCTCAGCAGCGAGGCCGACGCAATCCAGGAGCTCAAGCGGTTCAAGAATTCCGGCGGCAACGCAATTGTGGAATTGACGCCGAACTTGAATTGCCGGAATCCCGAGGGATTGGTTCGGGTGTCCCGCGCTACGGGCGTTCATATCGTCATGGGCACGGCCTTTTACAGCGCTGCGTATCATCCGCCCGATATCGAATCCATGTCCGAAGAGGACATCGCGGCGGTCTTTGTGAAGGATATTATCGAGAGCGCCGAGGGGACCGACATCAGAGCGGGCATCGTCGGCGAGATAGCGCTGGACTGGCCGGTGCACCCGAATGAGGCCAAGGTGCTTCGCGCGGGCGCGCTCGCCCAAGCTCAAACCGGGGCTGCCCTCAATATCCATCCCGGCCGCGACTCTGAATCTCCGCATGAGGCCATCCGCATTGTCAGAGAGGCGGGGGGAAACCCTGAGCGAACGGTCATGAGCCACATTGACCGCACGCTGTTCAGCCTCGACGATGTGTTCAGGCTCGCCGACACCGGCTGCTATCTCGAATACGACCTGTTCGGACAGGAGGCCAGCTATTATCCGCTGGCGGATATCGATATGCCGAACGACGCCGCGAGAGTGGATTACATCATCGCGCTCATCAAGAGAGGGTATCGCGACAAGATTCTCATGTCGCTCGACGTTTGCCACAAAACGCAGTTGGCGCGGTATGGCGGCGAGGGGTACAACCACATTCTTGACAATGTGCTTCCGATTATGCGGCGTAAAGGGATGAGCAACGAGGATATCGAGGCGATCACAGTCCGCAATCCCGCCCGCATGCTGTCATTCGCGTGAAACACCGTGCAAGACCGGACCCGATTTTCCCGGGACAGATTTCAGGAGGAGAATTCATATGGAAAGGCCCACCCAAAGGAGCGTGTGAAGGCATCTCTCAGCTTTCAGGAAACCGACATCGTTCGCTACGACCCGGTGATCTCTTTGCCGTGGAAATGTGTTTGACATAATTCCGGACATGATAGAAATGGGGCTTGACGTTCTCGAGTCGCTTCAGCCTGAGGCAATGAATGTGTACGAGATTAAGCGGAGGTATGGTAAGAACCTTCGGCTTTGGGGCGGGCTCGGAACTCAGCAACTGTTGCCCTTTGGCAGTCCTGAGAGTGTTCGACGCGAGGCCCGACGACTCAAGTCCGAGATGGGTAAAGGGGGCGGTTACATACTTGCTCCGGCCAAACCGCTCATGCCGGAGGTACCTACCGAAAACGCGGTCGCCGTCACCGAGGAGTTTTCGCGCCAGAGTTGACGGAGGAACGACCGGTAATGGCTTGTCATCCGGGAGGGGAGGGGGTACAATGAAGTCATTCGCGCTCCTGGCGATTCCCGTAATGGTTCTTACTCTTGTTGCCTGCGCCAAGATGGAATTCGAAAAAGACATCATCGAGACGACTTCAGGGAACCTGGAAATCACGTTCATAGGGCACGGCACGTTGATGTTTGCGTTCGGCGGCAAGACGATTCATGTGGACCCCTGGAGCAAGCTGGCCGATTACTCCGCACGGCCAAAGGCCGATGTCATACTTATAACTCATGAACACGGGGATCATTTTGATCCCAAAGCGATCGCAGCGCTTCGCACCAGTGAAACAGCGGTGTTCGCTCCCGAGAACTGCGCTCGACAGATTGAAGGCAGCGCTGTCATAAACAACGGAGATGTCAAAACCGTCGGCGAGATTACCATAGAGGCCGTCCCGGCGTATAACCTCGTTCACATGAGAGACAACGGGACCCCTTATCATCTCAAAGGCGTTGGCAACGGATACGTGATCACCTTGGGAGACAAACGGGTGTATGTGGCGGGCGATACCGAGAACACGCCTGAAATGAAAGCGTTGGAGAAAATTGGCGTGGCGTTTCTTCCGCTGAACATCCCCTATACTATGACGCTGGAGATGTTCGTTGATGCGGCGCGCGCAGTCAAGCCCAAAGTCCTGTATCCCTATCACTACGCAAGGTCAAACCCGTCTCAGGTCGTGGAACTGCTCAAAGACACTCCGGAAATCGAAGTTCGCATTCGCAGGATGGAATAACTCGGGACCACCATGAGGAACGACATCTGGCGTCTGGCGCCCTCACTTACCCTCAAAGGCATCACCCGCTCCGTGCCGCTGACCAACTTCGCGGGGCGAAATTACATGGCCTATGTGGATCACCTGCTCCAGGCACAGCTTGCCATAAGGGGCGACGAGCGAGTGCTCGATATCGGCGGTGGGGCCACCCCGTTCTCGCGGGCGGACGTGGTGACCGAGGCCTTCATTGATGATGACACGCATCGCATTGGCCAGCCGATACGGAAAGACAGGAAATACGTCAAGTGTTTTGCCGAAAGGCTTCCGTTCGAAGACCGCGAGTTCGATGTTGCGATCAGCCGGCACGTGTTCGAACACGCGGCCGACCCCGAAGCCGCATGCAGGGAGATGGCCCGCGTTGCGCGTCGCGGCTACATTGAGACGCCGAGTCCCTGGAGCGAATACTTTTACGGATACCCGCCGCACCGCTGGCTGATATCGGTCGAAGACGGCGTGCTCGTGTTTCGCCGCCGCCCCTTTGTGCGCAGCCCGTTCCTGAATTGTCTTCGGTGGATGGAATATCGCGACGCGG
The DNA here is from genome assembly GCA_964510165.1 of uncultured bacterium. Taxonomy (GTDB): domain Bacteria; phylum Abyssobacteria; class SURF-5; order SURF-5; family SURF-5; genus CAZEBC01. The sequence continues at coordinate 14,441 of CAZEBC010000090.1, forward strand.
ATTTTTCGTTTCGGTGGAATCTGGAGTTCAGGAACCTTATCACCACGCAATATCCCTGGGAGGGCGAGATACTGGTCCGCGTGGAGGCCGCTGCCGGATTCGACTATGACGACGCCGATCAGGCGGCCGAATCGCATCTCTCCTTCGTGATCAACGCGCTTCGCTTCGGAGGAGTGCCGCCCGTTGTGCTGGAGTACGAGGCACGCGCGGCGGTGCGGCTCAGGCCCGAGTGCGCGCTCGCGCATAACACGCTCGGCGTTATCCTGTGGCAGGCCAAACGCTTCGAGGAAAGCAAGAAAGCGTTCTTTGAGGCTGAACGGCTTGATCCTCACGATGATGTGTTCCACCACAATGCGCGGATTTCCGCAGCGTCCGGCCAGCGCGTCGTCAAGTTCCTTCCGTCCGAGCCGCTCGATAATGAATTGCCGCGGGAAAACTTCGACGGCCCTGTTTTTTATTCGTTCCGCCGCGAGCACGAGACGATTCTCGCAAACCAGTTGGGCATCTCGCAAGAAGACAACGTGCTCGACATCACGCGAGGGGCCGATCCTTTCGGGCGCGCAAACCTTGTCTTGGACGTGGGACACGAGATGAATCCGCACAGCAAAGAGGACGCGATCTGTCCCGGCTCTTATGCGCAAGCAAGCGCCGCGGGCCTGCCAATCCCCGATAAGGCAGCGGACTTTGTCATTGTCCGCGATATCCTGGAGCACGCCCGCGATCCTCTCGCAATGTGCTCGGAAATCCAGCGAGTGGCGAAGCGCGGGTTTATTGAGGTTCCTTCGCCCTGCTGGGAATACGTCTATGGCGACCCCGGCCACCGTTGGCTCTGCAAGTTGAGAGACGGCGTCTTGCTGTTCAAGCGGAAACGTTTTGCGAAGAACCCGTTCAGGAGCGTTCTGGCCCCACTTCTCTCGAAACTGCCGGAACTGAGACACCGCTTCGAGATCACCTTGCGGAACGTGACATTTGTACAGATGCTCTGGAACCAGGGCTTCGAGTGTCGGGTGGAAGAGGACCCCGATTGCCCCTACGATTACGACCGAGACAACGATGCACTTCTCGCTCATCTGGACTTCGGATATAATCTGCTCATGCAGGGCGCCCCTTCTCTGGCACTGCCGGAAGCGGATGCGGTCTTAGCCATCAGGCCCGACCATGCGGACGGGCTGAACATACGGGGGTTAA
>CAZEBC010000091.1:0-15606 GCA_964510165.1 uncultured bacterium
ATAGAGCGCACGCCGAGCGACGGCAAAGCCGCCCGCTTCACCGACCACTGCCTCCAGTGCTCCATCTGCGCCGATTATTGCATATACGGCGCCCTCGAGAAAGTGGGGTCAAATCTTTAATCTTTAATCTGACATTTTACGGTCAGTCATAACTACATTGCTTTTAATTATTTGGGATTAAGGAAGCCATTTGGAAAAAGGTCAAAGAGATTCAAGATTAAAGATTTGACCCCAATAACGGAGATAAACCAGTGAGCTACTACGGTTACGCTGGCAAAATCCTCTTCCTGAACCTCTCTAGCGGCAAGGTCGAAACCCGCCCGCTCGACATGGACGACGCCGCCCAATTCATTGGCGGACTCGGCCTCAACAACCGGCTCGCGTTCGATCTCATCGAGCCGGGGACCGACCCGCTCGCGCCCGAAAACCCCATCATCCTCGGCGCGGGCCCGCTCATCGGCACGCTCACGCCCGGCGCCTCACGCGTCGTCGGCACATCCAGGTTCCCGCTATCGGGCGCAATCTCGGCGGGCAGCGGCAGCATGACGTTCGGCTTCAACATGAAACGCGCCGGCTACGACAACATCGTCATCACCGGCTCGTCCAACACGCCCGTCTACGTCCTCATCGAGGATGCCTCCGTCCGCATCCTCGACGCCTCCGACATCTGGGGCAGGGATAATTACGACGCCGTGGATGAACTCTGGCGTCGTCACGGGCGCACCTCCTCCATCTCCATCGGACAGGCGGGCGAAAACCTGGTCAAGTTCTCGATCGGCCTCATCGACAAGATGGCCACCATCGGCCGCGCGGGCTTTGGGGCGGTCATGGGCGCCAAAAGGCTGAAGGCCATCCTCGTGCGCGGCAGCGGCGGCATCCGCGTCGCCGACCCCAAGGGCTTCATCCACGAGGTAAACCAGCTCTTCACACGCGCGCGCAAATTCAAGCATCACGCGGCCTCCGTCGCGTACGGCATCCTCAACGCGGGCGGCTCGTTCATGCTCGGCGAAGAAGGCCCTTACGGCCTCGGGGCCTACACCCGCATCAAGAAGGACCGCATCGCGTGTCCCTCGTGCTTCATCGCCGACAAGGACGTGCTCGAAACGCCCGACGGCGAATTCGCCGGAATGAAGACCTACACACACAGCTTCGGCATGGTCGCCAACACCGCCTTGAAGGGACAGATAACCGACTGCGACCGCGCCACTCACATCGTCAACCTGCAAAACCGCTACGGCCTCGGCCAGCAGGAATTCGAGAGCCTGTTCGACCTCATCATCGAGGCCGCCCACGGCGGCGACATCCGCGAGGACCAGTTCGGAAAGCTCCATCGCAATTACGAAACCATGCGCGATCTTGTCGAGACCATTACGTTCCGCAAGGGAGCGGGCGACATCCTTGCCGAGGGCTGGATCGCCACCGTCAAGGAGTTCGGGCTCGACCCCTCGCGCTACACCTCGCACGTCAAGGGACTCGGAACCCAGTTCGACCCGCGCGAGCGCGGCCTCGGCACCATGGAGTTCGAGCAGCTTGTCAATCCGCGCGGCGGACACCATCAGTCCGGCGGCTCGCCCTCGTACAACCAGGGCGCGCCCGTCGAGATGTTCGAGAAACACGCCGACCGCATGGGTGCGCCGCCCGACGCGCTCCGCCGGGTCATGGACAGTCCGCTTGGCTTCAACGTCGGCCGCTACACCCGCTACTCCGAGGACTGGTTCAGCTTGTTCGACTCGCTGGGCATATGCATTCGCAGCCAGAACAACCGCTTCTACAGCGCTGACATCTGCGCGCGCCTGTTCTCCACTGCCACAGGCATCGAGATGGACAAGCCCGCCATCATGCAGGCCGCCGAACGCGTGTGGAACCTCTACAAGATCCTCAACTGGCGCGAGGGCTTCGACCGCAACGCCGACCAGCCGCCCGACAAATGGTTCGTGCCGCTCAAGGCCGCCGGCAGCGAGTTCGAGATGCGCGACTACTTCCAGACGCGCCCGCTCACCCGCGCCGACCTCCAGCAGTTCCTTGACGACTACTACGCCGAACGCGGCTGGGACCCAAAGACCGGCCTCCCGACACGCGAGAAATTGGAGGAACTCAACCTCGAGTTCGCCGTCAAAGACCTTGAAAAACGAAGATTACTGTGAGGCGTCTCGTCAGATAACCGTGTGGGGACGAGCCTCATTCGCCCTCAATGACACATAACAACGCATCCGAACCGTGAGGCTGCCCAGCTATCACTAGGAAACAAGTGACATGTTGATCGGGATGCTGTTTGCAATGGCGATCGTGATGCTGCTCTACATCAGGCCGTCGTTCGACAATGTCTTTGTCGCCCTCGCGGTTTACGGCGGCCTCATCGTCGCGATGGTGCTTGCCTTTATCTATTCCGACAGACTCTCCGCCGGGATCGCGGCCTTCCTTCTCGGCAGCGGAAACGTCGGGAAAATCAAAGAGACCTATAGCCTCGCCGAGCGCTTCGAAATCGAACGCAATTTCAAGGGTGCCATCGAGATATATCGCAGAGCAATCGAGAGAGACAAAACATCCGTGGTCCCCAGGCTCAAGCTGGCCGACCTGTACTATCAGTTGAATGACTTCGACAACTGCCTCGCCTGTTTGCAGCAAGCACTGAACCTCTCGTCCAGGCAGATGTCCGTATCGGAACGCTGCTCCCTCATGAATCGGATGGCCGATCTCTATCTGCACAACAAGGCCGAGCCGGCGCAAGCCGTGGAGGTTCTCAGACGCCTCATCAAGGAACACCCCAAGAGCAAGTATGCCCTCTATGCCCGCGACCGCATCATGAGCATAAAGGAACAATTCAAGGACCAGACCCCCGGGCAATAGGCGTCTCACCCCCTTCTTTCTTGCCTTTATTTTATTGACACCCCTCGGACGAGATGCTAAAATGAACATGTCTCCCTAAGAAAAATCGAGGTTGACCCATGCCAGAGGAAGGCTTTGTAGACAAACGGATAGAGGAGTACCGAATTCTGGCCGAGATCGGCCGCGGCGGCATGGGAATTGTCTACAAAGCGCTCGACGAGAAGCAGAACCTCCTTGTCGCGATAAAGGTGCTGCCCCCCGATTTTCTGGCGGACAAACGCAAATCGCAATATCTCGACCACGAATTCAAGATCGCGCTCGAACTGCGGCATCCCAACATAATCCGTTTCCTCAGGCTCGTCAAGACTGCCGCCCCCAACGACAAAGTCAAACGGGGATTCCTTGTGATGGAATTGGTGGACGGCTGGAACATGCGCCGCCATATCCAGCAGCAGGACCTCAGCACGTTCCAGGCTCTCGACCTTGTGACCGCGATATGCAACGGACTCGGATTCATCCATGACCACGGCATCGTGCATGGCGACATGAAGCCCGAAAACATCCTCATCTCTCCTGCCGGCGCGGTGAAGATCGCCGATTTCGGCCTGTCTCAGGTTGACAGCTTCTTCCAACTGACCCGCGACAAGCTGCGCGGCACCAAGAGATACATGGCCCCCGAACAGCTCACCAGGAAGAAGGTGGACGTGCGCACCGACATCTATTCGCTGGGCGTATCCCTCTATGAATTGTTCACCGGGCAATCCCCTTATACCGGAAAGACCCAGGACGAGGTAACGCGCGAAATTGTGGACAGGCGGGTCAAGGCCACGCCTCCCTCAAAGATCAAGCCCAGCCTCCATCATTACCTCGACAGAGTGCTCATGAAGACCCTCGAGAAGAATCCCAAGGACAGGTACCACTCCGTGCTTGAACTGATGCTCGATCTCAAGCGAGTGGCCCGGGCACAAATCTAGTGAGCACACTCCGTAAACCCGACAAGTTTCAAACAGAGTACTGGGATTCAGGCATCAATTACCGTCCACCGTGGCATCCGGTCGTCAGGGCCTGTGTCATCCCCAAGCTTGGTTTCATCAGGAAGAACGTGCCGATCACGAGGAAGACCCGCATCCTTGACGTGGGATCGGGCAATGGAACATATTCCTACCACCTCAGGGAACTGGCCGACTGCGTCGCCGTGGACTCCTCGCCCTCACTCCTCAGACAAAATCCCTGCAGGAAGGCGCTCGCCGACGCGATTCGCCTCCCTTTCAAAGACGATATGTTCGACATAGTCCTCGCGGCCTGTCTGCTCCATCATGTGCCTGACCCCTTCGCGGTCGTGGCCGAGCTCAAGCGAGTGAGCCGCAGTCATGTCATCCTCATCGAGCCGAATCGGGCCAACCCTCCTCAAGCGCTGTTCTCCCTGCTTGTACGCGAGGAGCGAGGCGGGCTGCGGTTTTCGCGCGCGTTTCTCGCGCGCTGCGCCGAATCAAACGGCCTGCGGGTGACACACGCCTTGTCAACTGGTATGATATTTCCCAACAAGACGCCGCTCGCGGCAATCGGGTTATTGCGAATATTCGACCGAAATTTTCGCTTCGGCATGAATTCCATACTCATCGCTGAAAAACGATGACAGGGGCTGTCCCGTAATTGATAAGTGCGAATTCATTTGCACACCAGCAAGCGAAAATGCTCGAAAAACCACGCGAGTGATGGAGAACCGGATGCATTCGAGCAACTCCCTTATCATAATCCCGGCGTATAACGAGCAGGATTCCATCCGGGACGTGATCGGAAAATTGAAAGCAAACGCCGCAGACCTGGATTTTGTCGTGGTTGATGACGGCTCGGCCGACGCCACCGCTCTCGTCGCCGCTCAATGCGGCGCGCCGGTGCTGCGGCTTCCCTGCAATCTCGGTTATGCCCGCGCCGTCCAGACGGGGCTGAAGTACGCCCTACGAGGCGATTACGCGACGGTTGCTTTCCTCGATGGCGACGGCCAGCACAATCCCGAGGACGTAAAAAGACTTCTTGCCGCGCTCGAGCAACAGAAAGCGGATGTCGTTATCGGGTCCAGATTCTCCGGTCAGCGCAGGCTTACCGGGCCGCTCGGACGGCGGCTCGGCATGCGGCTTTTCTCTTGGGTCACCCGCATTGCGACGGGCACTCGCATCTTCGACACCACATCCGGCCTCAAGGCCATGAACCGCCGCGCCTGCGAGGCCCTTGCCGCCGAACAGTTTGTGGATTTCCATGCCGAGGCGCTCGTCGCCCTCAGCTTCAAGGGGATGAAGATCGTGGAGATCCCCGTCGTGATGGCCGAACGCAAATCGGGCGTTTCCATGTATAATTGGCTGAGCCACGTGACGTATCCGCTCAAGACGATGCTCCTGATAGTGATCTCGGTGTTCAGGGCGTACTTTGAAGGGAGGAACAAGAGGTGACTTCACCCGGCGCATTCATGGTCTGCTTGACAGCCGTCGCATTGGCGGCACTGGTGTTCCACCAACTCCTCAGGCATAGGCTCTATGTCGGCTATGCCGTCGCGTGGCTGCTCGTCATGGCGGGAGTCGTGTGCCTCACTGTCATTCCGCCGCTCAACCGGTTGACGTGCCGCGTCGCTGAATCGCTGTTTCCCTCGTTCTCGCTCACGATCATCTCTCTGGGATTTGTCACGCTCGTTCTCATCTATTTCTCCGTGCAACTCTCGATGCTGTCGGAGAGAGTGACCAGGATCGCGCAAAGTCTTGCCATTTCCAACCTCGAACATGAGATGGCATCGAAAGGCGGCATGCAAAACCAATGAGCGACAAGAGCAGAACCAACATTGTCCTCATCGCAGTCGCCTTGTACTGCGCTCTGAGCTGGGTGCTCATGCGCTCCGACTACTTCGCGCATGGCGGAAGAACACCCGTCACAGAACATTTCGCCCACCTCCTCTTCACGGCTGTACTTGTGCTGGGCATCGCCCTTTGGAAGGGCCGCTCCATCGAGTCGTTCATCGCGCGCATGTCTCTGCTCCCAAATCGAGACGCAATCGCAATCTTCGTGATCTTTGTGGCCCTGGCCTTCTCCATGATGGATTACCCGCGCAATCGCCCGTCGGTTACCCTGCTCTCGCTGGGTTTGATGGAGAGCACTCGTTCACTGGTCGAACGCATGTTTCTCGCGGGAGCCGCCGTGGCGCTGGCTGGCATAATAACACTGAACGCTCGTGCGCTCGCTGATTCTGTGCGCAACACGGGCGAACGGATACTTCTCCAACCACCGCGCGCCCGGTTTCTCCTGGCGGCCGCGCTGCTCATGTTCATCGAGACCAATGCCATTTCCTGGCTCCAGTTCCATCATGTTCCCGTGTGTTCGGACGAAGTGTGCTATCTCTTTCAGGCCAAGGTGTTTGCGGAGGGACGCCTGTGGGCCGACCCTCCCAAGTACCCCGAATTCATCAGTTTCGTGAGCTTCATCGTGACTGATTCCAAATGGTATTCCATTGTCGCCCCCGGTTTTCCCCTGGTGCTCGTGCCGGGTGTGCTCGTGGGAGCGCCATGGATCGTGAATCCGACGCTCGCGGCCCTCAGCGTCGCGCTCGTGTTCCTGGTTGCTCGGAGAATGTTCGACGAGCGAACGGCGCGCATTGCAGCGGCCTTGTACCTCGTATCGCCCTTTTTCCTCCTGCTTTCGTCGGTTCACCTCTCGCACACCGCGACCGCCTTCTTCTTCCTTCTGTTCCTCCTCTTGTTTCTCAAGGGACTGGACCGCGGAGGCTGGTATCGGTTCGCGCTCGCAGGAGCGGCGCTCGGAGGAATGATGGCGACTCGCCCGCTGACGGGTCTTGCCGCCTCCGTCCCATGGGCGCTCTATACTCTTTGGCTCCTTGCAAGTCGGAAGCTTCGCCTCGCAAATGCCGCGCTGATGGCGATCGGGGTCGCCGTGCCGATGACTCTCGTACTTGCCTACAACAATGCAACCACCGGTGACCCCTTCACCTTCGGCTATACTGCTCTGTATGGGACCGATTTCCGGCTGGGATTCGTGCAGGGGCCTCCCGAGTTGTCGTTCATTCGATTCAAGCACACACCGCTTCGCGGACTTATCAACCTCAACAATGGCTTCAGCTCGCTGAACTCGTATCTGTTCGGTTGGCCCATCCCCTCATTGGTTTTTGCGATGGTCCCCTTTGCAACTTCGTCAAGAAACAAGTGGGATTACCTCCTGCTCGCCCACCTGCTCTCGATCCCGGCGCTTTATTTCTTCTTCATCCATCAGGATTTCTTCATGGGGCCAAGATACTATTTCTCGGTCATTCCGGCGGCGCTCATATTGACCGCTCGCGGTTTAACACTTGCACCCGAACTCTGGCATCGGCTGGGAGGCTCGAATGATGAGCGGAAAGCGGCGTCATTCCTGGCGACTCTGATGCTTATCTGCATCGCGTTCAACGCGGCCTGGTTCTTTCCCGAAAGATTGCGGTTCTACCATATCTCCTCGCCTATTCATCAGGGTGTCACCGCGCCGCTTTGGCGACATCTGGACCCGGATAAGATCAAGAACGCGGTCATATTCATTAACGACTTCCCGTTCTCGCTCGCGTATGGGACCGGCCTGTGGCGAAATGACCCTGACCTGAGCGGGAACATCATTTACGTGCGGGATTTGGGCCAGCACAACATAAAGATGATGGAGATCTACCCGGGCCGAAAGTACTATCGCTACATGGCGGTCACCAATACCTTTGAAGAGTTCGACCCGATTGCCCTGACGAGCGGCCCCACCTGCCCGCCTTCCATCGGTTCTAACCCGTAACCTCTTGCGCGTCAATATGTTGGGTTTTTGGCTGCGCCCCACATGTCCCCTCTTTTATCCTCGTTTCTTCCTTGACAAAGATGCCTCATTATGCTAGATTAATATGCTAAACAGATTTCAGACTTGTCGTGATTTGAAACGGTGAGACGCGAATGCCGAAAACGATAAAAGACGGGGAAAAAGACTACTCGAAAACTCTGAATCTCCCGAAAACTTCCTTTCCCATGAAGGCAAACCTCCCCAAGAGGGAGCCTGACCTCGTGGCCTTTTGGAAGGACGCGGACATTTACGGAAAGATTCGCGAGCGCATGGCTGGCAGCCCGAAGTTTATCCTTCATGATGGCCCGCCATATGCGAACGGTGACATCCATCTGGGGACCGCGCTGAACAAGATATTGAAGGACATGATCGTGAAATTCAGGACCATGAACGGCTTTGACGCGCCGTACGTGCCCGGCTACGACTGTCACGGTCTGCCCATTGAGTTCAAGGTGCTCGCGGAACTGGGTGAGGCCGAGAAGAATCTGCCGAAGCCGGAGATACGTAAGCGCTGCCGTGATTATGCCCTCAAGTACGTGGATATCATGACCGAGGACTTCGAGCGACTCGGAGTTTTCGGAGAGTGGAAACATCCATATCTCACGCTCAGCCATACGTACGAGGAGAAGATACTGACAGTCTTCGGTGAGATGTACGAGCAAGGCTTGATCTATCGGGGACTGAAGCCCATCACGTGGTGTTTCAACTGCCGGACCGCCCTCGCCGAGGCCGAGGTCGAATATGCCGACCACACGTCCCCATCCGTCTATGTGAAGTTCGAGGTGGTTGAAGGTCTGGATGGTCTCGGAGGGAAGCCCTATCTCCTGATCTGGACCACGACGCCGTGGACGCTCCCCGCCAACCTGGCCACATGCGTGCATCCGTTTTTCGACTATGTGGCCGTAGAGGTAGGCCCCGAAGTGTACGTCATGGCTGAATACCTGAAGCCGGCCGTGCTCGAGAAAACCGGCGCCGACCCGAAATCGAGAGTTTTGAGGCACATGAAAGGGAGCGAGATGGAAGGCATTCGGTACAGGCATCCTTTCATCGACCGCATAAGCCCGGTGATCCTGGGCGAGCATGTCACGCTTGAACAAGGCACCGGCCTCGTTCACACCGCTCCAGGACACGGACAAGAGGACTATGTGGTGGCCTCCAAGTACGGGATTCCCGTATTCTCGCCCGTGGACGACGATGGCCGCTTCACGCCGGAGGCGCCGCTGTTTGCCGGCAAACACGTGTTCGACACGAACGACGAGATCGTCCGTTTGCTCCGCGACAAGGGAGCATTGCTCCAAGACGAGCAGATCGTGCACCAGTATCCTCATTGCTGGCGCTGCTTGAATCCGACCATTTTCCGGGCCACCTCGCAATGGTTCATAACTATGGAATCCGACGGCCTCAGGAAGCGCGCGCTCGAGGCGATCAAGAAGGTGACCTGGATTCCGGAATGGGGCCAGGAACGGATTTATGGAATGGTGGCCAATCGGCCAGATTGGTGCATCTCGCGACAGCGTTCCTGGGGAGTGCCCATTCCGATCTTCTATTGCGAGAGTTGCGGAAAAGAATTCTTCGATAGCCGCGCGTTCGCACACCTGAAGAAACTGGTGGCCGAACACGGCGTTGATGTGTGGTTCACCCGCGAACCCAAAGACCTGCTTCCCGAGGGTACTGCGTGCGAGTGCGGCTCTTCCGAATTCGTCAAGGAGGAGGATATCCTCGACGTGTGGTTCGAATCGGGCGTCAGCCACCGGGCCGTGCTCGAGACCACCGAAGGGCTTTCGTTCCCGGCCGACCTCTACCTCGAAGGCAGCGACCAGCACAGGGGATGGTTCCAGTCCTCGCTCCTGCCCGCCGTCGCGGTCAAGGGCTGCGCCCCTTATCGAGCCGTGCTCACGCACGGGCACGTTGTTACCGCAGACGGCAAGAAGATGTCCAAGAAACTCGGCAATGCCATCTATCCCGACGAGGTGATAGAGAAATACGGAGGCGACGTGCTCAGGCTGTGGGTCGCATCCGAAAATTTCACCCAGGACATACGGGTTTCCTTCGAGATTTTCCAGCGGCTCGCCGACGCTTACAGGCGCCTTCGCAATACGTTCAAGTTCCTGCTGAGCAATCTGTATGACTTCGAGCCCGACAAGCATTCTGTGCCGTATGAGCGAATGGACGAGATCGACAGATGGGGGCTGCACGCGCTTCAGGAAACTATCGAGCGGGTAACCAAGGCCTATGAGTCATACGAGTTCTTCACCGCGTTCCACACGCTGTACAACTACTGCACGGTTTCCCTGAGCGCGTTGTATTTCGACATGCTCAAGGACCGCCTGTACACTCTGTCGGCGGACAATCCGCTGCGCAGATCCTCGCAGACCGCTCTCAACATCATCCAGCACGCCCTCACGCGCATGCTCGCCCCCATGTTGAGTTTCACGGCGGAGGAGGCTTGGGCGGCCATTCCCAATCAGCCGGGCCGCGAGCCGAGCGTTCATCTGTGCGCATGGCCCCGACTGGAGAAACGCTTTGTCAATCAGGAACTGGCTGAACGGTGGCAACGCCTTCTCGATGTGCGTTCTTCGGTCACCAAAGCTCTGGAAATCGCCCGGAGGCAAGGCTTGCTCGGAAACTCTCTCGAAGCAAAGGTGGTTCTCTATCCAGAAAAACCCGATGAGCACGCTTTGCTGAGCAGCTTTGAAAACATGGCGCCGACAGTGTTCATCGTGTCGCAGGTGGAACTGCATTCGCCCGGCGAGGAACTTCCAGAGGATATTTTCGTCAAGGACGAGGCCGTTGCGGTGGCAATAAGAAAAGCTGACGGCGAAAAGTGCACGCGCTGCTGGAATTACAGGGAGTCCGTAGGAGAGTCGGAAGAGCATCCCTCGCTGTGCAGGAGATGCATCAAGGAACTGGGAGGGACAGATGAATAAGAAGGAACTCAAACAGTTGAAGAAGGAACTCGAGCGATTGAGAGACCAACTGACCGATGAACTGCAACATCTGTCCGAGAACAATCTGAACCGCTCTCAACGCGACTCGACCGGAGACCTTTCCGGGTACTCGTACCACATGGCCGACGTGGGTACCGACAATTTCGGGCGCGAAATGGAACTCAACATCGCCTCCAGCGGAAATGAAAGGCTTCGCATGGTAGAAGAGGCGATCGAGAGAATCGAGGAAGGAACATATGGAAAATGTGTCTCGTGCGATAACGAAATCCTTTTCGATCGGCTGAAGGTCATTCCCTACGCGAGGTTATGCATTGATTGCGCGCGCGAGGTCGAAAAGAAATACTGATGCGTTGGAGGATGTCTTCCGTGAAACCGTGCGAAAGGACCCCGAGATTTCCCCAGTGACTGACCTGAACACTCATTCCACTCTCCGCATTCCGCTTCTCCTCGCTGTCATTGTCATCGTCACGCTCGCAGACCAGTTCACCAAGTGGCTTGTGACACAGGGCCTGACCTTGTTCGAGACCATAACGGTGGTGCCAGGGGGCGTCTGGATCACCCGCGTTCACAACAGCGGCATCGCGTTTGGCCTGTTTCCCGGCATGCCCGACGTGTTCATGGCGATAACGGTCATGAGCATGTTTGTCATCCTGTATTTCTATCTAACGGTAGAGCCGCGAACCTTCCTGCTGAGCATCGGCTGCGCCATGATCCTTGGCGGAGCAATGGGAAACTTGATCGACAGGTACCGGCTCGGGTACGTCGTCGATTTTATCAAGGTCGGGGGTTGGCCCGCCTTCAACGTGGCCGACTCCTCGGTCAGCATAGGCGTGGGGTTGTTGTTGCTGAACTTCCTGCTCGAAAAAAAGGAGTTGACCAGGGATGCATCCAATCCTGTTTAAGATTGGGCCGTTCGAATTATACACTTACGGCGCGTTCCTGGCAATCGCCTTCCTCACGGCGATTTATCTGGCCTCCCGCGAGGCCCAGCGAGTCGGACTCAAACCGGAATTCGCGGCGGACATGGGCATCATCGTCATCTTGTCCGCGATCGTCGGCTCGCGGCTTTTCTACATCCTGTTCTACAACCTCGAATACACTCTCCAACACCCCAGAGAGTTGCTCAGGCTGCAGCAGACCGGCCTCGTGTTTTACGGCGGACTCATCTTCGCAGTCGCGGCGGGCATCGTGTACTGCAGGCGAAATCTGGTCTCCATCCCGCTTGCCATGGACATCGCGGCCCCAAGCATCGCTATCGGACAGGCCATCGGGCGAATCGGGTGTCTCATGGCCGGCTGTTGCTACGGCAGGCCGGCCCTCACCGTGCCCTGGGCAATCCAATTCCCGCATCTCGAATATCCTCGTCACCCGACACAGGTATACGAGTCTCTCGCCACGTTCGCAATCTTCCTTGTACTCTTCCAGTTCCGCAAACGCAAGAGCCGAAACGGTCAGGTAATGTGGCTCTACGCGGTCATGTATGCATCGGCCAGATTCGTCATCGAGTTCTTCAGAGGCGATAATCCCCATATGCTCCTGGGAATGACCATATCCCAAGTGATAAGCGTTCTGGTCCTGGCAGCGGCGGCCGCAGCCGCATTTTACCTGTTCTCTCACGGCACGTCCAAAGACGCTCCGGCCGGCGCCAAGAACGCCTGAACATTGCTGCTAACGCCAGCTTTTCTGTCATTCCCGCGAAAGCGGGAATCCATTTTGCAGCAAAGCATTATGCGCACGACATTGAGCAACGCAAAGCGGCTCAGCCGCAACCAAACAAACGGATGAACGGCCAAGTTGTAGGGGCGCACGGCGCGCGCTCTGGTCCTCAAGCGGAAACTCGCGATAGATGATGAACGAAAACAACCGCCTCCATCCCGCGATCCAGGTGACCGACCTCACCTTTCAGTACCCCGACGGACACGTTGCGCTCAAGGGCATCTCGTTCAAGGTCAATGTCGGCGAGAGCATCGCGCTGCTCGGGGCGAACGGGGCCGGCAAGTCAACCCTCCTTCTCTGCCTGGTGGGAATTCTGAAAGGGACTGGCAGTATCCGCATTCTCGGGGTCGAACTCACACCCGAAAACGCCTCTGAGGTGCGCCGCCATACGGGGTTTGTATTCCAGAATCCGGAGCACCAATTGTTTTCGACGTCAGTGCTGGACGACGTGCTCTTCGGGCCGCTCAACCTCGGCGTCGGCAAAGAAGAAGCGCTCGCCCGCGCCGACAAAATCCTGCAAAAACTGAATATGTCACACTTCAGGCGCCGCGCTCCACACCATCTCAGCCAGGGCGAAAAGAAGAAGGTCGCCCTCGCCACCGCCCTCGCGATGGAGCCGGAACTCCTGTTGCTCGACGAGCCTACGGCAGGGCTCGACCCCAGAAGCGCCACACAGTTCATCGACATATTGTTCGACTTGAAGGACGAAGGCAAGACAATGCTACTGGCCACTCACGACATGCACCTTGCCGACGAGATGGCCGACCGGATAGCAGTCCTGGGGGAAAACAGTGGAATCGTCAGGGAAGGAGCGCCCCGGGAGATATTGACCGACACGGATTTTCTCGAAAGACACAACCTCGTCCACGCGCATTCACATTGTCACGCGCGAACCCGCCACCAACATCCGCATCTTCACCTGCACTACGACGGCAACCACCTTCCTCACCATGAATGAAGGAGAAACAATTTCGGGGACATCATGCAGCATGATGTCCCCGAAATTTGTAAATGGTCTCCCCAATACACCCGGCCTTCAGATTACATACAGGAAACGGGTGCAGTTGGGACATGTCGTCACGGTGTGAGAATCGCGCAGCGCCTGTGCGAACGAAGACGAGAGCTGGATGTTGCAACCGAGGCAAATTTCCTCCTCAACGGCAACCACCGGCTGGCTGACCTTCGCCTTCAAACGGTCATAGTGAGCCAGCAGGCGGGAAGCTATGCACGAACGCACCTGCTCGATCTTCTCGGCAAGCGCGTCCCCCTCGCCCTTTTCCACATCGCGCAGGTTCTCAAGCCTCATCAATCGTATCAGAAGCACGAGGTCCGAGTCGGTGCCCCTCACCATTTTCCCTTGCGCGTCATCATCAGACCTTGCGGGTGCGGCCGATGGGTGCAACATCAACCCCTCGCTGGCCTGCTCGAGCACTTTGTACATGCTTGTCGTGGAGGGCGATTCCATAAGTCTTTCGACGAGGTTCTCGTCGAGCACCAGGCGCGATATCGAAGAGATGAAATACAGATACTTGTGAGCGTCGGAAGGCGGATACAGGATCAGAAACATGAGGTGCACAGGATTCCCGTCGATCGAACGATACTCAATGCCCTCCTTTTTTCGGCCGACCGCGCACAACATGCTGTCGATGGTGTTCACCCGGGCGTGCGGCACTGCTATCCCCGAACCGATGCCGGTGCTGTCAAAGCTCTCGCGCTCCAGCACCCGCTCCAGCACGGCGTCCATATCATCGATCTTGCCCTTCTTATGCAGGAGTCGCGTCAATTCCCGTATCGCATGCAACTTGTCGTTGCTCTTAAGGTTAGAAACTATGCAGTCTTTCGATATATATTCGGTTAACTTCATGCTGTTTCTCATCTCTGCCTGTCTTCTCTTTGGCATTAGCCCACCATAATTAGCCTTGGGTAATCCAAACAATTATACCGTTACGCTCCGTCCATGTCAAGAAATTGCACGCACCTTCCCCCAAAGTTGCCGGAAAGGCCTTGTTAGTGGTAGAATTATAAAAACCGCTTCACCGGTCCATGGGATACGTGAACGACAAACAATGAGGAGGGCAACCATGCCGCGCAATGTCCCGTCGAAGTTGTTGATGCTCTCGTTCTGCGCAGTTGTGCTGGCGGCGTTCATCGGATGTCAGACAGATGGTGTGAGCACCAAGGCACTGGCCGAACCGCCGCCTCCCGCGCCCGCCTACACCTTCCACTACTACCCGCAAGTCAATATATACTACGACGTCGAACGCGACCTCTATTTCTATCCGGAGGGCGGCCAGTGGAAAGTCGCGGAGTCCTTGCCCCACGGTGTTGGGCTTGCCGGAGATTTCCTGGTGGTCGACCTGCGCGTTGGCGCGCCTGCCGCCTTCAACCCGCCGCCACAAGAGTCCGCGCCATCGGCTGAGGCGCCCAAGCAAACCGAGGCGCCCAACGAAACTGCTCTGCCGGAGCCTGAATCCGAAGTCGTAGTCGTACGGATTGACCAGATGTTAGAGGAACAGCCGTAGCAGAGCCGCCGTACCGTAAGCGGCCACGGACATGATAGCGCCGGCGATCATCACGCCGGCTGCAATCGAAAGAAACGCGTCGCGCGTCTTGATCCCGAGCACGAACGCCACGGCTGCGCCCGTCCACGCGCCCGTCACGGGCAAGGGAATCGCCACAAACATCATCAGTCCCAACGCCTCGTAACGCCTCACCTTCTCGCTCTTGCTGCGCGCCCTCTCGAACAGCCAGTTGAAGAACCGCTCGCCGAGCGAAAACTTGCTGCCAAGCCGCGACATCGGCTCCAGCAACACAAGGATTGGCAAGACCGGGATCAGATTACCCACGATTGACAGAACAAGCGCTTCGCCCAAGGGAAGGTTTCCCAGCGGCGAAGCCGCGTAGATCATCGCCCCCCGCAACTCGCTGATTGGCAGCATCGCCAGCACGAACGTCACGCCCTTGGCCGACAAAAAGCTCGACAGGAATAGGGCAAGCGCTTCCCTCATTTCCGTATCTTCCAACTCCTGATCTTCTCAATCGCCGAATGGTTGGTAAGGTCCAGATGAACCGGAGTGATCGAAATCTTCCTCGCGCGGACCGCGTTGATGTCGCTGCCCGCCGCGTCCGTCCAGCGAGGCTCCCCGTTTCCGATCCAAAAATAAGGCACGCCCCGAGGGTCCACCTTCTCCACGATCACGTCTCCATATTGGCGCTTCCCCTGGCGAGTAACGATCACTCCCTTGATCTGACTGGCCGGAACGTTCGGCAC
>CAZEBC010000092.1:0-1181 GCA_964510165.1 uncultured bacterium
TCGTCGGTTCTCGGGAAACTCATCATGAATGATTGACAGGCAAAGACAAAGACCAGCCCGAGCAAGAGCGTCGGCCGGGCGAGCTCCTCGTCAAACCGATCTCTCCTCCACGCCGGGATAAACAGCCATGCCGAGACCAGCAGGGTCGCGATCGGGAGCACGTGCGTCATGCGCGTGTGCCAGACTTCGTAAGGGGTTTGCAGCAGGAACATCGAGACCGGCGGGAGAATGACTGCCGCAGCCGCCGCCAGCCACATCAATGTCCACCCGGTTTCGTTCTCCGTCCTCAGACGCTTGCCGATGACAGTAAATAGGAGGATTACGGCAACGGCGGCCGCCGCCAGGCCGGCATGCAGGCGATAATCCTCCATCGGCCTGTAAAAATCTATTGCCAGCGGCAGCTCGAACATGTCGTAGAGGAACTCATCCAAACCGCCGATCAGTTGGTAGTAAACCAGCACGTCTATCCAGAACACGAGCGGAACCGCCCACAGAATCAGGATTTCCCGGTAACACCCGAGGAGACCGGCGTCGGCCTCCGAGGACCGAAGGTTCTCCGTCTCGATGACCAGCATGTGGCCCAAAATCAGGAAATACGGGAAGAGAAAGATGAAGAAATAGTGCACATCGAGGTGCTCGCGCGCGAACAACGCGAGATAAAACACGGCGACACTTACCAAACCAAGGCTCTTTCCAGCCCTCAAGAGCAGACGCCAACCTTCGGGAATCTTTCCCACACGAGGTTCGGCCGGCCTGTGCTTGATCTGTTCCTTCAGGCACAGCACCACCGAGAAGCCGATGAGGTCCATCACCGCCGTCGGCAACTTGATGAGCAGGCTCATCCCCATGCACAGACTGGCGAGCATGAGCCACCGCCAGGCGCCCTTCTCGATATACCGGATCATCGCCACAACGGCAACCAGCGCCAGGAAATGGCACAAATGACCCGCATAGAGAATGTTGATTCCCGGAAGCAACGGGTCGCCCCAGTTCAGGATGAACAGCACCCCGGCGATCAGCGCGAAAAATGAAGGCATCATTTTCCGCGCAATCAGAAATATCAGGACCGCCATGACCGACTTCAGGACCACCAGAAAAATCCTGATCACGATTATCTTTGTTCCGAACAGCCGGAACAGGGCCGCGCCCAGCCAATAGATGCCCGGCCCGTAGTCATCATA
>CAZEBC010000092.1:1281-15595 GCA_964510165.1 uncultured bacterium
CGTCTTGGAATGCAGAACATATCAATGGATCTCGGCAAGTCATCATCCCGCAAAGACATCATTCATGTCGTCCTCCTGCTCATAATCGGGTTGCTGTATTTCTCCCTCCTGTATAAGAGCATACTTTATCCTCCCGATGAAGGAACCATTGCATACCAGTTCGAGAGATGCCTGAAAGGCGAACTTCCACACCGCGACTTCTACTCGGTGTACGGAGTAGGTTTCTATCTGCTTGGCGAGTGGCTATTCAGGCTTTTTGGGATCAACCTGGTGGTGCTGAGAACATTTGTGGTCCTTCTGAAACTGGCCACCATAGCGCTCGTCTATGTCGTCTCACGCCGGCTGGTCAAGCCGGCCTTTGCGTTTCTGAGTGTGTTCATCTTCATCATCTGGTGGGGAGACCCCTTCATCAACACAAGCACCTTTCTCTACCCGAGTCATATCAGCCAATTCCTGGGATTCCTGGGCCTGTGGTTAATTCTTCGCTACGTGGAAAGCAGGCGAAGCGGCTATGTCTTTTTGGCCGGGCTGGCCGTCGGGCTTGGCAGCCTGTTCAAGCCGACCGTCGCCGTCTTCAACATATCGGCGCTCTTCCTGTTCTTTTTCTGCCGGGATATGACCAGGGATTTGAGCCACCATTACTCTGGGGTGGCGTCCCAGCGCGAACATCCTTTGGGCAGACCCGCTGCGGTGGTTGAAACAGTGGGCGCCGTGGTCGGTGCGAGCCTGGTGGGCGCCATGCTCTTGAGATTCGGAATCGCCGTTGACATGCTGGCATTCTTCCTCGTTCCGTTCGCCCTTGTGCTCGCATACACTCTTTGGCTCTCATTCCTGGTGCTGCGGGCGCAGGTTGCCGGGTCAATTCTCTGGTGCAATTTTACGGAGACCCTTCGTTCGTATTTTCTTTTGTCGGTGGGGATAGTGGTCTGGCAGGTGTTGCAGGTTGTGTACTTTGCCTGGCACGGGGCGCTGGGAGATTTTCTTAATACCTACCGGACCGCATCGGCGTATTACAGCAATTACTCGCTCCCGCTGCTCGGCGGAGCAAGCGTGCTCCCTTATTCGGGGCTTACACTGTTCATCGCATACGTGATGTACCTCGCGATGAGCACGTCAAACGAGCGCGGGAAGAGATGGAGACACCCGGTCGCGGCGATAGCGGCCGTAATTGTTTTGGCCGTGCCGGGTTCCTTCTATTTCGCGCAGAAATCTTCTCTGATGCTGCACCACCTCGGAGTAACGGGCGTTTCGATGATCCTGTGCATGGCGTGGGGCCTACTTATCATCTTCAGGGATTCCGCAAAGCTCATACGAGGGGAAGATATCACGCCGCTTCTGATGCTGCAGGCGCTCCTCATCTATGCGATCGTCAACCTTCTCGATGCCTACCCACGGGCGGACCCCGGCCACGTTTCAACTGCTCAGCTTCCCTTCTTCGTCCTGTTTGGTTTCTTGCTGCAAAGGTTTTGCGACTCGTGGTCCGACTATCTCGCCCCGATCGCACACGCCCACAGAGCGGCGGCCAGACTCCTTACAGGCACACTTGTCTTTGGGCTGCTGCTGCCGAGCTTTGTCATGATGATCAGGTTCAACTTCCTCGTGGTCTTGTCTCGGAACGGAGGGCTTTACCTGTACGGAGACAGGCTCTCTCTTGCGCCCAGGCTGCCCGTTGAGTTCGAACGAGCAAGAGGCATTACCTTACACTTCCTCGACGGTTTCTATGCCGCTCCCCTCCAGGGTCCTCACATGAAAGCGTTCCTGGAGACGACTCGCAGGACCGCCGAGATCACGCGGCCGGGCGACAGGCTGTTCTCGACCGACACCTGGGGGCGCATGCTGTATTTCCTCGCGGAGCGGGAAGGGCTGTCGGGAAAGACCAACGACTTCGTCTGGCAGAGCGTCGCGGGCGTGGCGGCACGGAACGCATTCCCCAACTTCTCTGATATTGACCTCACCCGTCAGATCGAGCGCGAAAGGCCGGCCGCAATCATCGTCAATACCGACACTCTTGAGACGAAACAGTTCATTCGGAACTGGCCGACCGCATGGAACTTTATCGGGTACAATTACCGCCTTGCAGATGAGATATACCCATTCGAGATATACGTGCCGATCAAGCAGGTGGATTCACGATAGCTTGGCGTGGCAGAGAGCAGCACGGCCTCAGGAATCGAGCACGGTCCTTACCTTCGAGAGAAGCGCCTCGGCGTGGTAGGGCTTCTGCAGGAAGCCCATGACTCCGCTGTCAAGGATTTCCTTTGCCTTCCCGTTCTGACTGTAGCCGGTTGACAGGAGCGTCTTCACCCCGGGATTGAGTTTCTTCAGATTCAGGAACGTTTCCCGCCCACCCATGCGCGGCATGATCATATCCAATATCGTGAGGTCGATCTTATCGAGTAACTCCTGGTAGATTCTGACGGCTTCCTCCCCGTCCTCCGCGACTATGACCCTGTATCCGTAGTTCTCCAGTATATCCTTCGCCAACGCACGAATCGAATCCTCGTCATCAACCACAAGTATCAGTTCATTCCCTTTGAGCGGAGGCTCGCACCCTGCGGGGTCTTTGGCTTCCATCTTTCCGCTTACGGGCAGGTATATCTTGAACGTCGAGCCTTCACCCACTTCACTATACACGTTTATATAGCCCCCGTGATTCTTGACGACCCCGTATACCATCGAGAGTCCCAGGCCCGTTCCCTTGCCCTCTTCCTTCGTCGTGAAGAACGGCTCGAACACCCTCTGCATGGTCGCTGAATCCATGCCGATGCCGGTATCGGTCACCGACAGGATCACATAGGCCCCGGGGCGCGCATCCGCATGGGTCTTCAGATATTCCTCCGTGAGAACCACCGCGCCCGTTTCGATGATGAGTTTTCCTCCGTTCGGCATTGCGTCACGCGCGTTCACGCAGAGATTCATGAGCACTTGCTGCATCTGGGCGGCGTCGGCCTCGACTGTGGGCAGCGATTCACACAAATGCGCCTCGATGACAATGGATTTGTCAAAGGTCCGCCCGATTATCTCGAGAACATCATGTATGACGGTAGTCAGGTTGATGATCTTGGCCTCGTACTTGCCGCCCCGCGCAAACGCGAGCAGTTGGCCCGTGAGTTCGGCCGCGCGGCTGGCGCTCCTCTCGATCGTGTTCACGTAATTGAAGAACTCATGCTCCTTGGAAAGCTTGGTCTTCATGAACGAGGCGTATCCGAGGATGCCTCCCAGGAGATTGTTGAAATCGTGGGCTATCCCGCCCGCCAACGTGCCGATGCTCTCCATCTTCTGCGCCTGCATCAATTGGCGCTCAAGCTGCTTGCGGTCGGTTATGTCGCGCGCCACCGAGACGACGGCTATCACCTTGCCGTCCCTCATCAGAGGCGCTCCGCTCACGCTGCCCAGCCTGCGCTTGCCCTCCTTTGTGATGAACTCGTATTCGCTCGAAATGATGCGTTCGCCCGCGAACACGCGGCCCGCCTCCTCAAGCGCCTTTTCAAAATACTCCGGCGCCAGAACGTTCAGTTCCCCGAAATTGCGCCCTATCAATTCTTCCGGCCTGTAGCCCAACAGCCTCTCAACCGAAGGCGACACACTCGTCACACAATAGTTGGAATCGTAGGAATATATGCAGTCGTTCACGTGTTCGAAGTGAAGCCTGTATCGCTCCTCGCTTTCACGAAGCGCCTGCTCGGCCCGCTTCCGTTCGGTTATATCCAGGAAGATGGCCTGCACGGCAGGCCCACCACGATATTCAATCCGGCTTGCGAGCATCTCGAGCCAGCTCGCCGTGCCGTCCTTCTTGATTGCCTTGAACTCGTATCGCGCGGGCTCACCCTTGCTCTCCAACCGCTCCTTGAAACGCTCCCACACAGCCTTCCGGTCATCGGGATGCACAAGCTCCTGCACTTTTTCAGATGAGAGAGACAAAAGTTCCTCAACGCTGTAACCCAAAATGTCGCCAAGCGCAGGGTTCGCAAAGACAATGCGGAAATCCTGGATGACAACAAGACCCTGCAAGGACTGTTCGACAAGCGCCTGATACTTGGCGCCGCTGTCGCGCCTCGCCTTTTCCGCTCGCTGGCGCTCTGTAATCTCCTTGCGAAGTTCCTCGTTGATGTCTTCCAGCTCGCGCTTGTGCTTGATCAGCCGCTCAGAAAGAAGCCCCGACACAATCGCCGAGGTGAAGAAGAGGAAATTGTCGCATAACAGCTTGATGGCCAGGTATGAAGGGCTCTCATGGATATAGACGGGATTAAGGTAGGAGCGCGGAATGTGCTCAATGAGGCCGGCATACTCCGCATACAACAGCGATGAGTACAATACCGAACTTATCGCCGCCGTCGAGATGCCCGCACGCATGCCGTAGAGCGACGCATAGGCGATGGCGACCACGGCATATATCCAGGACGCAGGCGATTCTATCCCGCCGACATAGTGGACCGCAGCCGTCACCAGGCATACATCCACAAGCGCCGCGAAATAAATCCTGTAGCGGATCCCCTTCCCCCATACAATCCAGAGAAATGAAAGAAAATTGCTGAATAGCGCCAGCGTGATGAGGACCATCACCGACGGCAGGTAATAGAAGCCCACCTTCTCCATGGGCGAAACTACCACCGCCATGACGAGCAGAAATCCGAGTATCCCAAAACGGGCCTTTACACCCCTTAAATGTTGCGGCTCGTCCTCCGCAACACTTCGAGTGAATGGGCGCACCTTCGGCCTCTCCTGTGGACAAGCACAATTCCCCAACGGGCAAATGAATGGACTCGCGTCTTTGTCAGAGCATTTTCTGTGCCACAACGGAAGCGCGGCGCGCCAATAAACGCAAGCTATTGCAGGATTGATGGTTAGAATGTAGACAAGGCAGCGATGTGAACTTTCCTTCGTGCATGAAGGTGAGTGATGTTGCACATAAGTGGGCACGTGAGAGGACGCGAAGACATGATTCTCCAGAGTCTTTTCTCACCGTTCGACACGGCCGTATCAGGCGAGGCGCGCTTGCCCAAAGCACGGCCGCCGTCTCTGATTGGAAATCTATTTGCAAAAAGGGAATGTTTATGATAATATTTACGCGATGCTTTAAACGAAAAGGCCTAATAGTGGAAAGCAGAGGACCGGGTTACCGAAATTCCGGGAGGTGAGGAATAAAGCAGAAAGCGGCGACATCGGATTGGCAAGAAGGAGAAGCATTGTTGGTCATGACAATTTCACGGAGGATGCGCTATGGGCAAGAGGTTTTTTGCAGTCGGAATCACAATGCTCGCTCTGCTGCTTGCCGCAACCGCAACCGCGGAAACCAGGCGAGCCATTCAACAGCAAGGGGATTTGGATGTGTTCGTTGAGATCGGCAAGGAAAAATTCGGAACGAACCCGACTCTGGAGGGCACGCTGGGGTTTGAAGTCGAGGGATCAGGCATTCAGAGCGTATCGCTGAGACACCCGAGCTACGCCCAGCCGGTGCCGCTCATGCCAAGCAACCCCGCAGGCATGACCGAAATCGAACTGGAAAGATCGGACCTGTGGAATACACTCGTCTCGATGCTGCCCGACGGATACTATGAACTGATCGTCCGGCAATCTGGCCAGAATGTGCCCTTCCCGTTCTTGCTGCAACGCCTGACTTTGATGCCTGAACGGCCCACCATCACCTATCCAGCTCATGGGCAAACGGTCTCGACGACTCCAACCATTACCTGGAATCCCGTCTCCACCAACGTAGAGGTGATTTGGATTGATTTGGACTCGGAGGGAACCGTCGACCTCGAGTTCGGCGTGGACCTGCCCGCGAACAGTACCAGCTTCCCAGTGCCCGCCGGGTTATTGATACCTGGGCAGATACATGAGGTTTGCGTCGAGTCCTATATGACCGGCACAGGAATGAGCTACGAAAGCTCACACTGCGTCGAATTTATGGTGACGGGGCCATGATGTGACAGCCGGGAGCGTTGACGCCAAAGCAGATCACAAATACCGTGTAATGGATGGGGACACCATGCAGCATGGTGTCCCCATTACGGTCTTTTGCTTGCCGCATCATTCTGTTCTCACAAATTTCATGCGTTCGCTCACAAGCATCGGAACGCGCTCACTCCCGATGCGCGCCCGCTTCAAAGATCCATCCAAGAAAAGCGATTCGATAACCTCTCGCGTCTCCTTGAGAGACCAGCCGAACATGCGCGGAATCTGCGCCTCCGGCACGGCGCCCGCCGTATCCATAAATGCCGATGTGATCCGCGCAAGCGCCTCGTCACGTGACATGCTTTCGGCGGTCCTTTCGATTTCCGGCGGCGCCCAATTCATGAACAGGTCAAGCACGCGCACGCCCCAGCTCCTGTCCTCCAAACCAGCCGTAACAATCTTAAACTTCGATTGAAGCTCAAACAGAGCCGCGTGGAAGCGCCGAGTATTGTCCTTGCCGGACGGCACAACTGCCTGGCGAAGCTGGTCAACTGGCGTCGGCCCATGACGGTCCAGATACTCGGCCACCTCATTGGCCAGCTTGCCAAGTTTCCCCCAGTAATACTCCTCCTCGTACATGGCGTATCCGCCGCCAGTGAGATATGCTGCAAGAAACGCGGGCAACAAGCGCATCGAGACCAGCGTCGCCTTCCGCCGCACCATGCGACCGTTATACGCCAGCTTCTTCACCTGCAGCAGGTCCTTCCACTCCCACCACTCGTAATCGCTGCCCGCGGAGCAGTCGTTCAGCTTCGGCAGCGGGATATCCCGACAGGCAAAGAGGAGAGACATACCCACATCGTCAAGAAACGTGGCCGCCTCCTCAAGAGACCGGAGTCGTGACGAGGGATTCATCCGCCAGCGACGCCGGCGGTACTCCTGTATCTCAGTCCTTGAAATCTTCATTCCTTCCACTATACACCAAACAAACAAGAAGCCGCCAAACAAAGCTGAATGGCGGCTCCGAAATGTCGGCTCGACGGCTCGGTTACAGCCGCCTGCCCAAATTACGCTCCATCAAAAACCAAAGCTGAAGTGCACCCCAACCCTGCTGTGATGGCGATGTCCAAAGTGATGGCCGGGGAAGAAGTGACCCTGGTAATGGAACGGGTGATGTCCGAAGTGATGTGCTCGATGCCTGAAATGGACCCCATGATGACCGAAGCGATGGTGGCCAAAATTGTGTCCGAAGTGATGGCCGTGATGTACGCGAACGCTGTGATGTCCGAAGTGACGACCGTGGTGACCGCCCCTCGCGAGCGCGTCCCCGGTCATGCCAAACCCGAGCAACCCCGCAGACAGCAAGGCCACAACCAGCAACTTCTTTATGCCAAGGTGTCTCCTCAATGCAGACACCCCCTTCCTCATTCAAGTATGTCAAAATCGTGCCTCCGTCATAAAGACGATTGCGCACGTGACTCAGTCTCTAATAGCGATACCCGTAGCCGTGATAGTAGTACCCCCTGTACGGATACGGATATACATAGGGGTACGGGTAAGGGTACGGATAAGCCCTGTAGTATCCATAGGGATATGGATACGGCGCAGGATACACATAGTACGGCCGCGGATAAACCGGCACATTGAAGTTGAACCCCACCGAGAAATGGCTGTGGCCATGATGCCACGAATGCGCGAGCGCATTCCCCGAAAGCCCGAATCCCAGCAGTCCAACAGCCAGTAATCCCGTGACGAGCAACCTGCAAAACCCAAAGCCAACCTTCATGTTCTGACCTCCCGTCCAATCTAAACAAGCCTTTTGTCCATCCACTATCTTAGACGGTTCTAAATAGTCACTCATTCAATACGAAATTCGACTCGAACAAACCGCCAGAATCAAGAACTCCAGCCCAGTCACACCTTCATGCCCGGCAGGTTAAGCGAAGCCGTATTGCCCCCGTCAACGGGAAGCGCCTGCCCCGTCACGTAGCTGGCTTCATCGCTGGCGAGGAACAAAATGGCCGCTGCCACCTCCTCGGGCCGACCATAGCGCCGTAGCTCACAACGGTAGCCCAGCCTCGATTCTTTCCCCGTCTGGCGCGCGTACTCGAACACCGGCTTCGTCATGCCCGTCTCGATCAAGCCCGGGCACACCGCGTTCACACGCACGTTGTATCCGCCAAGGTCACAGGCGGACGTCTGCGTGAAATTGATGAGCGCCGCCTTGCTCGCGCTATAAGCGTTGCCCCCCGCGCCGGAGCGAATCCCGGCGACCGACGCCGTATTCACGATCGCGCCCGAGCGTCTTGCCTGCATGTGCCGTGCGACGTGCTTGGTCGCGTACACCGCCCCCATCAGATTCACTTCGAATATCCTCCGCCATTCGCCGGCATCCTCGTCCTCCACGCTGGGATAGCCGCTTGCTATTCCCGCATTGTTGCAGAGGATATCCACCTGCGAATAGGTGTCAATCGCGAACTCGATGAGCGCCTTCACTTCTTCTTCGATCGAAACGTCCGTCTTCCGGAAAACCGCCTCTCCGCCCTGCCCGGCTATGGCTCCCGCCACTTCTGCCAGCGCGTGCTCACTCACGTCGGCAAGCACCACCGTCGCGCCTTCACGCGCAAACAAGACAGCCGTTGCCCGACCGATTCCGCTCGCGGCTCCAGTGATAATCGCCACTTTCCCTCTTAGTCGTTCACCGCGCGCCATACCCGCTCCTTGCCTTTGATTTCAAGCAAACCCTTGCCGCGTCCGGTCAAACGCCTGGCCGCACTCGGCGTCGCTTCCCGTTTCCATGCGTAGCGGCTGCATTATATATCATCCAACTCATAAATTGGACCACAAACCGTCCGATTGACATTTCCGCGAGAAACTGCTAGAAATTAGCTGCGGGGGGCAAGACACCATTCCGAGGAGAGAGGTGAAACATGGCTAGGAACGTCGGCATCATCTACTGCAAGAGAATCCAGGACCAAAGCTGCGTCGGTTGCGCGAAGTGCTACAAGGCCGTCAACGACAAGGCCTTCGCCTTCGAGGGACAGAGCGACGTCAGGCTTGTGTTCAAGACAAGTTGCGGCGATTGCCCCGGACTCGTCCTGCCGAAACTGCAACTGCAGATGGGTGTCCTCGAGAAACTCGGAGAAAAAGTGGATGAGATCTACTTCGGCACCTGCGTCAAGAAAGCGCATGCCGTCATGAACTGCCCCATGAATCTTGACGGCATCAAAAACAAAATCGAGGAGATATTCAAGGTCCCTGCCAAAGTCGGCACCCATGATTTCCCGTAATCCATCGCTCTCGTGCAGTATCTCTTGTCAGTCGGGAGACCGCATCCTCTTGCTGAGGGCGTCCATGAGGGATTTGCAGGAAGGATCGGTTCTCATCTTGTCCTCGATCTTTCGGCAGGCGTGCAATACCGTGGTGTGGTCCTTGCGGCCAAAGGCCCGGCCTATCTCGGCAAGCGATGCCGTGGTGAATTTTCTCGTCAGGTACATCGCCGCCTGACGGGGAAATGCAACGGAGCGCCCTCGGCGCGTCGAGGAAAGCTCGGAGAGCTTGACCTCGAAGAATTTCGCCGTAATCTGCTTTATGTCCTCGACCGTGAGGTCGCGCGGAGCGGTCCGCTCGAAAAGGTCCTTGAGCACTTCCCGCGCGAGTTCAACCGTCGGCGCTTCGCCGCGCAGGCTCGCCGCGGCCACGACTCTGGTCAGAGCGCCCTCCAATTCGCGGATATTCGAATCAATCCGTTCCGCTATCAGGAGCACAACCTCACGCGGAATGTCCGCCTTGCAGCTCCTCGTCTTCTTCTCGAGAATCGCGACGCGCGTCTCGAACTCAGGCGGTTCAATACGGGTCACAAGCCCCCACTCGAACCTGCTCACAAGCCGCTCCTCAAGCGTGGGTATCTGCTTCGGAGCCCGATCGGACGAAATCACTATCTGCCTCTTCTTATCGTGCAGCGCGTTGAAGGTGTGAAAAAACTCCTCCTGCGTGGCGTCTTTGCCGGCTATAAAGTGAATATCATCAATGAGCAGGAAATCAATCTCTCGGAATCGCCGTCTGAACTCCTGCGTAGACCCCGTCTGTATCGCCGAAATAAGTTGGTTTGTGAATTGCTCGGTAGACAGGTACAAGGCCTTCAGACTTTCCTGATGCCTCGACAAAGTGTAATGCCGAATCGCATGCAGAAGATGCGTCTTGCCCAAGCCCACCCCGCTGTAAATGAACAGCGGATTGTAGAGCTCGCCCGGCCGCTCCGCTACACCTCTGGCTGCGGAATGCGCAAACAAGTTGCAGGACCCGACAACAAAATTCTCAAACGTGTACTGGGGATAGACCGCCGAGAGTTGCTTCTTCATGCGAATACCGAACGATTAATCCAGACCCGCGCCGCTGTCTCTCTAAAACCAATCCACAAAGTTATCAACATCCAAGCCCATCGAGCATAACACCTTGATATCACAAATGTTAGCATGAAACCAGCAAGAATATGAGCCGATTCTGTCCACAGACTTATCCACATCGACAATGAGTAACAGAACGTGACATGAATGCGCCAGATGCCTGCAATCTTCATCTTAAACGAACGGTCGGTATAGAAAGGCCCGAGAAATCGGCCGCGCCGTTCATAGGTGCCGCAACAAGCACGGCAACCCCTATTCCGCATGTGGTGCACCTCACGTAATGCTATGTTACAGCGAGTCTGACATCAGACGGACGGGAGAGTCGTACGACATGTTGGCTTCAAGCCCTGCAGAAATGATGGGCGCGGATGTTCAGGCGTAGCCCATGGTCTCGCCCAGTACTTCTTCGATGGACGTGATGCCCGCAAGTATCTTCAATATGCCGGCCTCACGCAGTGTGCGCATGCCGGCTTTGATGGCGGCATCACGTATCTCTCCGGTCGAGCATCTTTTGAGTATCAAGTCCCGAAGCTCGTCATTCAAGGTCATCAGTTCATAGATACCGGTACGCCCCTTGTATCCGACGTGGAAGCACTCCTTGCACCCGCGAGCACGATATATCTTCTTCCCTTTAATGTCCTCACGGGTGAGGTTGATTGCTGCCAGTTCTTCGTCAGAGGGCTCGTACTCCTCCCGGCAGAACAGGCACAGTTTCCTGACGAGTCGCTGGGCGATGATGGCCTCGATCGTGGACGTGAGCAGGAAGGGCTCGACATCCATATCGATCATACGGGTGATGGTGCTTGGGGCGTCGTTGGTGTGAAGAGTGCTGAAGACAAGGTGGCCTGTAAGCGAGGCCTCCACCGCGAGCGCGGCGGTTTCGAGGTCGCGAATCTCGCCGACCATGCAGATATCGGGGTCCTGGCGGAGAATCGACCTCAGACATTTCGCGAAAGTAAGCCCGACCTTTTCATTGATATTCACTTGCACGATGCCGTTGACCTGATACTCTACAGGGTCTTCGGTCGTGATGATCTTCCATTGAGGGTCGTTCAACTCGTTGAGACACGCATACAGGGTTGTGGTCTTGCCCGAACCGGTCGGCCCGGTGACAAGAATGATTCCATTCGGCCTCTGGATAAGGTCTTTTATGATGTCGTGTTGTTCTTTTTCAAGTCCGAGACCGTCAAGGGATATCATGACGGCGCTGCGGTCGAGAATACGAATCACGATGCTCTCGCCGAACATCGTCGGCAAAAACGAAATTCGAAGGTCGATATCTTTTCCGCCCAGTGTGAGCTGTATGCGGCCGTCCTGCGGAAGCCTGCGTTCGGCAATGTCAAGATTGGCCATGACCTTCAAACGCGAGCTGACGGCCAAGGCCAGATGCTTGGGCGGGGTCGCAATGTTGTAGAGCACGCCGTCAACGCGCTGCCGCACCTGGTAATCTTCCTCAAACGGCTCGAAGTGAAGGTCCGACGCACGGCTCTGGATCGCCTGGAGAATAACCAGGTTGATCAGCTTGATGACGGGACCCTCGTGGGCAAGGGATATCAGGTTGCTGGCATCGGCGATCTCCTCGCGGGTTCCTTTGCCGATGTTCTCGTCAATGACCTTCTCGACGTCGGCGAACAGTTCATCGATGAGCGCAGCGGCGGATTGCTCCTGGTATCCGTAATACTTCTCGATTGCAGCGGCTATCTCGCTCTGAGAACTGACGGCCCCTTCTATTTCGCAGCCGAGTATGACCTTCAGGTCGTCAATCGTATTGATGGCGAGCGGGTCGGCCATGGCGATGGTGAGCACGCCGTCGCTCTTCCTGATGGGAATAATATTGTAAAACTGCGCGATGTCGGGAGTGACAAGGTTCAGAACTTCGGAATCAATCGAAATCTGGGCAAGATTGATCTGCTCCATGCCCTGTTGAATCCCAAGGGCATTAACGATGTCTTGCTCGCTGGCGTACCCCATGCTGACGAGGGTGCGCCCAAGGAACTCCTGCGAGGCGCGCTGCTTCTCAAGGGCTTCCTCGAGTTGGGCGGCGGTGATGACACCGTTCTCAATCAGGATTTCTCCCAGATTCCTGGTTCCGAGAGTCAAGACTGATTCACTCTCCTTCTCTACTCACCGTTCTTTACGATACGCTCTTCACCAATTTCAACCCGGGGATGGGGTCGTCCATCTGAGTTATCGCCACAGCTTCTTCGATGGTGGTGGTGCCGTTGAATACCTTGAGCCATGCGTCGTCTCGCAGCGTCCTCATGCCCATGCGGCGAGCCTGGTTCTTCAGATTGTTCGTGGGCTCGCGCCTGAGCACCATCTCGCGGATAGTCTCGTTCATGACCAAAAGTTCGAGCACCGTCGTCCGACCATGATAGCCTCGCCGATTGCAGCTCTCGCAGCCGGCTCCCTTATGGAACGTGATATCCCGCACCTCATCGGGATTGAGGCCTACGTGCCGCAGTTTCTCATCGGTCGGATGGTCTTCGGTCTTGCAGCTCTTGCATATCTTTCGCACGAGGCGCTGGGCCGAGACGGCCTGCACGGCCGACGCGACAAGGAAGGGCTTGATGCCCATGTCGATGAGTCGGTTCAGCGCGCCCGCCGAGTCGTTGGTGTGAAGCGTGCTGAACACCAAATGGCCGGTGAGCGACGCCCTGATGGCAATTTCCGCCGTCTCGCTGTCGCGGATTTCACCGACCATCACGATGTCCGGCGACTGCCGCAGAATGGACCTCAGTCCTGCGGCAAATGTGAGCCCTATTTCTTCTTCAATCTGCACCTGATTGATGCCCGAAAGCACGTATTCAACCGGGTTCTCAATAGTGATTATCTTGCGTTCAGGCGTATTGATGGTGTTCAAGGAAGCGTACAGCGTCGTCGTCTTGCCCGAACCGGTCGGCCCGGTCACCAGCACGATGCCGGTCGGGATGTGAAGAAGTCCCTCCCACGTTCTCAGGGTATCCGGCGCATAACCCAAGTCGCGCAAATCGAGCGCCAGGCTGCTCTTGTCAAGGATACGGAGCACGAAGCTCTCGCCGTAAATGGCTGGCAGCGCCGACGCGCGAAGGTCAATGTCCTTGCCCATTAATTGAATCTTGATACGACCGTCCTGCGGAATCCTTTTCTCGGAAATGTCCATTCCGGCCATCAGCTTCAGACGCGAAAGGATGGCGTTTTGCAGTGCCTTGGGAGGCGGGTTCACCTCGTGCAGCACGCCGTCAATGCGATACCGCACTTTCAGCTCGCGCTCGAAAGGCTCTATGTGAATATCGCTCGCCCGATGCCTGAACGCTTCGAGGATGAGCAGGGTCACAAGCTTGATTATCGGCCCCTCATCCGATTCCTCGTCATCGCTTCCCTCCATGATGGAGCCGTCGAACTCGATGCTCTCCACGCTGAGGCTGCTCACGCTCAAGCTCGACACGGTGCTGAGACTGTCGCCGCTGACCTGAGACAACATGGTGTCAACGGTGACTTCCTCGAGCCCGTAGTACTTGCGAATCGCCTCCTTGATGTCCTCGGGCGTGGCGATGACAGGGCTGATGTTGCACTCGAGCAGGAGCCGCAGATTGTCCACAACGCCAAGATTGGTCGGGTCGGCCATCGCGACATAAAGATTCTTGCCGTCTTTTCTGACCGGGATCACCTGGTAGATTTTCGCTATCGAGGCCTGGACAAACTCAATCAACTCCTCTGATATTTCGAGATTCGCGAGATTGACCAGAGGGAGGTTCAGTTGGGTCGCAAGCGCTTCGGCAAGATGCTTGGAGGTTATATACCCGAAACTTACCAGAACGTCGCCCAGACGCCGGTTGCTCGCGCGCGTCTGCTGGCGCTTAAGGGCATCCTGCAACTGCTCTTGCGTGATGGCGCCCTGAGCCAGAAGTATCTGCCCGAGCGACTTGCTGCTCTCGATAACAGCCACAGTGGTCCCCCTTTTCCCGCGTTGCCTTCCGCGTTCAAATTATATCGCACCCCGAAAATGATGTCAAGCAGTATCGACGTATTCG
>CAZEBC010000093.1:0-15310 GCA_964510165.1 uncultured bacterium
ACGATGTGGGAATCACGATGTCAACGGGGTCGAAAGGCGAAGAGGGAGGGTGCGAGAAGGCGCTAGCTTCCGAGGAGCATCAGCGTGGCGACGGCCGCGCATACACGTACGTTCTTCACCGGGTCTTCAAGCATTATCTTGAGGGTGGCGACCGATTCTTTGTGGCCGAGCCGCCCGAGCGCTACGGCAGCATCGGCGCGCATCTGCCAGTTCTCGCTGTCGAGTTTCTCGGCGA
Source organism: uncultured bacterium (assembly GCA_964510165.1). Classification (GTDB taxonomy): domain Bacteria; phylum Abyssobacteria; class SURF-5; order SURF-5; family SURF-5; genus CAZEBC01. The sequence goes on from CAZEBC010000093.1 coordinate 236, forward strand.
GCGCCTTTGCGACCGAGGTGTCGCCGAGCTTGCCGAGAGCGGTGACTGCCATGGACTGTATGGCGGAGTCGGGGTCCTTCAGGGCGTCCACGAGTAGTTCGACCCCGGTCCTGTAGCCGAGCTTTGCCAACGATTCCGAAGCCTTGTATTTCACCCGCTTGTCATCGTCGACCAGCATTGCCTTAAGAATGGCCATTGCGTTGTCTTCGCCGAGCCTTCCAAGCGCCTCAGCCGAGCTCACACGCACGAGCTTCTCCCTGTCATGCAGGAGCGGCCGCAACGCCTGGACGGCGCTCCGGTCGCCAATCATTCCGAGTGCCCAGGCGCTGCTCGCGCGGACCGGCCAATGCGGGTCGTGAAGCATCGTGCTTATATGAGAAATCGCGGCCAACGACCCTATCTCGCCGAGGCATTCTACCACGAATACCTTCAGTTTCCATGCGCGACGACTGCTGTGGTCGGGAGAACCGGGCGAGATAACGCTGGGAGTCATTCCCAACGTATCCACGAGGACTTTTGAGCCTTCCGTCTCCCCCAATTGACTGAGCGCCTTCGCCGCGTTGATGCGGACGTAGTCATCTTTATCATTGAGCGCGGCGCGGACCGTGTTTATTTGCTCTTCCGACCCGAGCTTGCCTATCGCATCCACGACCCAGAATCGCACGAAACCATCGCGGTCGAGCATCGCTTCGGCCAATGCATCCAGGGCAGGCTTCAGCACGTCGGCGGGCAGTCGTTCAGCGGCGACTCCGAGGCCCCATGCCGCGCACGCGCGTGTGCGCCACTCGGAATCGTTCAGCGCGTTCCGCAACAAGACCCAGCAGAAGCGCGCGAGTTGACCCCTGTCCTCGGAGGGAACGGGATTCCCTTTTTGTCTTTCCTGGTCTTCCGGCTTTTTCTTTGGGTCCGATGGCATGCGCAAGCCTTAATCAAGAGAGGTCCGAAGAAACGGCTCACGGCATCAGGCGACTCCCTGTTTCGCTTAACACTACCATATTCCTGCCAGCGCTTTCAAGTTACGGGCACGCACACGCACGCCACAACTTGACATAATCCGAAATGTGCTATTATATAGATGATCGTCAGGCCAACCGTAACCGAAACCCCTCACCCTCAGGGAGGGTTGGGGTGAGGGGGAGAATCACGACGCAGTTTCAAGAAACTGATACTTGGTGGCGCAAAGAGGCTCTTTGATGAAGTCTCCCGAGCTTGACAATCTACTTGAGAAACTCCGCAAGGCTGGTCATGGAACGGTGATCAAGCTTGGGATGATGAATGCCGGCGCTCCCGTCGAGGGCATCATCATTGAGCCGGGCGCCAAGAGGCCTTCCGGCTACGAATCGGGCGTATTCGTGACGGTTCCTTCCGACCCCGGCCATCTCTACTATCTCGATCCTCAGGCCTCAAGAGAGCAGGGAAAACTCGTTTTTCAGGTCATTGACTTGAAGGTGTCGGGCGCCGAGGCGCGGGAGGAGAATACCGAGGAGTATCTCAAGCAGTTCGAGTACCTTTGGCGCGCGCCGGACATCAAGCGCGGCGGCGGGGCGACCGGGGAAAAGTGCTCAAAGCATAAGGGCATTGTGGAAGTAGGCTGAGCAAGCAGTCTATGGAATGTTCTCCGACATCTTCCTGCGGCCCGGAGCGGTGGCGCCTCGCGTTTCTGGTTATAACCTTCCTCGCTTTCGTCACTGCATCGGTTTCCTACAGCGTCGTCATACCGGTCTTCGAATCTCAGGACGAAGAGCACCATTTCTATTTCATCAAGTTTATTTCAAACGAGATGCGGCTGCCGGACTATCGCCGTCTTGAGGACTTGGCCTCTGCGGGAAACCAGGCGATTCAGACTCCGCTCTACTATTTCTTCCAGGGACTGTTGCTGAACATCTCCGGCAAGAGCCACATCGACTTCGAATTCGAGCCGAATCCTTTCAGAAGCGACGGCATCGCGGCCATATACTATCATAACCAGCCCGGAGAAGGGTTCCCCTATGCCGGCAAGTTTCGAGCCTTGCATCTATTGAGGCTTACCAACGTCGCTGCGGGCGTTCTCGCGCTTCTCGTCATTTACAGGTCACTGCAACTTGTTCCCTTTCTCACGGATGGCTTCCGTCTGGCCACTCTCGCGTTCGTGGGGCTTATTCCCCAGTTCACGTATCTATGCGGGACATTGAATAACGACGTGTTCTCGATCTTGTTCGCGAGCCTTTCCTTGTTCTTTCTCATGAAGTTGCTGCTCGACCCGGGCGCCCCCGTAAAGCATGTGGCCTTCATGGCGGTTGCGCTGGGGGCGGCAATCATGAGCAAACAGATGACGCTCTCCTTCCTGCCCGTGTGTTATTTCGCCGCGCTTTACAGAGGGCCGAACCGCAAGCGAATCCTGCATGGCCTCGTGCTGACCGGCGTTCTCGTGGCGCTCGTTGGGTGGTACTACGCCCGGAACTGGCTGCTCTTCGACGACCCGTTCAGCACGAAGACGCTGGAGGCGGTCGTCCCGAACCTGGTTCAAAAGAAATCACTGGCACAACTCGGGGAGTATCTCTTTGACCACTTTACACCGTCATTCATAACCAGCTTTTGGGGAAGTTTCGGCTATATGACGGTATGGCTTCACTGGAATATCTATCTTGTCTACAATCTTGTCGCGGGACTTGGACTCCTTGCATTCGTTAGTGGACTTCTGGACCGTGACTTCAGACAGCGATTCTCTCGAAATGAAAAAACGGCGTTCGCATTCCTGGCGGCATCCCCCCTTTTTCTCCTGGCCGAGATAATCTCATACAACCTTTCCTTTTCTCAGCCGCAGGGCAGATACGCTTTCAATGCTCTCACTTGTCTGGCGGTCTTCTGGGGTTTGGGAATGGATCGGGTATTTAAGGGAAGGCGAACCCCTCTGCATATCGTGTGCTTGCTGCTGATCATCGGGTTTGCGTTCCTGAACCTTTCGACGCTTTTCATAAGCGTCAGAAAGTCCTTCCCGAGGTTGCCGAACGTCCTTGATGTCGTCCAGAACCGGGTGCAGGTGAATTTCGGCCCATTGACACGCGCGTCCACGGTGGGACAGGTCTTTCATTGCTCCATAGACGGACTCGACCAGATAGGGGTCATGTTCACGACCTATAACCGTTACAACAACTCGCACATCGTCTTTCGCTTGAGGAACCTGAACGATCCTGCGCGCGACCTGTTCACTCAGAGAATCCCCGCGAGCAGCCTCCGACACAATACCTATCACATATTCAAGTTTCCTCCGCAGGAGTCCCTGGGCAGGGACTACCTTTTCCTGCTGGAATTTCCCGACGCCACCGAGAGTCAGGCGGTGAGCTGTTTCTACACGGTGTCCGATACATTCCCGGGAGGCAACGCGATACTTAACAACCAGACCCTTCCGGGAGACCTCACATTCATAACGGGCAGGACTTGATTGGGCATGGAGAAAGCGATATCATGGAGTTGGACAACATTCGGGGCGAGCGAATTCCGTCATCGCATGCGGGAAAGGTGAGGCGCAATGAGCGAAGACAAATACGCGAAGTATGAAAAGTATCGGCCACTGGTGGAATCGATCGAACTTTTCGAGGGCATCGAGTTCAACAACTGCATCAAAATCATGGCGATGGCCCTTCAGTCGAAGATCATGCCGGGCGACGTCATCTTTCACAAGGGCGACGTTGGTCACGAGATGTACGTGCTCTTGAAGGGCAGGGTGGAGATACTCGATGAGGGGCCTGGAGGCGATAAGACGCTGGCCCTGCTTGGCCCGGGCGAGACCTTCGGCGAGATGGCGCTGTTTGACCGCAAGGAACGCTCGGCCAAGGCGGTCGCTCTGGACAGCTGCGTCCTGCTCGCCCTCGACGAGGAGAAAATTCAAAGGCTGCTGACCAAGAGCGTCGCCATCCGGCTCCTGCTAAACCTCGCGAAGATGCTCTCCAGACGCCTGCGCGACACCAACGTGCTGCTGGCCCGCGCGAAACAGCACTGATGGTGTCTTAGGAAGACATGTCCTTGCCTTTCCCGGCGCAGCCGGCGGGCTTCTGTCACATTAGAATTATAATCAATATCATTGTTTAAGGGTATTTGCTGGAATTGACGCATATCCTGAATTCTGTTAGTATTATAAGCGCCGTTCAGAGGCTTATCGGACTAGTACAAAGGAGTATGTAATGGCTGTAGCCGCACCCCGTTGCCTGAAAACGCGGGCACGCGCCCGGCTTCACTCCCTCCGGGAGATAATGCTCAAGACCCCCTATTCTGTATGCATTCAGAAGGCTCGCTTGATAACCGAATACATGAAGAGCCGCGAGGGACAGGTTGGCCCGATGATCCTTCGCCGCGCGGGAGCGCTGGCGCATATACTCGATAACGTCGAGGTCATCATCTATCCCGAAGAATTGATAGTAGGCTCAACGGCAAGCCGCAGGATTGCCGCGATGCTGCACCCCGACCTCTCCGGCCTCCTGCTTTGGCCCGAGATACACGACCTTCGCACGCGTCCGACCAACCCGCTCCAGATAACTGATGAGGAAATCCGTGTCCTCGAAGAGGAAGTATTCCCCTTCTGGTCTGACAAGAGCGTGGCCGCGTATGCCGGCAAGTTCTCGTGTCCCGAACAACCGATGGAGATGCTGATGCAGATTGGCTACTACATCCTCACGCAGTTCGCGGGCATCTCTCACATAACCCCGAAGTACGAGAAGGTGGTTAGACAGGGGTTTCTCGGGATTTGTGAGGAAGCCGAGCGGCACATCAATCGGCTCGAGGAAATCGAATCCGCCGGGGGTATGACGCCCGAACTCCTTAGCCAATTGCATTTCTATGAAGCAGTTCGTGTGACATCTCAGGCAGCCACGAGGTTCGCCGAACGCTATCGCGCGGGGGCGCTCCAACTCGCCGAAGTCACTGCCGACGTGACACGCAGGCAGGAACTGCTTGAGATTGCCGAAGTCCTGGAGCGAGTTCCGGCCCTGCCCGCGCGGACGTTCCGCGAGGCGGTCCAGTCGGTGTGGCTTGCGCATGTCGTCGTCCATCAGGAAAACTTCCAGCATGGCATCTCGTTCGGCAGACTCGACCAGTATTTATATCCTTATTACGCGGCCGACATGGAGGCTGGCAGGCTCGAATACGGCGATGCCGTCGAGCTGCTCGGATGCATGATGGTCAAGTGCGCCGAAATCCTGCCGCTCTTTAACTCCGTCGGCACGAAATTCTTCAGCGGGCTTTCCTCCGCGCAGGGGATTACTCTCGGCGGCACGAACGAGAGCGGCGAGGACGCGACAAACGATCTCAGTTATGCGTTTCTGGACGCATTCGATATGGTGCGTCTGCGCCAGCCCAATCTACACGCGCGCATTCATCCGAAAACGCCCGATGAATTCCTCATGAAGATAGCCGATACAGTGAAGAAGGGCGGCGGCATGCCCGCGCTGTTCGGCGACAAGGGCGTCATTCCCGGTTTGTCCCTGCAAGGAGACACGGCCTCGGACGCATGGGACTACTCGATCGTCGGCTGCGTGGAGCCAAACGTGCAGGGAAAGACGTTTTCCGCGTGCGGAGCCGCCTTCCTGAACCTCGGCATTGCGCTCGAGATGGCGCTCACCGGCGGCCAAAGCCGCTTCAACGACCTGCGGATCGGCCCCGACACGGGTGACGCGTCACGGTTCACGTCCATTGAAGATGTCATCGAAGCGCTGGGCGAACAAATAGCCTTCCTCGTGAGAAACGCCGCCGCTGGCAACACCGCGATCGAGCTTGCCCACATGGATATATATCCGACTCCGATGCTGTCCGCGCTGGTGGAGGGCTGCATGGAAAGCGGAAAAGATGTGACTGTCGGCGGCGCCCTCTATAACTTCACCGGCATGCAGGGCGTCGGCCTGGCCGATGTGGCCGATTCGCTCGCGGCCATTGATGAGCTTGTGTTCAAGCGCAAATCGGTCACCATGGCAGAGCTTCTCAAGGCGCTCGACGATGATTACGTCGGCCATGAGCGGCTCCGACAGCAAATACGGAATCACGCGCCGAAGTTCGGAAACGAGAACGAGGCCGCCGACGCTTTCGCCCGCCGGGTCGCCGACATTTATTCCAAAGAGGTACTCAAGTATCGCAACCCGCGCGGCGGAAACTACGTGCCGGGCTTTTGGTGCATGACCACCCACAACGGCTTCGGCTCATACCTTGGCGCGTTGCCCAACGGCCGAAAGGCAGGCGCAGGACTGGCGGAGGGCATAACCCCCTCGGCCGGCATGGACAGAAGCGGCCCGACCGCCGCATTGAAATCCATCATTTCAGTCGGAATGCAGCGCATCGGAAACGGCTGCACCGTGAACCAGAAATTCTCGCCGTCCGCGCTTGCGGGCGAGAAGGGCAGCCGCGACCTCGCCTCGCTCATTCGCGCGTATTTCGACCTCGGCGGCATGCATGTGCAGTTCAACGTGGTTGACCGGGAGACCCTCATCGACGCCAGAAAGCATCCTGAAAGATACCCCGGCCTGCTGGTGAGAGTATCGGGTTATTCGGCTTATTTCGCCGACCTCACGCCCGAAATGCAGGATGAGATAATCGCGCGCACCGAACAGGCGTTCGGCGGAAGTTGCTGCAGCTAAGCATGTTGCCCTGGATGGTTGCGCATGAACACCGCTGCAACCGATGCCCCGACAGTCGCCAACAAAGCCATCCCGCTTACGATAGCCCCGATTAGAAGCGAGCGCGGCCGGTACACAAAGCGAACCGTGTGGCTTCCTTCCGTCACTGGGACGGCCCTGAACACATGGTTGGCCCTGTATATTTTTTCTTCCACGCCATCCACATAGGCTTTCCAGCCCGGGTAGTAGGTATCGCACAGAACGAGTAGTCCATCGGACGGGGCTAAAACCTCGATCAGCAATTCGCCATTGAGTTCGTTCTTGATCTCGGCCCCCGCCGTCCGGAGGCGCATACCTGAAGAGAGGCCCTCCGGCTGCTCCTCCAGCAGCGCCACTCTTCGCAGGTCCACCTCACCACGTGCGAGAGAATTCAACACCGCCTCCTTCGAACCCAGAACGAGATAATCGGAGACGAAGAAGGCGCGCTCGAAGGCCTCCGTGTTCTCGTGAATTCTGATTTCGTCCTCATATGCCAGCCTCAAGGCCGGCCCCACCAAATTGACTTTGGTGTCCGTCAAGATGTTTTTCACGCCGGAGAGGTCAATCAACTGGCTTTCCAGCGCCTTGGGATCACTGAAGGCGACGGCCCATCTCTCACGCACCACCGAATCCTCATCCAAGAGTCTCAGAAAGTCGCTCATGCGGTCGATTACCAGAGGAACATAGCCCTGCGCATCCCTGAGACCGAACGGAAGGCCGGTGTTAAAGGGAAGTATTCGCGAGTTCCCGAACCGCGCCATGCGGGCATTCCCGAGGTTGTTCTGAAGGAACCGTATGCTGCCAGCCGTGAAATAGGGTTCCCCTTTCTGAATGGGATGGAATCTGAAATGAAAGAAGAGCAGTTCAGCGGCACACACGACCGCTGCCAGGACAAAGAACATGTTCGAGCTTATTCTTCTCCTTCCCAAGAGCAAGAGCGCGAATCCGAAGCAAGCCAGCGTGGCCGCGAAAACCAGCACCGTCTGGACCGTATGGGACCAGAAGAACGCCAACGCCGAAAGAGCAACCTGGTACCCGGCGAGCCGGCCGAACAGTCCGTTGCCCTGCATGGGCGGCTGTTTAAGGAAATCCGCGTCAACGAATCTCAAGTAACCCATCACACAAAGCAAGAGCACACAGATTCCTGCCGTCCAGAAACAGGCTTTCTGAATTCGAGCGTGCCCTCTTGAATCCTCGGGAATCGGGTTCCGGATGAGTTGCTCCAGCCCCAGGCTGGCCAGCACAATTACTGAAAACATATGGACGAACAAAGCCCGGCCCGGCCACGAGGTCTGGAATCCGGGAATCGCATGGTAAAACAAGGTCAGAGCCGTTCGTGAGAAGATGGGCAATAGCGCCAGCGCGGCGAGACACACGAAAAACCTCACGAGCTTCTTTCGGTCGGCCTTCAGGCCGATGAGCGCCAGGACGAGTACTATCACCCCAGTGTACCCGTTCAGTTCCGTAAGGTTCAGCCCCCAATCGGGACTCTCGCGCAGGGCCGCGTTCAAGTGCTGTGCCATTCCCAGGAACCAGAAATCCCCCTCGACAGGACTTCCAAAAAACTCGGGCATCAGAAACTGCACCAGCGTCTCGGGCGGGTTGACCAGAGGAAAGAACTCGTTCTGCAGGTCCGCGACGCGGCGATATGAATTCGACAGCAATTCGTAAAAGGGTAGAATCTCGACCGCACACAGCGCCAAGGCGAGTATTCCCGCCCCGCCGAATTCCGCGAAGAAACCCAGGGCCCTCCGTCTTCCGAGCGCCCTGGCTTCCGTTCCCGCCCGCCAGACTGCGTACAATCCGGCTGCATAGAGAGCATACAACGTAATCTGAAACATCCCCGCCAGCATGCTCATGCTCATGGCACATGCGAGCAAGAGGACGGCCCTGATTCCTCCTCCCTTCACGAGTTTTTCGACGCCCAGGAACATCAGGGGAAGCCATACGACGGCGTCCACAAACGGATGGTACTCGATCCAGACAATGAAGAAGCCGTTGAACATGAAGCACATCGCGCCAAACAGGCACGCGCGACGGCTCAGTCCAAGCTCCTTCAAATACAGGAACATGAAGAGTCCGGCAAGGAAGGTTCGCGCCATGCCGGAGACCGTGAGCGCAGTCACAAGGTCAGATAATTGATATACCCAAAAGAACGGATAGAAGAAGCCGGACCCCGTCGCCCCGAGCGGATATCCGCACATGATGTTCGGGGTCCACATCGGGAATACACCCTGGCTGACCGAATCACGCGCAAAGGAGTAATATGGGATTGTCAGCGCCAGCGTATCGGAAAGGAGCGGGTTGACAGGCTGCGAAAGTTGCTGTTCGGTGGCCAGGTGACGCCAGGGCAGATATTGGTAGAGATTCGTCGAGACAAGCGCCCCGCCGCAGAATAGCTGTCTCCAATAGAACAGGCAGGCAAGCAAGAGGATGGCGATACAAGGAAGAAGATAATCTCTGCTGCGTGTATGCAAACCGGCGGTTTTCCTTGGGAATGACCATCGGACAAGCGATTTCACGACTGTTCTTCCATCAGAGACCGCATGAACTAGTTTGGCGGGGTTCCGAACCAATTCTTGAGTATCTCACGGAGGCGATTGAAGGCAGAATCCGTGCATCGACTTAAACTTACTCTTTTTGCTAGATCATAATAGATCGCAGAAGACCTGGGCTTGTTCGTCCTGCAGAGGATCATCTCCATTGCTCTCTTTGGATCGGAGGGTTTGGGATCGTTTTTATTCCAAAGGTCTTGGGAGACAAGAAAGCTTTTCAAATCTGTTGGTTGGTTTAACCATCCGAGACATTGGGACACCTGTGAAGAGTCGCTCCATACCCACATTTCCAGTTCGGGCTCGATAACAACCACTTGCGCGCTTTGCCAACCCGTGCGCGTGAGTTGGTCACGGACATGTTGGGCGATTCCCTCGCACGATCCCTCTTGGCCGCATCCTGCATAATCGAACAGAACCAGTGCATGGTCATATTTGTTGAGATGCAGGCGCAATAGATTGTGTGACTGATGGAAGCATCCTGGGTCATTCTTGCCCACGAAGGGAACGATGTCGAAAGTCACTTGCCGTATCCCGAGGGCTTCTGGCCGCTCCATCATTCCCCTAACGGCAAATTCCATGTTTCTGTCAGCCACTAGAATTATGAGGTCCTTCTTAGGAATTTGGGGCTCGTTCATCCCAATATCCCTGAGGCGAAGACATCTCCCAGACTAATTTCTCTCTGCCATTCTTTGAGATAGGGATGTTCGGCTCCGTTGACGATATCAACTAAGCCGTCCTCGGTCTTCGCGAAACAAAGAAGGTATTCCGGCTCTGTGATGGACAGGAGAATCGGAGAGTGTGTGGCAAGTAACACCTGCCCGCCATACACGGAAGAGAGGGACTGATAGATCGTTTGAATGGCTTTGGGATGGATACCGTTTTCCGGTTCTTCAATCAGGTATATGCCTGGCATCCCAGGAAGATATGCTAAGAGCGTCAATGCCAGCAGCCTGAGAGTCCCATCCGATGTCAACCAAGAGGGTACTCTCAAGCCATTAGCGTGTTCCATCATAATGTATTTATGTTTATCCTCCGGCCGTTCAATCACTTTAATGTCTCTAACGTCAGGTAAAGCAGTCTGGATATGAGCGATCCACTCGCGGAATCGGGGAAAATTCCTTGCCTTCAGGCCTTCAATTACTAATGGCAGGTTTGAGCCATTCGGACTGAACTTGTGAGGGGTTCCCGGCGGACACGCTGAGCGCATGGCTTCACTATTGAGAACAAGTATTTGTATGCTATCCTGTAATATCTTCTTAAACCAGGTGGAGACAGGAAATTTTTCCTCGTCCTCAGGCAGGTTCGCCAGCGCGGACTTCTGAGGTCCCAGCTTGAATGAATGGTCCCACTTTCCGGTTTCGGAGTAGAAATTGTCGTTGCCCTTATATATCTTGTTCACGAGAGTCTTTCTACCCGATTTGCGACCCGAGTGAACGAGCGACTTCCTTGCGGGAAGCCCGGTTTCCGGAAAGAGCGTACGCTGCCTAAAGACTTTCTCAGTTGGCCTCAAAAGCGACAGCGTTTCCCAGAGAATTCCCAACTCCTCAACGTAATCCTCCTGCACTCCGATGGCCATTTCATACCGGCAAATGCCGTACGATTTGTTTTCGAGAAGGGCAACTAGGTTCTCCGGTATCTTGGCCTCTATTGCAAGTTCAAACCTGGTGCCAAACCCCCTCCAAAAAAGGTCTTCGAAGTTTGGGGCCCGCTTCAAAACGGCGCGAACAGGCCCTTCACGGACGACATCGGCCATGAATCCAATTACATCCAGGAACGTGGACTTACCGCTGGCGTTTGGGCCGACCAGAACATGAAAAGCCCCCAAATCCTGCTCAATGTCTCTGAGACACTTGTAATTAAGCGCTTCTATCTTAGTGATCATGTGCCTACGTTGCAGACGTGATTATTAAACAAATCTGGCTTCCTTTATCTTATCATTAGATTATACGTGATAGCCGGCGGGGAAGCAACAGATCCCGGCCCTTACAACTTCCTCACCAAGAGGTTGCCTTCGCGAACGGCCTTCTTGTTGAGTTCCAGCATGTGTTCGCGGCGGCCTCCCTTGAAATGCTTGCTGAGAGAGCGCTCGAGCATGCCTACCGGCACCGATTCGGTCTTGCCGACATACGCCCCGAGAAGCACCATGTTGGCTACCTGCAGGTCTCCGAGTTCCACCGCCTTTTGCGAAGCGGGGACATGAAAGACCTCGATGTCCGAACGTTCGCCCTTCGCCGAGATGATGGAATCATCGCAGAACAATATGCCCCCGGGCTTCAGTCGCATCTCAAACGTCGTGAAGGAGGCCGGGTCCATCACGATGGCGTGACGCGGACTGAATATCAGCGGGCTCGGGATGGCCTTGTCGGAGAAGATGACGGTGCATTCGCTCTCGCCGCCGCGCATCGCCGGCGCGTAATTGGGGAAATACGATACATGCTTGAACAGGTCCATGCCGGCGTCGGCAAGGATGCGTCCGAGCGTGAGAACACCCTTCCCGCCAAGCCCCGACATCGTGACCTCGAAATATCTGTCCGCCATTTGGCTCTCCTTGCGTCAATCGAAGATCGAGTCTATGTTCTTGAATTCACCCAGCGGAAATTCCTCGATCATGTGCTCCTGGATGTACGCCACCGATTCCACCGGGCTCATTCCCCACACCGATGGGCACGCCGAGAGAAACTCCACGAAGCTGTAGCCCGCACCGTCCATCTGCTTCCTGAATGCGGTCGTCAGCACTTTCTTGGCCTTCCTGAAATTGGCAGGCGTATGAACGCTCACCCGCGCCGAATAAGCGACGGATTTCATGTATGCCGCCAACTCGGCCCCATGAAAGGGAAACCCGTGCTCAGCCGTCCGACCGTCCTGTGTGGTCGTCGTCTTCATTCCCATCAGCGTGGTGGGAGCAAGCTGGCCGCCGGTCTGTCCGTAACCGGCGTTGTTCAAGAAGATAGTGGTCAGGTTTTCATTCCTTAAGACAGCACTCAGGAAACAACCGAGGCCGATCGCCCCAAGGTCGCCGTCACCCTGGAGCGTGAACACAAGAGCGTCGGGATGGATTCGCTTGATCGCGGTGCCCATGGCCGGCGCTCGCCCGTGTGGGCATGAAACCCAATCTATGTTTACCGATATCGGCGCGCCCCCGAAGCTGCACCCCACTCCGGCCAGCCCGATCGCCCGACCCGCCAGGTTCGTTTCCTCGAGAACCTCGCAGATGACGCGCGTGATGATGCCGTAATGGCATCCGGGACAATAGGTGCTCGGAAACACGGTTCGAAGCTCCGGCTTCCCGCACACCAACACTTTCTTCTTGTCTGTAGCGCTCATGGCTGAAATCCGTTTCTCCTGGTAGCCTGAATCATTGAAGAGTTGGCCCAGCCATCCATTAGCCGGCCAGTTTCTTTATTTCCTGATACACTCGTTCCGGAAAGATAAGGCCTTGCGGCTGGTCCGAGTTCCGCGCCCACAGGCCAAGATAATGCACGGGCACTTTTCCCTGAACCACAAGGTCCACGTCCTCCTGCATCTGACCGTTGCTGTCCTCGACGCACAGCACTTTCCCGGCCTTCAGAGCCGCCTCTCGAAGCGCCTCTCCCGGGTAGGGCCACAGCGTAATCGGGCGGAACAGGCCTACCTTCAGCCCGTCGGCCCGCGCCATCTCCATCGCTTTGGCGCACGTTCGCGCCGTGGACCCATAGGCGACCAGCAGCAGCTTCGCATCATTGACGCCGACTGCCTCGTGCCTCTTCTCGGCTTCTTCCACTCTCTTGTATTTCTTCAAGTACGCTTCATGCATCGATACCACGCCGCCGTGCGTGAAGAAAGCGACCACGTGCATGTAGCGCATCCCGCCTTTCTTCTCAGACCCTTTGAGCGCCCAGAACTTTTCGGGCAATTCTTCATTGAACTCGAGTGTCTTCAGTTCCACGTCCTCGGCCATTTGACCAAGAACGTAATCCGACAGCACGATGCACAGAATCCGATACTTGTCGGCAAGATGGAAGGCAAGCTGCATCAACTCGTATGCTTCCTGCGGCGACGCGGGCGCCAGCACGATCGCCCGATACCCGCCGTGTCCTCCGCCCTTCACCACGCACCGATAGTCGGTCTGGCCCGCCTGGCCGCCGGTACCGATGCCCGGCCCCATGCGCGAGACGTTCACCACGACGCACGGCGCCTCCATCTCGGCTATGTACGAGATGCCCTCCTGCATGAGCGCGTAACCGGGACTGGATGTGGAGGTCATCACGCGCGCGCCCGCCAGTCCGCCGGCGTACACCATGTAAATCGAGGAGACTTCGCTCTCCGATTGCACGAAGACGCCCCCGACCTTCGGAAGCTCGCGCGACATGAATTCGGGAATATCGTTTTGGGGCGTGATCGGATAGCCGAAGAAGTGTCTGCATCCCGCGGCAATCGCTCCCCGGGCAACCGCCTCATTGCCCGTGATAAACATTCGCTCTGTCATTGCGGTCGTATCTCCTGATTAGTCGCCTTCCTCGACGAATTTATACACCTCGATTGCGAAATCCGGGCACATACTGCCGCAGGTTCCACAGGCCGAACACTCCTCAACGTTCACAAATTCCGGCAGCAACGCGCCCGAGCGCGTGAACTTGTCCTTTGATATCTGAATGCAGCTCTTCGGACAATATTCGACACACAGCGCACACCCCTTGCAGGAATCTTCAAGTATGACTATTTCGCCTTTCGCCATGGTTCACTCCGTTATTCCTCGTTGATTCAGAAGTTCACGCAAAAATCGGGCTTCTGGCCTTGCGCCAGCCTTCGTATGTTCCGCGCAACCTGCGCAAAACTGCGCGCGCGCGACTCGACGGTCGAAGTCGCCACGTGCGGAGTCAACACGACATTGTCAAGGGCGAGCAGTTTGTCCTCCGCGCGCAGCGGTTCCTCCCAGAACACGTCAAGTCCGGCTCCCGCGATTTTTCGCTCCTTCAGCGCCCGAACCAGTCCCTCCCGGTCCACCAATCCGGCGCGCGCGATGTTTATGAAATACGCGGTTTCCTTCATGCGGCATAGCTGCTCATAGCCGATCATGCGGCGAGTCTCTTCATTCAGCGGACAGTGGAGCGACACAAAATCGCTCTCGGTCAGAACCTTATCGATCTGGTCGATGCCGGCGAGGAATTCGACGTCCGGATTGTGTATCTGCTGATGGTATTTGTCAACGGCGACGATTCTCATGTCGAAGGATTTGGCCCGTTTGGCCGCTTCCTTGCCGCTATGACCCAGGCCAATAAGCCCGAGCGTCTTGCCGCAGAGTTCCGTCCCTATTGGCAAGAAGAAGACTCCCTTCCGCAGATTGCTCTGCGCCTCGTTCAATCTGCGCGAGAGCAGCAGCATAAGCGCAATCGTCAACTCACCCATCGAGGTCGCGCTCCCATACGGCACATTCGCAACATATATGTTCCGTCTGGTCGCGGCCTCGATATCCACGGTGTCGAGTCCTACCCCCGCCTGGTTGATCAGCTTGAGCCTGGTTGCGGCCTGGATGACCCGCGCGTCTATATCGGAGAGCGCGGGCACTATGACATCGACATCAACCACCTGGTCGATGAGCGATGCCGAATCCGAGAGAAAAGCCAACTCCACCGGCATCCCCTTCAATTCTTCGTAAAAGGCAAGCAGGGGGCTTGTGCTGGAGGCGCTGGCGGCAGCGGCGCTAGGAACGACGGCAATCAATACCTTCATTGGACCTCCGACCCCAAGGGTCGAACCGGCTGTGAGCGAAGGATTTCGCAGGAAACTTGATGGATGGGACCGCCAAATCCAACTACCATAACTGCGATTCACATTATAGCATCCGTATTCCCGTTTTTCAAATGCTCCGCTGACGTGCTCCCCGAAATTAGTACCACGTGAAGTGAGAGGGTCCTGATAGAATA
>CAZEBC010000094.1:0-15126 GCA_964510165.1 uncultured bacterium
CTATTTGGGGCCGCTCTTATGGGAGGCGCCGCGGTTGAAATGCGGGCAATTGGTGAGGCATTCGCAGCAGCCGTAGGAATAGCGCGCGCCAAGCGTGCCGGTCACCAGCTCGAAGTATTTGTTGACCAAGCCTGACTTGCGGAACGCTTGCGAGAGGAAACCGGCAGCGAGCAGCGGGTGTGAGGTGGATTTTCGCAGGCACTTGTATTGCACGATGCCGCCGGAGCCATTGAGAGCGCCGACGGGGCAGACCTCGGCGCAGGTGCGGCAGTCGTCGATGCACAGCGATGCATCGAGCGGCTTGCCGGCAGGAAGGTCGGCGGTGGTAAGGACTCCGCCGAAACGGAGGCGGTTGCCGAATTTCTCGTTGATGAGCAGCGTGTTCTTGCCCATCGTACCGAGACCTGCGCGCACCGCCGCGTGTTTGAGCGAGACCATCCCCCAATACTTGCCTTCGCGCATCAGCAGAGGCAGATATGCTCCGATGGGGACCGATGGGTGGCCCTCGCGCGAGAGCAGGGTGGCGACTTCAATGGCGGCGGCATCCATGGTTTGGTAATAATTTTGTGCGACATGTCCGTAGAGGTCGAGCGCATGGCTTCGCGCAGTGTAGACCGGAGCCGGAATCTCTTTTCCGAACACGATGATTTTCTTGCAGTCCTTAAGAATCTCGACGGGCCTGCATGCGGTGATGGGACTCGGCCAGTTGGCGGAGTCAGCGACACCGACTATGTCCATGCGGGCGTCGTGCAGGATGGATTCAATTGTATTGAGCATGTGTGTTGCCTGCTTAGTGTAAAATGGGGGACACGATGAGACATGATGTCCCCGATTTTGTTTTGTGGGGCATGGTGTCTGAGGTTTGGTCCCTTCGGCTGCTCACAATTCCATCTGCCTGACCGATATGATGTTGGGGAGTCCGGCAATCTCGTCAATCATTTCTCTTGTGGGCGCGGTGTCGATGTGCCAGAGGGAGACTGCGCGCCCGCCGGCCTTGTCGCGCCCGAGGTACATGGTCGCGATATTGATTGTGTGTTTGGCGAGAGTAGCGCCGACGTTTCCGATCACGCCGGGGCGGTCATAGTTGAATATGAAGAGGAAGTTGCCAACGGGCACGGCCTCGATGTCGAAGTTGTTGACGCGCACGATGCGAATTTCCTTGCGCCCGAAGATGGTGCCTGCGACGTAGTTTTGTCTGTCTCCCGATCGGGCGGTGATGCCGACGAGGCTGACATAATCCTCGGATTCGCGGCTGGTGATTTCGCGTATGTTCACGCCGCGCTCGCGCGCGATTGCGGGCGCACTGACGATGTTGACGCGATTGCCGAGGATGGGCGTGAAGACGCCCTTGAGCACGCTGGAGGTGATGGGGGAGACTCCATGCTCGACCACTTCTCCGCGATACTCGAGGATGATCTCCTCAATTGCAAAATCGGATATCTGGGTGAGGAACTTCCCGAGCTTTTCGCCGAGCATGAAGTAGGGGCTCACGTGCGGCAGGAGTTCGGGGCTTACGGAAGGCACGTTGACTGCGTTGCGCATGGTTCCCTTGAGCAGATAGTCCACGATCTGCTCGGCAATCGCGACGGCCACGCTTTCCTGCGCCTCTACCGTGCTAGCGCCCAAGTGAGGCGTACAGATTACGTTCGTGAGCGCACAGAGTGGATTGCCAACGGCGGGTTCAACGGTGAACACATCCAGCGCGGCCCCGCGGAGATGTCCGGAGGCGAGCGCGTCGTGGAGGTCGCGTTCGTTGACGATTCCGCCGCGCGCGCAGTTGATGAGCATTGTTCCGGGGCGCATTTTCTTGAGGGCCGTTGCGTCGAGCATGTTCCGTGTTTCGTCGGTGAGCGGACAATGAATCGAGACGAAGTCCGAGCGGGCCAGCAGTTCGTCGAGCGAGACCAGGGGGATTCCGCGTCTGGATGCGGTTTGCGGGGGGATGTGCGGGTCATAGGCCACGACACGCATTTTCAGTCCGGCCGCGCGCTCAGCCACGATGCTGCCGATTGCGCCAATGCCGATGAGGCCGAGGGTCTTGTTGAAGAGCTGGACTCCGAGGAACTTGCTCTTTTCCCAACGACCGGCCTTCAGTGAGGCGTCGGCCTGCGGAATGCGGCGCGCGAGCGCCATCATCAGCGATATGGTATGTTCAGCGGCGGCGACAGCGTTTTCCTGCGGCGTGTTCATGACGATGACGCCCCGAAGACTGGCGGCCGCGACGTCGATGTTATCCACTCCGATGCCCGCCCGCCCGATGACCTTGAGATTATCGGCTGCGGCGAGCACGTCGGCAGTGACCTTGGTCGAACTCCGCACAATGAGCGCATCAAACTCAGGGATGGCGGCCTTGAGACGTTCGGGGGACAAACCGTTTTCGATACGGACGTCGATATCGTTGTGGCGAGTGAAGACTTCGAGTCCCGCCTGTGAAAGCTTATCCGCTACAAGGACTTTGGGCATATGGAATCTCCCTGGACGCTAATATCCATTCTGAATAAATTAGCACAAAGGAACGGGCGGAGTCAATTGGGCGGAAGGAGTGGGCGGAGGGGGCTGAGGGAGTTACGTTGATTTGCAAAAGGCATTAGAAGGTGGTAGAATTGGTTAGGCAAAGGGTTGGAGGTGTCTAGTCGCCGGGCGCCAAGTGTGCCAGGCGCTTTTCGTAAGGCGAGGAGGTGAATTGGTTTGATCGGATGGCAGGAACTGCTCATAATATTGGTAATCGTGGTGCTCATCTTCGGAACGAGCAAGGTAAGCGGCATCGGCAAGTCTCTGGGCACGGCGATACGTGACTTTCGAGAAAGCATGAAGAACGAGCCCGAGAAGCCCACGGAGCCGAAAGAGGAAACCCCGAAGGAAGCCGGCAAAATAAATGAATGATGTGAGGATGACCTTCACCGAGCACCTGGCGGAGTTGAGGATTCGCCTGGTGAAGGGGTTGGCTGGAATTGCCGTTTTCACCGTACTGGGGTACATCTTTCATGAAGAAGTGCTCGGAATCATCAAGAAGCCGCTGGGCAATACGGTACCGCTCCATGCGTTCGACCTGTTCGAGCAGTTCTTTGCCACGCTGAAGCTCGCCGTTTATACGGGTGTATTTTTTGGACTTCCCTTTCTTATCTATCAGATCATGATGTTCTGTCTGCCCGCCCTCAAACCCGGTGAGAAACGGGTGATCGTGGGCGGGCTGTTTTTCGGAGTGGTATTGCTTTATGGTGGAATACTGTTCTGTTATATTCTGATACTGCCGATGCTGATTACTCAACTTTCGGGTTTCTTCACGAGCGGAGTCGAACAGACGTTTTCGCTGAACATGTACGTGGACAAGGTCTTCAGGACCATCATAGCGTTCGGGTTGGGTTTTCAGCTTCCGATCGTGCTCATCATCCTGGTGCGGATCGGGGTAGTGACCGTTGAGGGACTCAGGAAGAACAGAAAGTACATGATATTGGTAATCTTCGTGGTAGCGGCGATATTGACGCCGCCCGATGTGATCTCGCAGACAATGCTGGCGATTCCGTTGATACTGTTGTACGAAATCAGCATTTGGGTGTCGGTTCTCCTCGGAAGGGGTGAGCAATCCACATGATCGGCATCGGGCCATTGGAACTAATCGTGATTCTCATCGTTGCTCTGCTGGTGATTGGCCCTGAAAAGATGCCCGAGGTTGCGCGGGCACTGGCCAAGGTGATGCGAGACCTGCGCGTGGCAATGGACGAGGTGCGGGAGCAGTTCGAGGAATTTACAAGGGAAGACTTGATCGGGAAGAAAGAAATCGAGAACTATTACAAAGAGACCATTGACAGCGTGAAGAAGACGATAGAGGCTCCTGAGGAGATGAAGAAACTCGACAAAGACCTCAAGGAAGTTGCGAAGAGTGTCGAATGCGAGGATGTCTTTGGTCTGGAGCCGCCCAAAGAGGTTCAGGACGCTGCGAGGGAACTTGGAGACGTTGGAGAAGAGATCAAAGAGGCTATTCAGCAAGACCGCCAAGAAGAAGAACACGGCAGACCAGTCACGCCACCCGCACAGCCTACCCCTTGACTCCGTGCAGACGCGGTTCATGATTCCACGGCCAAAATCCGCCTTAGCGAAGCTTCCAACTCCTTGACACTCCAGATTTTGGTGTGATAATATCGGTGCTGATTTCCGCCGGATTTCTTGGGAACAATGCCGTAAAGGGAGGAAGCGAGGTTGGCGGCTCAAAAGAAGATATGTGTGCTGGGGCTGGGCTATGTGGGCCTGCCGACCGCATGCATGTTTGCGGTGCAAGGTCATACCGTCGTTGGAGTGGACGTCAATCCTCGGGTAGTTGACACAGTGTCCAAGGGCGGCATCCACATAGAGGAGGCCGGCCTCAAGACAATGCTGCAGGCGGCGATAAACAGCCGCAACCTCGTGGCGCGAGGTAAAGTTGAGCCCGCCGACGTCTTCATAATTGCCGTTCCGACTCCGATCACTGTTGATAAACGCGCGGATTTGGGCTACGTCGAGCGGGCGGCGCATTCGCTGGTTCCTGTGTTGGCACGGGGCAATCTCGTGATCCTGGAATCAACCGTTCCTCCCGGCACAACGGCCAACCTGCTATGCGAAATCCTTTCCAAGTCCGGCCTGAAGGCGGGGTTAGACTTCCATGTCGCTCATTCACCGGAGCGCGTGCTACCGGGGAACATTTTCAGCGAGCTTGTCTCGAACGACCGCGTAATCGGCGGGATCACGCCAGAGTCGGCTCACGCGGCCGGTGACCTCTACAAGACATTCGTCGAGGGAGAGATATTTTTGACGGATGCCACGACCGCCGAGTTGGTGAAGCTTACGGAGAACACTTTTCGAGACGTAAACATCGCGTTTGCCAATGAATTAGCGATGATCGCCGCCGAACACAACGTGGATGTGTTCGAGGTGATCGCGCTGGCGAATCGGCACGCGAGAGTGAAGGTGCATCAGCCCGGGCCGGGCGTGGGCGGACATTGCATTCCGGTGGACCCGTGGTTCATTGTTGAGAGATGCAATTCCGGGGGCGCCCTGATACGGAGCGCCCGCCAGGTGAACGATACGGCTCCGGAGCGGATTGTGGAGTTTGTGGAGACGGTTATTGGCGGGGGAGACGACAACAAGATATGTGTTTGGGGGCTCGCGTACAAAGGCAACGTAGACGACACGCGAGAAACTCCGGCGTTGCCCATAATACGAGCGCTTCGTCGGCGGAATTACAGGCTCGGCCTGTTCGATTTCCACGTGAAGGACTTCGAGTTCGAGCTTGACAGCCTCGAGAACGCCGTGAGCGGCGCCTCCTGTATTTTGTTGCTGGCCAACCACGAAGAATTCAAGTATCTCGACCCCGACCTTATCGGTCAGAAGATGAAGCGGCGGATGATCATGGATACGCGCAACTGTCTCGATTCGAGGAAGTGGAAAGAGGCGGGATTCGAGTTCTATCTTCTTCGGAAGAAATTGTGATGCAGGAGTTCGAAAAGCTGCGCGGCCAGAGTTGGCTTCCAGGGGCACAATGAGCGATTCGCCCGACATCTATTGCAGCATAGTATCTCCCATGTACAATGAGGAGTCCAACATTGCTTCGACAGTGGAGACGCTCGAGCGGGTGATGTCGAGCGTCGGCAGGCCCTGGGAGCTCATTTTGGTGAATGACGGCAGCGTTGACCGGACGCTGGAAGTCGCCGAAGGGCTTTGTCGCCAGAAGTCATACGCAAGGGTGATCACGTACATGCCCAACCGTGGCAGGGGAAGAGCGCTTCGAACGGGATTCGCGGAGGCGAAGGGACGATACCTTTTGACGATCGAGTCCGATTTGAGTTGGGACGCTTCCCTAATACCTCAGATGTTGGGCATTCTGGAGCGCAACGAGGCCGACCTGGTTTTGGCGTCGCCGTACACAAGGGGAGGGGCAACCCAGGGAGTGCCGCCGGGCCGACTGCTGGTGAGCCGTCTGGGCAATCTCATCCTCAGCCAGGTCGTTCCCGGCAATTTCAAGATGGTCACCCAGATGTTCCGGGCATATAAGAGGGAGGTCGTGGACTCGCTGGACCTCGAGTCGGACGATAAGGAAATCCACCTGGAGATTCTGTCAAAGGCGTTGGCGCTCGGTTACAGAGCGCGGGAAGTGCCCGCGGTGCTTCGCTCGCGCGGAACCGGCAAGTCAAAATTCAAATTCGGCAAGACAATCGTCTCCCATCTGGCGTTTTCGTATTTTCAGAAGCCGCTCTTTCTGTTCGGAATAGCTGGATTTGCGTTTCTCGTGCTCGCGTGCATTGTGGGGGTCTATCTCGCAATTGAGTTCACGCGCGGCAAGCTCAACCCGGACCGTCC
Organism: uncultured bacterium; assembly: GCA_964510165.1. Classification (GTDB taxonomy): domain Bacteria; phylum Abyssobacteria; class SURF-5; order SURF-5; family SURF-5; genus CAZEBC01. The sequence goes on from CAZEBC010000094.1 coordinate 6,331, forward strand.
GCTCATGACACTTCTTGTTATTCTGCTTATCGGGGGACTTCAGTTCGTGTCACTTGGCCTGGTGGGCACGCAGATAGTGCAGCTTCGCAAGGAGGTCTATCGTATCCAGATGAGAAACAAGGAACTGGAGCGATTGGTCTCCGAAGAAAAAGACCGATGAAACCCGGCCAGAAGCGCCGTTCAGTCTGTCTTGTCACGAACGCATATCCTGATTTTGCTCAGTCCAATCGTGTCGTGTTCATGCGCCTTCTCACACAGTTGTTGGCTGACAAGGGCTGGGGTGTGTCGGTGGTGGCGCCTCGCATATTTGAAGGGAGCCTTCCTCATGAACATGAAGGTCCTATAGAGATACGGCGATTCCGCTCATGTCTTGGGAACAAGCTGCTTGTGCAATACGAGCGCACGCCGGTTTTCAGGCTCGGCGGATATATGGCGGCGGGTGTTCTCTCTGCGGTGCGATGCATTTGGCAGCAGGGGTGCGATCTGGTTCACGCTCATTGGGTCGTTCCTGCCGGGTTGATCGGCCTTATTGCGGGCAAGTTGTGCGGGAAGCCTGTCATTGTCACCGCACACGGCTCGGATATATTGGTTACGCCAAAGGGTAGTCGAGCTATAGGAAGCATGGTCAGGTTTGTTCTTCAGAAGGCAGACGGAGTGACGTCGGTGGCCGACCATTTGACCGAAGAGATCGTGCGGATGGGGATCTCGCGTGAAAAAATCCACACATTTCCCATGAGCGTTCCGATCGAATCGTTCGGTCCCGAAGGCCGGGGCATTCGCATGGGTGACGGTCCGACAATTTTTTGCAATCGGAGTCTGTACCCGGTATACAATGTTGAACTTCTGATTCGGGCGGCGCCGCTTATTTTAAAAGAGGTTCCTGAAGCGAGGATCCTCATAGCGGGTGAGGGGCCGGAGGCTGAGAGGCTTGCTTCCCTGGTCCGCACGCTCGAGCTGGAGGACCGCATTTACCTGCTGGGCGCGATTCCGCACACTCAGATGCCGGAATATCTGAGGGGGGCGACGGTTTATGTGTCGACTGCGCTATCGGACGGCGCTTCCGTTTCGCTGCTGGAGGCCATGGCGTGCGGCGTATTTCCGGTCGTCGCTGACATTGCTGCCAATCGGGAGTGGATAAAGGACGGGGAGAACGGGCTTCTCTTCAATGCGCACGACGCATCTGATTTGGCTCGAAGGGCTGTTGAAGCGCTCCGACAGGGCGACTTGCGAAGCCGCTCCCGCGAGACCAATCCTCAGATCGTGGAGCGGAAGGCCCAATGGAAGTCGAACTTGAAGAAGCTACTCCTGCTTTACGAGTCCGTCCTTGTTGCTCGTCAGTGATGATTCGATTTGTTGGATGACCTGTTTCCAGCCGAGGTGTTGTCGGGCGTAAGAAAGGGCATTGGCCGAGCACTGCTGCCGCAAGTCCTTATCCCGAAGGAGCGATAGCAAAGCTGAGGAGAACATATCTGCTCGTCCTTCATCCACGAGGATGCCCGCGCCGGCCTTCTCTACGATTTCGTAACCCGCCACGCGCGTGGCGACTACAGGCTTGCCGCAGGCGAGGTACTCGAACAGCTTCATGGGGGAGTATCCGGATGTCAGTTCCTTGCAGACCGCGACGCAGATGTCGGAGAGGTTGATATAGAGGACAACGTCCTGGTGGGGAACAGGCCCAAGCAAGCAAACGCGGTTGGCGAGTGAGCGGCGGCTGATTTCGCGCTCCAGCCATTGCCGTTGTGCGCCGTCTCCTATGACGAGGAACACGGCGTCTGGCTGTTCAGTTAGGACGCTCCCGGCGCCGCGCAGCAACAGATCGAAATCCTGCCAGGGGGCCAGATTCCCGATGAAAGTTATGACGAACGAGGTTTGGGAGAGGTTCAGGCGCTTCCTCAGAAGAGTCAGGGATTCCGGTGCTGAGACAGGCCGAAATTTTTCGGGGTCTGCAGTTACGCCGAGCACCATAATGCTATTTTCGGGGACGTTGTAGTTTTCCTGGTAATAGCGCTTAACGCGGTCGGTAATGACCGCTATTCTGTCTGAGAAGCGGGCGTCAATGCGCTGGAGCAATCCGAAGGCGCGGCGGGAGAACGCGGCGGACAGGCCGCCTTTGAGCCTTGCCTCCTCGTTTTCGAGGGAAGTGATCTCGGACAGGATCATGGTGCGATGGAGGGGTTTCGTTATGACGGCTGCAAAGGTCGCGATCGGCCCCATGGCGTATATGATATCGGCGTTACCCGCATACTTCGGAATGGCGCGAATCAGCCTTTGCATCGCTTTGAGGAGACGGGGATAGCTGACAGCGCCGTTTTTGCCTCGGCAGGACCCAATGCTATTGAATTCGCCGAGATCCAGAGTTCCCTTGGATCCGCCGAGCACGATTACCTTGTGTCCACGCTGTCTGAAAGCGCCGACCTTTTCGCGGATGTGCGTTGATGAGCCGCGCGACCCGTCAACATCTTCGATTGTAATGAGCAGGATTCTCAAGAGGAGTTCTCTCTTCCCTGATGAACTTGGCGAGCCTTTTCTGGTATCATGTATATGCTCGGACGGAATAAGTTCGGGCGATCCTCATAAGCTATTGTAATATTCCTGATGGGGGCGAATCAAGGCGTCAAGGGAGCGGTGCGAGGGAAGATGAATTGGACTGGAGAGAAGATCTCCATCGGAATTTTCGAATCAGGCAACTATGTGACGGGCGGGCAAGCCTATCGCGACGATCTCCGTCGAGCTCTTGAAAAGCGATACGATGTGGAGGTGTTCAATATATCGGGCGAGAGCAAATACATTCCCTCGGCCAGGCTCAGGCGCATGCAAGCGATCAGGAAGGTAAAGGCAGCAAAGGGCGTCTGGATACGCGATTTCTATCCGGTCGCGGGGATGAGTTTGAGAAGCAACCCTGGGAAGAACATCGCCCTCTTTCTGCATATGTACACGGAGGGGCCGGAGAGCGATATACTTGGCAGGCTATTGGCCAGTCTGTTTTTCCGAAACCTCGGCAGATGTGACCGTGTTGTCGCGATCGCGGAGTTCTGGAGGGATTACCTTCGGGGATTGGGCGTTACTGACGCGCGTGTGATACGAAGCGGAATGAATCCGGCCAATTTTCGATTCGAGAGGGACGAAATAGAAGCGTTCAAAGAAAAGCATTCACTGACGGGCGTGCCCGTGGTGTATATCGGGAACTGCCGGAAGAACAAGGGAGTGGTGGAGGTACATGAAGTGCTGAAGGGCCGGGGTTACATGCTTGTCACCAGCGGCACGCCGGAGATCACATTGCCTTGTCCGAATTTCGATTTATCATACCGAGACTATTGTCTGCTCCTCAAGACATCCTCTGTGGTAGTTACCATGTCGAAATTTCGGGAGGGCTGGTGCAGGACAGCCCACGAGGCGATGCTCTGCAAGACGCCCGTGATAGGGTCGGGGTCGGGGGGGATGGCGGAACTTCTCGAGGGCGGGAAGCAGTATATCTGCCGGGACATCTCCGAACTTCCGGCCCTGGTGGAAGCAGCCATTGGCAAGAGAGACGCGATGGGGGAAGACGGTTACCGATTCGCAAGGGAGCTCACTATCGAGCGGTTTGAAGGGCAGTGGTTGGACCTTGTTGAAGAAGTGTTGGCACAGGAGTGAGGCGTCTGCGTGGACGACGGCTTGACCATCAGACGAGGGTTTCTGCAGAGGCCGGGTGCGGCGGCGCTGATGCTCGGTTTGCTGGCTGTTCTCGTGTTTGCGAACTCACTCAAAAATGATTTCGTGGGATATGATGACCCCAACCTCATCGTAAACAACGAGCAGATTCGGAGCCTGTCGTCCGATAATCTGGCCCGGATGTTCACGCCGAAGATGAGGGGCAACTATCAGCCAATCAGGACGCTGTCGTATGCGATTGATTACGCCGTCTGGAAGCTGTGCCCGGTCGGCTATCATGTTACAAATGTCGGGTTGCATGCAGTTACGGTGGTCTGTGTGTGGCTCATGCTTCGGCAGGTCATATCAAGCGCTGCCGCCTTCATTGCGGCGGCCATCTTCGCAGTTCATCCGATTCATGTGGAGAGCGTGACGTGGCTGTCGGCTCGGAAGGACGTTCTTTCTCTTGTGTTCTTCCTCCTGGGCGTTCTGTGGTATGAGCGAGCCGAATGGAGCGGAAAGGCCCTTCCCTATGTTGGCTCGTTGATAGCGACGGGCTTGGCCTTGCTGTCCAAGATAACTGCGGTGACGCTGCCGTTCTGCATTATTCTTTTGGAGATATGTCGAGACGGCTGGCCGGACTTTGCCGGATGGAAGCGCAAGGGCATCCGTCTGCTTCCGCACCTGGCCGTTGTGGTCGTGGTGGTTGCGCTTAATTTTGCGGAGGGCGACAGGCCCGGCGCGAAGACCGCGCATGGGGACGCGCTGGCCTCAGTCGGTCAGGCCGAGGCGGCTGAGATTCGAGACATCTGGCTCAGCATGCCGTTGGTGGGTTGCCGTTATCTTGCCTTGCTTGCCGTCCCATACCGGCAAAACACGCATTACGAGGTAACGCGGGTGTCCGAGGTGACCGATCCGCGATTCCTGCTGGCGTCGTTGTTCCTGACGGCTCTGTTTGTCCTTGGCGTCGCGTGGTACATGCTCGGCCGGCGATGGGTAGCGTTTTCGATAGGGTGGGGCCTGATAACGTTTCTGCCCACGTCGAATATTGTGCCGGCGGCGGCAATGATGTCGGATCGCTATATGCACGTGCCATCAATCGGGTTTGCCGCGTTGCTGGCTGAGTCGCTGGTGGGCGTTGCGCGTAGGAATCGAAACATGGGCAACCTGGCGCTGGTCCCGATAATCGCTGTTATCCTTTTGTTCTCAGTGGGAACGATTCGACGAAACACGGACTGGCGGGATACCGCGACGTTGTTCAGGAGGACGTTGAAACTCAATCCCGCCAGCATCGAGGCGAGGCTGGCCATTGGAGCGACATATATCGAGGCGGGTGATCCCGACGCCGCAATTGAGATGTATCGGCAGGCGCTCGCGCTGTCTCCCGGGCATTACCGCATACTGTACAATCTCGGGGTCGCTTACATCAGGAAGGGATGGTTCCATCAGGCGGCGCAGGCGCTTGAGCAGGCGCGAGACAGCCATCCGGAATTCCTGGCGACCCACGTCAACCTTGCGCTTGTGTATCATCATCTCAAGCGGTATGACGAGGCGATTAGCGAGCATGATGAGGTAATCAGGCTGGACCCGGGTCGGGCCGCGTCATACGGGGACCTTGGCCGAATCTATCTTGAGCGCGGAGAACTTGAGCGGGCTCTCGAGCATCTCAATCGCGCGCTGGATATTCAATCGGACCTGGCGCCGGCCCTCACTGACAGAGCTCGAGTGTTGATTCAGATGGGAAACTATGCAGAGGCGGAACGGGACTTGAACCGGCTGGATTCCCTTGGAGTCGATACGGCTGAAATTCGTTTGCGAATGCGCGACACGCGCGCGAGGCTGAATTAGACGAGCGAGTATAATTCGTCCAGGATGAACCTCAACCGGTACGGCGGCATCAATAGAAGTCCCTCGCCTGTGTAAGAGAAAAATGGCGAGGCCTCGTACCGCTTCCATTCGTTTGAATAGCGGGGATTCTTGTCAAGAATGCCGTATGCCTTAATTTGTTCCCACCGGGCGGTCAGCTCTTCATTGAGAGATTCCTTCGGCACGAAAATGTTTCCTCCTTTTGCAGCGATATTGAAGTATGCGGATTGGGAGGTTGCGAGCGCATTTGGGGGAATGCGATCAAGCGACACAACTCGCACGACTTCGATTGAATCGTTTCCGTAGGCCAGCTTGAGGCCATACTCGAGATTTTCGAACCTGAACACGAACGCGCCGTCCATCGTGTCTGGAACGTTCAGGTAAAAGAATGTCGTATTCGGGGGCGCCGGAAAGGCGGTGATTGTCTGGCTAATGAGATGGGCGGCGGTCTTTGAAGCCGTTTTCCAGATGGTTTGTCTTTGTTTCAGGAAATACAGGCTGGCGCTGGAAAATAAGACGGCGAGGGCCACCGCGACAATAGCCGGCGCGGCGCCCGTTCTGTGCAGCCGCTTCGCTGGTTTCGACAGCGCGAGACCGACGAGAATGGCCGCTCCCGCTGAGCTAAATACCACGTGCCGTTCGGAAGGCACAAGGCCAAGGGCCAAAACGGGGGCCGAGCCGGCGACAATCCAGGCCAACAAGAAGGCGAGTCTAAGTCGCCCCAGGAGGAGCGGCAGGATCGCGCATGCGAGAAGGAGGATGATTGAGATCAGAAAGAAGACGGTTCCCGCCTTGTTGAATTCGTCAAACCAGTGCAGGGAGAGCGCCCAGTCGATGGGGGAGAGAGTCATAATCAATGAGTAGCATATTCCGTCGAACATAGCGCGCGGCCCGAAGGATGTAAGGGGCGGCGGAAGGTCGGCCTGTCTCATGACCAGAGCCCTTAACATGACAAAAAGAGCGCCAGCCAATGCAAACGACCAACAGCTCCTGACGGTATTCTTGAGCGCACGCATCCCCGTCGGCCTGTTCACGAGGAGAAAATCGTAAGCGGCCAGCACAATCGGGAGAGAAATAGCGGATTCCTTGGTGAAGAGGGCACACACGAACAAGAACAGGGCAAGCCAATAATACTGTCTGGAGGCTGTTTTCTTCCATTGGATGAAGCAAATGAGCGCGGCTAACGAGAGGACGTTCTCGACGACGCCGTTGAGGCTCGAAATCCAGAACAGTGCTTCGGAATGCACGCTTGCGGCCATGAAGACCAGCGTTGAAGACACAGCTATTGACGTCTGCCTGCAGAGTAGCTGCGTAAGGAAGTACACTTGCAAGCACAACACTGCATAAGACCCGATGCTCACGGCGTGATAACCGCGCGGCCATGCTCCGAAGAGCCTGGCGAGCATTTCGAAGAACATCTTGATGAGCGGCCGGTAGTAAAGACCCCATGTGGGCTCCGCGAAGCTTGTCAGGGCGACCTTGACGTCTTGAGGGGATTGATACAGCGCATGATAGACTACGAGATAGTCGTCGGAGTTGAATCCGTGGCTTATGACATCCCGGAACAAAAGGAGAACCAGAACCACGAGCAGAGCAGGGAAGACGAAACGGCGGAACTTCGTTGTGGGTGCGTCCGGGTCGGTCATAGCGCTCCGGATACATGTAGTCGCGCGAAGAAAAAGATATCAAGCAACTGTATGTTTTTTTCTGCCATACACAAGGAGGATGTCGTGAGGGTTGATGTACAGCACGCGTTCGGCTATGTTGAGCGCCTGTGCAGCCTTGGATAATGCCCTTTCCATTCCGGAACTGTACAGTCCGGTTCTTCTGATGAAGAATCCCACATCGACGTACTTGCCCACGTGTTTCATGTGGATGGTCTCGAACCCACAGGTGACGAGAAGCCGCCGGAGCGTATGGGGTGAGAAATAATACAGGTGTTCGCCCTGCTTGATACCCATCCAGCGAGTCCGCCAGATGCGAGCGGGAAGGCTGCGAATGTCGGGCGTGGTCAGCGCCAGCAGGCCTCCATCCTTCAGCAGACGGTTTGCACGGGTTATCTCATTGACCGGATCAGGATTGTGTTCGATGTAATCCCACATTGTAATCACGTCAAAGCTATTGTCTTTCAACCCTACTTCTCCAATCGAGCCACAGATTACATCGATACCCAGATTCCGTCGGGCGTAATCACAGGCGTATTCTGAGATCTCGACGCCCACTGCCTCCCATCCGCGCTGTCTGGCCACGTCCAGGGAAAACCCCATGGCACAGCCCACATCAAGCAGACGGCCTCGACTTCCAGTCCACTTCTCTATCTCCGCCAGCCGTTTATGGAATGTTCTGGAGATTTTCATTCGATCTGCGGCATAATCGTCGTATCCGAGCGCTCCGGAATCGGAACTCTTGAAGTAGCTCTCCGAATACACCCGTTTAAGATATTCTGCGTCAGGAAGTTCCGGAGTCCACACCAGGCCGCACTCTCTACAGCGGATCATTCCGAATTCAGGATAGAGATACTCGGACCCTTGATGAGCGCAGAGCTTGCAGGGGCGCGGCTCAATCGTGTGTGGGAGTAAACTCATAACGTTTCTTCCAGTCATTTACACGCACTTTGAGGAGTTCAACCAGCATGGGGAGCGTGTGCTTGAACACGCTGACTTTTGTCAGCGGCGAGTTGTTCCAACTCACTCCGACCTCGGCGATGCTGTATCCCAATTTGCGGGCCAGGAAGAGGGCTTCGACATCGAATGCGAAGCCATCTACTCTGGCGATTGAAAATATTCTGTGAGCCGCTCCGTCTCGAAACAGCTTGAATCCGCACTGAGTGTCTTTGATCTGCGGCACCGCCAACAGACGAACCAGGCGATTAAAGATTACTCCGCTCAACTCGCGATACCACGGTCTCCAACCGATTATGGTTGAATCCCTTAGCGCTCTTGAGCCTACCAGGATCGAGCTTCCGCCTTGGGCGGCCTTTTCCAGGACTTCCATCTCCTCGATCGGGGTTGCCAGGTCGGCATCAGAGAACAGGACATCCTTCGCTCGGGCTCGCAGCATTCCCGCCCTGACGGCGAAACCCTTGCCGCGATTGGGCATGTAACTCACAAGGTGTACGCGCCCATTCTTGCGTGCATAGCTTTCGACAATGGTATCCGTCGAATCCGAACTTCCGTCGCTGACCACAATTATCTCATAATCCAGCCCGCGCGATTTCAGGTAAGTCGAGACCTTCTCGATTGTGATTCCGATTCGCTCGGCTTCATTATATGCGGGGATGACCACGGAGAGGTCTTTTTC
>CAZEBC010000095.1:0-12566 GCA_964510165.1 uncultured bacterium
GCCGGAAGTTTCGTCGCTTTCGCCATGGTGTCTCCTTTCAGGGGTCAGACCTTGACATTTGACACGCTTTGTCACATGTCAAGGTCTGACCCCTATGAACGTTTGCTCGTGACCTCGGCCTCATATTTTCTGACTTGATCGATCCATAATTCGCGCGGAGGGACATTCATTTTGAGGCAGTAATAGTCCCAGACGGCGCCGAACGGCATGCCCTTGAGTTCCTCCAGGAGCGCCAATCGGCCGAAGTTATCGCCTGTTTCCTCCAACCTGAGGAGTCTTCGCCTCGGTTCCAGGAGGGCGTACAGGATTGCTTTCAGGGCAGCGCGCGCGCCGACCACCCAGGCGCCGATCCGGTTGATGCTCGCATCGAAGAAATCCAGCCCGAAATGCACGCGGTCGAGCGCGCCGCTGCGGACGATTTCCTCAGCGAGGTTCCTGGTTTCGTCATTCAACGTGACAACGTGATCGCTGTCCCACCTGAGTCCCCGGGTGATGTGGAGCAGTATTTCGGGAGAGAACTGCAAGATTGCCGATATCTTATCGGCAACCGATTCCGTTGGATGAAAGTGTCCCATGTCGAGACAAATCATCTTGCCCTTCGTCAGAGCGTATCCCATATAAAACTCGTGGGAGCCGACGACGAAGGCCTCGCTGCCGATCCCGAACAATTTGCTTTCGAGCGCGTCTTTCATCCGTGAGGGGTCGTACTCGACCGAGAAGATTTCATCGAGAGACTCCTTCAGGATTTCTCTGTGCGCCCAACGGTCAATGGGAATGTCCTTTGAGCCGTCGGGTATCCAAAGGTTATGGATGCAGGGACTCGTCAGCTTGCCGCCGATAAAGTCGCTGATGTATCTGCATCTCTTGACGTGCTCGATCCAGAATTTTCGGATTTCCTTGTCTTTGCTGCTGAGCGTGAAGCCGGAATCAGCCTTGGGATGCGAAAAACAGGTGGCGTTAAAATCGAGTTTCAGCCCCCGTCTCTTTGCCCAATTAATCCAGCCCGTGTAGTGTCTCGGCTCGATTTCGTTTCGGTTCACGGAGCGGCGTCCGAACTCGCCGTAGCTGGCGTGAAGGCTCAGCCGATGTTTGCCGGGAATGAGAGAATACACCTTATCGAGGTCCATGCGCAGTTCGGCGATGGTCCCCGCCTTGCCGGGATAACTCCCCGTGACCTGGATGCCGCCGCCGTCGAGACGCGCGTCCGGCTTCTCGAAGCCGCCGACGTCGTCGCCCTGCCAGCAGTGAATCGAGAGGGAGACGCCTTCGAAAGCCTGGAGCGCCTTGTCCGTATCAACCCCAAGCTCTCCGTATCTGGTGCGGGCCATTTGGTAAGCTTTTTCAATGTTTGAGGCGGTCATGAGTGGGTCCCTTTGCCGAGTGGGGGTCAGACCTTGAAATTTGACAAGGCGTGTCAGATTTCAAGGAGTGACCCCTGTTTTCCGAGCATATCGCAAAAACGGTCATAGGCCTCATTCCATTGGGGCGTCCGGTTGGGTATGTATGTTATCACATCGAACGACCGTCTGATAACATCACGCATCTCATCGAACGAAGGGACGCGCCCGTGCGAGAGCGCCTGCGCCATGATGTTTCCGATAGCGGTAGCCTCGACGGGGCCTGCAATGACGGGGACGCCAGTTGCGTCCGCCGTGAATTGGCACAAGAGCTGATTCCTTGCGCCTCCGCCAATCACATGGATTCGGTTTATTGGGAGAGGGGATATCCGCCGCAACTGGTCCAGCACAAGCCGGTACTTGAGCGCGAGGCTCTCGAGGATGCATCGCACGATTTCGCTCCAGGATGCGGGCGGCTTTTGGGCGGTCCTGTTGCAGGCTCTGCGTATTGCGTCAGGCATATCGGGCGGATTCAGGAACTCAGGCCAATCGGGATCAATCAGGGCCGGAAATGGTTTTGCGGCTTGCGCGGACTCAAGCAGTTCGTCATAGCCCAGAGCCTTTTCTCGCTCCCAAGCCCTTCGGCATTCCTGGAGCAGCCACAGCCCTGCGATGTTCTTCAAGAACCTGAATGTTTGCCCAACGCCGCCCTCATTCGTGAAATTCAACTTCATGGATTCAGGGGTTATGATCGGGGCCTTCGTTTCGATTCCCATGAGGGACCATGTGCCGGAGCTGATGTAGGCCCAATCCTCTCCCTCCGCCGGGATCGCCGCCACAGCCGAACCTGTGTCATGCGTGGCGACCGCAATCACGGGAAGCTCGGGAATGCCAGCGTGTCGTGAGACGTCCTGGGATATTCTTCCAATGACGCACCCTGGCGGAACGATATCCTGCATCAATGACATGGGTAATTCCAGCGCCGAAAGGAGTTCATTCTCCCAGACTCGCTTGATTGGATTATAGAGTTGCGAGGTGGTGGCGAAGGTAAACTCGGTCTTCTTTACACCGGTCAAGAGGTAGTTGAGCAGGTCGGGGATGAATAAGAGGTCGCTGGCGACCTCCAGCAGGGGAGATTTGTCGCGAACCATCGCTTCAAGTTGGAACAACGTGTTCAGCGGAAGAAACTGAATGCCCGTCAACTCATACACGCGCTCGCGGGGGACCTTCTTGAAGAAGGATTCCATCGCGCCGTCGGTTCGGCTGTCGCGGTAGGCGAACGGCAGGCCGAGTATACTGCCGTCCCGCGCGAGGAGTCCGAAATCAACTCCCCACGTGTCGATTCCGACGCTGTCGGGGACGCGCTCGCGCGCGCAAGTATGGAGGCCTTCCTTAATCCGCTCGAAGAGGTTGAAGATATTCCAGTGGAGATGCCCATGAACCGAGAGCGTGCCGTTGGGAAAGCGAGAAACCTCGCGAATGGAAAGCTTGTCATCCCGCAATTCCCCGAGGATGCCGCGTCCGCCCGACGCTCCCAAATCAAACGCAAGAAAAGCGGATGAATTCACTTGAGACTACTCGCCTTGATGTTTGTGGCCGGTTATTTGGGGACACCATGCGGCATGGTGTCCCCAAATAACCTTTGGCGCCGCTGTGTCTATTCTCCCAGATTGAACGCGCGCGCCAACTCATCAAGCTGCTCTTTGCTGAGGCCCGTCGGGGCATGGCCCACGTTGCGGCACTTGAGAATGACGGACGCGGCCTTATTCACGATGTCAATCAAATCGAACGCCACGGCGGGGTTTTCGGCCTTTGCGACGCATCCATGTATTTCCCACAGGACCACCGAGCACCCTCGGCGGAAGCCATCCACGGTTGCGCGCGCCAGCGATTCGGAGCCGGGCATCGCATATGGCACGAAGCCGACGCCACGCGGCAGGTTGACCTTGACTTCAGGATGCACGCACCACAACGCACGATTGAGAGAGCCCTCGTCCCGATATTCAGGCAGATGCGTGAGGACTATCAGTTCGGTAGGGTGCGTGTGCAGGACAACCTTTTCGGCTGAGCCGCTCTCGCGGAGATACTCGTGGAGCCTCAGATGTGTGGGGAACTCGGAGGTTGGTTTGAAATTCGGGGATGAAGCGCCGCCCCAGACGATCTGATATGCCGAGCCGTTTTCAGATATCTGCAATATGCACAGGTTACCGGCGGGGTCGCGCGCGATGTCTCTAAATCTTCGTCCCGAGCCTGTGACAAGAAAATAGCGATTCGAGAGAACGGGATAGTTGTATGGGAGCGCTCGCGGGATTGCGCGCGGACGCGCCATTACGGCATCAGAAACAAGTTCCGTGATATCGACCGACAGATTCCCTGCGTTGCGTTCGGCCCAGCCCTTTTCCCAGAGGTATCCGGAAATAAGCAATATTTCCTCACGCACAGGTTTGAGAGCAGGACATTCGGCAATCAAATCGTTCATGGTTGCACGCTCCCACTTTGGCTTCCGAGGAGACATTATATCTTCCCGGCGTCCCCAGAATCCATTGGCGCCCGACAAATGTGGGCTTTCTTGAGCGAGGGGGCGGCCTCTTGAGAGCAATTCATGTTCTCTGCGCGAACTCCTCGATGACAGCGACCGCGTTTTCGGTCGGGACCTCTGGCATGAGCGGTTTTGCTGGAGCGAGGATGTATCCGCCGCCTTTTCCCATCTCACGGATAAGGCGTCGGATTTCGTTTCGGACCTCTTGCGGAGAGCCGAACGGGAGTGTCTGCTGGGTACCGAGGCCGCCCCACAGACGCAGGTTGTTTCCATAGCGACGCTTGATCTCATACACATCCATCGCCTCAGGCTGGAGCGATTCGAGCACATCGAGCCCCATGTCGATCATATCGGGAATGATCTCGAACACGTTGCCGCAGCAGTGCGTGATGGCCCACTTGCCGTGCTGATGGGCGCGCTCGTAAAGTCTTTGGGTACGCGGCTTGAAGAGCTTTCGCCAGCGTTCGGGGCCGATGATGACGCCGCGTTGGTCGCCCCAGTCGTCCCCGAAGAAGACGCCGTCTATCGGGAGTTGGCAGAGTTTATCAACCATCGCGAGGTGCATCTCAAGAATTCGGTCTAGTAGTTCCTCGTAGAAGGCGGTGTTGAGCACGGTGTCCATGAGCGCGTTCTCGAAGCCGCGAAGCGTCCATGAGCGTTCCCACAGGCCGAAGTTGAGCTGGCCGAGGATGAATTTGTGAGGGTTCTCGTTGATGATGAGATCGGCGCTGCCCTTGTCAAGTGAATTGAGGACGGTCTTCTGGACCGCATCGAAATCATAACCGTAGAGGCTGGGTTCCTTCAGAGGAGAGCTGACGAGATGAAGTGGCCGCGCAGAGAAATCCCATACGCAGCCATACTCATCCCTTACGCGCCGGTCATCGAGCAATTCAGGCAGACCCATGACAGGGTAGCTTACGAGCGTCATGTGCGGCTGAATCCTTTTTTCCCATTCGCAGCTGCCATAATATTCGGTCAGCTTGTCTTCGACTTCCGGCTCGAGGATAACGTCATATGGCACGATGTCGGTCTGCTCGAAGTTGAGGGCTGCCAGAACGCGGGCTTTAGGGGTGTAGTTGTCCATCTGCAACCTCTCCTTTGCTGGGAATAATAAGGTCAGCTATTCACAAACTGCATCCGTTCTCCATGAACGCCTCGTAGATGACCATATGACGTTCGGGTGAAAGGTTTATGTCGTCGGGGTCGGGATAGTGACGGGCCATGAGTCCGCCATTGAATTGATTGAGGGTTCTAACCATTTCGCCGACTTCTCTCCTAATATCATCGTCGGAGGGATTCGCCGTGGTGGACCACTGGATGTCGAGGGTGTTCCAGAAGCAGATCCTTCCGCCGAATCTATCTGCGAGTTCGCGATAACCCATGAGACGCGGTTGGTCCAGTTGCGCGACGTCCACGCCGATCTCGATCATGTCCGGAATGATGTCGAGAATCTGGCCGCAGTTGTGCCATATGTAGTGCATGCCGTGTTCGTGAGCGGTCTGCACAATCCGTGCGTACCAAGGCTTGTAGAACCGCCGGAAAATCTTTGGGTTCATTTGGAGTGTCGTTTGCAAGCCCCAGTCTTCCCAAGTCATGTAGGCGTCAACTCCGCCTATTCTCGCCCATTGCTTGATGATCGAGATTATCAGCGTGGAAAGGCGCTCCAGCAGCGCCTGCAATCCCTCGGGCTGAGTGTAGGGAGCGACCATGAGTTCCTCGAAGCCAAGCAGCGCGCGCATGCGTTCAAACATCATGACCGGGTCAAACGCGACTATGTATTTGCCGGCCTCGCGGGCCTTCTCGACGTATGGCTGGAGCCGGTCGAATCTATCGGGTGAGGCAAGGTCGGGAAACTTGCAAGCGTCGAGTTTGGAGAGGTCCCTGAGCGGATGGTCAAAGGCGTGGTCCCATGTTCTGCCCGTGACTTCCTGTCCAACACCCCATTCATCGTAGTATCTGCTGCCTCTCGCCATTTGCTTTTTCTTCTTTTCATTTGCCAGAATCTCGACGGGGTTATCGCCCTCGGCATCGGCTGCGTCCAGAAACGGAGGCAGTGCGGCGACCTCGAAGAAATCACTTGCGAGGGGAATGAGGAAGCTGTAAGGTATGCGGGGCGGGCTGTCGAATTTGATAGCCCGCCTGACGATCTCGCGACTTGTCATGCCGGCTGGCGTCGGCGTGGGAGCGATATACAGGTCCAGTAGCTGTTGTAGCCATGGATTCATGAGAGGTCTCCTGGGTCAATCCATAAGCTGTTCAAGATGTGTATACGATCGCGGCCTTCACTCAACCTTCAGGACATCGCCGATGAAGTGTTTGATGCCCTCGTATATCCAATCCTGTCCGCGCACGTCTCCAACGAGCATGAGCCATGACAGGTGTGAGTTGATGCCATGGATGATTCTCGCCATCACGTCAGGGGAGTGTCGCGAACTGATCTTGCGGTCCTCGATAGCTTTCTTGATGTCGTCGGTCAGTTGCTTAATGAACACTTCGTCCGCCCGGCGTATCTCCGCTCTAACTTCCGGATCGTTCACCGTCGCGGCGACAGCCCAGATGAGGGCCGCGTCACGGTTGAACTCCGTCGTGTAATACTTGAACATGTCCGTGAAAATCTGGTATCGCCTGATGGGGTCTTCGTTCTCCTCGAGCACTTTTTGGGTCCAGCTCAGCAGGTCCTCCCTGCTTTTCCTGATGACCTCGAGGAACAACTCCTTCTTGCTTCTGAAGTGCATGTAAATCACTGGTTCGGTGATGCCCGCGGCTTCCGCGATTCTCGCGGTGGTTGCGCCCTGATAGTTCTCCTCAACAAACACCTTGAGGGCGGCCTCGAGGATTTCCATCCTGCGGTTTTCGGACTTGACCCGGTAAGGCTTTCGCTTGCGTTGCGAGTGTTTAGGCACGCCTGTCATAGTGGTCGAATCTCCACTTGCAAGTCTTAAGTAACTACTATTATATTCGTCCCTGGTTAGTGAATACTTTAATACTTCTAGACAGCGGATGTCAAGTTGCGCCGGATTTTCGGGATAGTTCCAAAAAGAGTGCTTGACAAACGATGCCTAGTGTGTTAGTATGTGCTAACAAATTTGTGGAGGCCTCATGCTCATTGTCGGAGAACGCATCAATACAAGCAGAAGAGAGGTTGCCGAGGCGACGAGGGCGCGGAACAAGGAGTTCATACTCTCTGAGGCGACGCGGCAGATGGAAGCGGGGGCGCACCTGCTTGACGTCAACGCCGGCACGTACGCCGAAGAGGAGAGGACGTATCTGCGATGGATCGTCGAGACCATCCGTTCCGAGGTTGGCGCTCCTCTGTGCCTGGACAGCACCGACCCGCGCGTCATAGCCGATGCGCTTCAGATTTGCGGCAAGGGAGCGATGATAAACTCGATAACCGCCGAAAAGGAAAGCTACTCGGCCATGCTTCCGCTGGCGCGAGAGTATAGTTGCCGGATTGTGGCTCTCTGTCTGGACGACGGTGGGATTCCCACAGAGCTTGAGGACAAGCTTAAGGTCGGGTGCAAGCTTGTCGATTCGTTGCTTTCGGATGGTATTGCGCCGGGGGACATCTACGTCGATCCTCTCGTCATGGCTGTGAGCACCGATCAGAGGAGCGGATCCGTGGCGCTCCGGGTTATCAGGGAGATCAAGGAGAGGTATCCGGGCATTCACGCGATTTGCGGCCTCAGCAATGTGTCTTTCGGGCTGCCCGCGAGGAAGTTGCTCAACCGCGTGTTTCTTGTGGCGGCAATGGCGGCGGGGCTCGATGCCGTTATCATTGATCCACTTGACAAGCCTTTGATGGCGAATCTCATATCGGCGAATGCGCTTCTGGGGAACGATGAGATGTGCATGGGATACATCCGCGCATACCGCGGCGGCAGGCTGGAGTGAAGGAATTCCTGGAGACTCGCATTCGCAGAATTGTTCGCTTGTAGGGCGGTTCGCGAACCGCTTCTGCATACAGGGGCGCTGTTGCCTTTAAAGGAGGAAGGAAGATGGCTGATCTGAGGAAGCTTTCCGAGGCCCTGCAAGAGGGGGACATGAATGAGGTGAAGAAACTGACGACCCAAGCCCTTCAGGAAGGACTCCCGCCGGAACGAATCCTTGCGGAAGGGCTTATCGCTGGCATGGACGTGGTTGGGGTGAAATTCAGGCGCAATGAGATGTACATTCCGGAGGTGCTGATCGCAGCGAGGGCCATGCATGCGGGCCTGAGCATCCTGGAGCCGAAACTGGCGGAGACGGGCGCCAAACCGGTCGGCAAGGTCGTCCTCGGCACGGTGAAAGGCGACCTGCACGACATCGGCAAGAACCTCGTCGGCATGATGCTGAGAGGCGCGGGATTCAAAGTGGTCGACTTGGGCATTGACGTCCCCGCGGAGAAATTCGTCGAGGGCGCCAAGGAGGAAGGGGTTCAGATTCTCGCGATGTCCGCTCTTCTTTCGACGACGATGCCGCGCCTGAGGGAGAACATAGCGGCGTTGCATGCTGCGGGACTCACCGGGAAAGTGAAGATCATGGTCGGAGGAGCGCCGGTTACGAAGCAATACGCGGATGAAATCGGGGCTGACGGATATGGAGCGGACGCGGCGGCGGCAGTTGATGTCGCGCGCGGGCTTCTCGGAGTATCCTGAACCCAGGTCATTTCGAGGGAGGAACGCAGTTCCGTCCGAAGTAACCCCGGCATAGTTGGTCGCGGCGCTCTATCGAGATTGCTTCGTCATCCCGCTTTCGCGAGATTCCTCGCAATGACTCTCCTGAGAAAATGAGCGGATTTTCGGGTCTTGCAGTAGAAACGAGGTGGAACCACGATGCCGGAACGCATCATTCTGGACACGGACATAGGAACCGACGTGGATGACGCATACGCGGTCGCGTTTCTTGCAAACTCTCCTGAGGTTCAGATCGAAGCGGTCACAACCGTCTGGGCGGACGCCGAGTTGCGCGCCCGGATCGTCAAGAAACTCTTGAATGCGTTGGGCAGGCCAGACGTGCCGGTCGCCGTCGGGGAGAGCTTCCCCTTGAATCCCGAGCGTCCCGCCTTCCTGATGGGACATGAGGGGCAGGGCATATTGGACGGCGGCGAGAAGCTCCGGCTTTCCGACACGCCCGCGTTGGAGATGATCGAGTCGCTGCTGAAGGCATACCCCCGCCAACTCAAGGTTGTCCTCATTGGTCCGCAGACAAACCTCGGCAAGCTGCTCTCCAGAAGGCCGGAGCTTGCGACGCTCATCAAGGAGTTTGTTATTATGGGCGGGACTCCATTCTATGGGCCGAGGGAAATGAGGCTTTTTGGCGAGAAGCCGATCGACTACAATTTCATGGCGGACCCTGAAGCCGCGCGAATCGTATTTGACTCAGGGGTTCCCATTACTATGGTCGGCTGCAATGTAACAATGCCCACGCTGCTCCGGCCGGAACATATGGAGCGTATCGGGCGCTGTAACACCCCGGCGACTGAGCTTTTGTATTCCATGACGGACGTATGGCTGAAGGTGATAGGCCAGAACGAGACCCCGATGCACGATGCCCTCGCCTGTTCCGCGTTATTCACGCTCGAATTCCTGGACACCATGATGCTGAACGTGACCATCGAGACGAAGGGCGAGCTCACCTCGGGCCTCACGGTCGTGAACCGTTATAACAACGAGGAATGGAATAGGGTGAAGGTGGCGACAGACGTCAGGTCGAGGGAGTTTGTGGAATTCATGATGCAACGAATCGTCGCCCGGAAGACTCTGTCATGATGAAGATGCGGAAAGCGTTTCGCAATGTCATAAGAAAGGATTGAGCACATGAGAGTTTCGGACTTGCCAAAGCCATCGCCGGATTTCACGCGGCTCCGCAACGTCATCACGGGCGAAGCGTTTCCCGACCGTCTGCCGCTTGTGGATTTGCTCGTCGACCAGCCAGTGAAGGAGCAGATACTCGGCCGCCGAACAGTTTCGGATTTCACCAATGATCCTGACGAGGCGCGTCAAAGGATTGATGATGAGATCGAATATCGCTACGTCCTGGGATACGATTACATTGATGTGTATCCCTTTGTGTACTTCGGGGCAAGCTATGCGATATCGGAGAGCAGCGAGCGCAACTGGATGTCCGAAGCTACGGCGGTGGTCAAGAATCGCGCCGATTTCGAGCAGAGGTTCTGGCCCGCCCCCGAAATGGTGGATTACTCCGTGCTGGAATACGCGGCTTCGCGCTTGCCCGACGGAATGATGATGATCCCGCGCATATCCGGCGTCTTTGAGGGAGTCAGCCAACTGACCGGACTTGAAGGGCTGTCCTATCTGCTTGTTGACGATCCGACTCTTGTTGGCGAGATGTTTGACAAGGTGGGAAGCATCCTCCTTGCAGTTACCGAGAGATATGTGCAAATGGAGGGTGTGGGCGCCCTTTTTGTAGGGGACGACCTGGGCTTCAACACAGGTCCGCTCCTGTCTCCGAAACATTTCAGGAAATATGTTTTCCCGTGGCACAAGAGAATCAGTGAAGCGGCGCACGCTCAGAACGTGCCTTTTCTCCTGCATAGTTGCGGGAATATTGAGCTCATTATGGAAGACCTTATCGAGGATGTAGGAATTGATGCGAGGCATTCCTTTCAGGATGCGGTCGTTCCGATCGAAACGGCTGTGGAGCGCTATTCAGATCGCATCGCGCTTCTCGGGGGCGTGGATATGGACCTGCTCGCAAGAGGGACCGAGAAGGAAGTAAGGAAACGCACAAGGGAAATCATTGAGAAGTGTGCCCCCACCGGCAGGTTTGCGCTTGGCGCCGGGAACAGCATCGCATCATACCTCAACATCGATAATTATCTGGCGATGCTCGATGAGGGGAGACGCAGCGCCTGAGGATTGACCTCATCTTGTACGCTCGCGTATGAACTCACCGACTCGTTCAAAGACCCCACCAGCCTATCCGCAAGAAACCAAAGAAGTCAAACGAAAGCGCGGCAAGGAGAATGCATTGGTAATGCCATGCGGGGTGATATATACTTTATATGGAGAATGTGTCTATAATCTTGGAAGAAAGAAACTCCATGTCCGTCAGCGCTCAACAACCTTTTCATATCATGGCCAAGCCTTGCGGCGCCATGTGCAATTTGGAATGCAAGTACTGTTTTTTCCTGAAGAAGGCCGACCTCTATCCCGGCAGCAACTTCAGGATGAGCGATGAGGTGCTTGAAAGCTATATAAGGCAGGTAATCGAGACGCACAGCGCGCCTCAGGTCATCATCGCCTGGCAGGGCGGCGAGCCGACACTGATGGGTCTGGATTTCTTCCGGAAGTCGATCGAGTGCGCGAGAAAGTATCAGACACCCGGAACCACTATCCAGAATACGCTCCAGACGAACGGCGTACTCATTGACGACGCATGGTGTGAGTTCTTCCGGGAAAACAATTTCCTGATTGGTCTCAGCCTTGACGGACCGCGGGAACTGCATGACGCCTACCGAAAGGATAAGGGCGGCCGGTCGGTCTTCGACAAGGTCATGCGCGCCGCCCAGTTAATGCGGCGGCACGGGGTGGAGTTCAACATCCTCGCCACCGTCAACGCGGCCAATTCACAGCATCCAATCGAGGTGTACCAGTTCTTCCGAGACGAGGTCGGCGCTCAGTTTATCCAGTTCATCCCGATTGTTGAGCGCGAAGCGGAATCCGCGTTTGTTGAAAAAACCAGGGTGACGGACCGCTCGGTCAAACCGGAGCAGTATGGCCGGTTCCTAAACGCCATTTTCGACGAGTGGATGAAACGCGACGTCGGCCGGGTGTTCGTGAATCATTTCGATGCCGCGCTTGCGTCATGGGTGGGCGCTCCGCCGGCCCTGTGCACGACGTCGCCGACCTGCGGGTTCGCAATGGTCCTCGAACACAACGGCGACCTGTATTCGTGCGACCATTTTGTCGAGCCGGGCTATCTTTTGGGCAATATTCTGGAGCGGCCCCTGGCCGAACTTGCGGCTTCCGCAAGGCAAACCAGGTTTGGGCAAGACAAGCGAGACACACTGCCTCGCTATTGCCGGGAGTGCGAGTTCCTGTCGGCCTGTCACGGCGAATGTCCGAAGAATCGTCTCTCGAAAACGCCCGACGGCGAGCCGGGCCTCAATTACCTCTGCGCCGGCTTCAAATCATTTTTCGCGCATATTGACCGACCGATGAGAATCATGGCGGAACTGCTGCGGCAGAAGAGGGCGCCCGCGGAAATCATGCAGATGCATGCTCAGGAGGCTGCGCAAGCCCGCGCTACCGAAAAGACAGGGAGAAACGATCCATGCCCATGCGGAAGCGGCCTGAAGTTCAAGCGCTGCCACGGACGGGCGTAACGAAACTGACAACCGCATTGACAGGTAATCGTTAGTGGTGATAACCTTTTCAATGAAGAGGTGAGCGATTTTGAAGGGACAATATTCTTATACCGTCCTTTTTGAGCCGACTGAAGAGGGTGGCTACACTGTCACGGTTCCGGCCCTTCCGGGCCTGGTCACGGAAGGATGCACCCTTGAGGAAGCGCGCTCCATGGCTATGGAAGCGATTCAGTGCCATCTTGAGAGTCTCCGCAAAGACGGTGAACCGATACCGGAAGATGTGAAAATTGAGCTGGAACCGGTAAAAGAGAAGGTCAGCGTTCATTTAGGGGCTGCATGAGCCCGAAAATCCCCGCCATAACACCCCGCGAAGCTCTTG
>CAZEBC010000095.1:12666-15038 GCA_964510165.1 uncultured bacterium
TGTCCAGAATCCTTGATCAGGCAGGACTGACAGACGATGAGTTCATTGCTCTGCTGCGCAAGGAGAGAAAGTGCGTTTGACCTTGTAGAATCCATGGCACTCAGTGAGGAGAGAAGCACATGCAATCACCCGCCCGCCCCAACATCGTTTACTTTCTGTCTGATAATCTTGGCTTTGGCGAATTGGGCTGCTATGGCGGCGGAATCCTGCGAGGAGTGGATACGCGGCGCCTGGACCAATTCGCTTCGGAAGGCCTGAAACTGCTGAATTTCGCGCCCGAGGCACAGTGTACGCCCACCCGTTCGGCGCTCATGACTGGTCGCTATTCCGTGCGGTCCGGCACGCATACGGTGGCTCTTTCGGGCAGCGGCGGCGGCATCGTGGCATGGGAGCGCACGATGGGCGACATCTTGTCTGAGGCCGGTTACGCGACGGCGATATATGGAAAATGGCACATAGGCGCCGAGGCGGGCCGTTGGCCGATAGACCACGGCTTCGATGAGTGGTACGGCATCCCCCGCAGTTACGACGAGTGCCTCTGGCCAGATGATCCGTGGTACGATCCCGCGCGCGACCCCAAGTCATATGTGCTTGAGGGCCGAAAAGGCGAAGGCATTCAGGCGGTAAAGCAGCTCACTCTCGAAGCCCGCCGCAACATTGACCTTGAGTACATGGAGCGCGCCAAGGCGTTTCTCAGGCGGAGCGTCGAGGCAGGCATGCCGTTCTTCCTCTACTTCAATCACTCGATGCTGCACCTGCCGACCGTCCCGCGCGATGAGTTCAAGCGAAAGACGGGCAACGACGATTACGCCGATTCCACGCTCGAACTCGATTCGGACTTTGGCGAGTTGCTTGATTTCCTCGATCAACTGGGAGTCGCCGACAATACCATCGTCGTCTTCTCCGGCGACAATGGCCCCGAGGAGCTTGAGCCGTGGCGCGGCACGGCGGGATTCTTTGAAGGCTCGTATTTCACGGGGATGGAAGGCTCGCTTCGCACGCCATGCCTGATTCGGTATCCCGGCAAGGTTCCCGCGAACCGTCAGAGCAACGAGATCGTTCACATCACCGACATGTTCACGACGCTGCTGAAGTGGGCAGGGTGCGAGATACCGAATGACCGCGTGATTGACGGGGTTGACCAGCGAGCGTTCTTCGAGGGCAAGCAGGAGAACTCCAATCGGGAAGGATTCCTTTTCTGGAACGGTCCCACGCTCTATGGGGTCAAATGGCGCAATTTCAAGGCGAGCATGGTGCGGCAACGCTACTATACCGACCCCGCGCTTCCGATCCCGAACCCGAATCTGGTGAACCTTATCGTTGACCCGAAGGAGCGCAAGCCGCTCAACTATCCACATCTCCACTCGTGGGTGGGTTTCCATATGATGACCATGCTCATGGCGTTCAACGAGAGCGTGCAGAGGGAGCCGCTCATACCGCCTGGAGCGCCGCTGGACCATGCGCCGAAGTCGTGACGCAGCGAAGAAAGGAACAGAGCAATGAAAATCGGCGAAGTGCAGCACATCGCTATCAGCGTGAGCGATATGGAGGAAGCTCTGAAGTTCTACTGCGGTTTGCTGGGTCTGGAAGTGATGATGGACATGGAAATGGAGGGGGACCCCGCGATCGAGGCCGTCCTCGGCGTCAAGGACATCAAGATGCGATATGTGTTGTTTTCCGGAAAGGGGGCGCGCCTGAACCTGCTCCAGTTCAGAAATCCGAAGGGCGAAAACCTCGCGAAAAGAATGCGTCCCTACGACCAGGGAATTCACCACATCGCGTTCGTGGTTGATGATGTGGAAGGCGCGTACCGCGAGCTCAGCGCGAAGGGAGTCGAATTCATCAGTCCTCCACAACAAACGGGTCTCGCAAAGGCGAGCTCAATGCATGGTCCTGACGGCGTCGTAATCGAGTTGTTCGAGCTTCCTATGACATAGCGCGTACAATCTGCAATCCCCAATCGGCCAAACCGCCTCTGATTGTAGGGGCGCGATTCATCGCGCCCGCCGCACAGCGCGGCGCAGCGGCAACCAAAGGAGATGACACAGAAGGCAACCGCGAATCCACGCGAAGATGAAACAAAGGGGTCACCCCACTGCTGTCCAAGATAATCGGAAAATGGGTCTTGGACGACAAAACCCCCTTATTTTATCGACGATTTTGGGCGGTCTGGCAATGAGGTTCCAGGTAGCGCCGTAAAATGCTGTCCAAGATACGCAAGGGTCATCATTGGGGCCTTTTCGTCAATCAGAAGGCTCTTAGGCCCGTCAGATAAGGGTTTCCTACGGTTCCGCTGGCTTGGACTGAGCCTTTCGGACGCTCCAGGCCTCAAAGTGCTGTCCAAAACAAAAAGCTATTTTGGACAAGAGTGG
>CAZEBC010000096.1:0-14904 GCA_964510165.1 uncultured bacterium
ACCGAGCACTCCAGTCAGGGATTGAACCAAAGAAAGCCCCAACCCGGAATGGTTTTCGTCGGAGGAGCGAGCCTTGTCCTTTCGCCAGAATGGTTCGAACATATAGGGCAGGTCGGTTTCAGACAGGTTCTCAACGGAATTCGAGAGGGAGAAGCAGAATTCACCGCCGCGCGCATCCGCCTTCCACTCGACGGTTCCCCGCTCGGCGGCGTAGCTGACGGCATTGGAAAACAGGTTCTGCAGAATGGTCTCGAATAGGTTCTTGTCCGTAAGGATCAGCAGGTTTGCGGGGACATCACAGCGAACTGCAAGTCCTCTGGCAGATGCGTCCTTTTCCCATTTCCTCCAGACGGACTCGACGAGCGCCTGCAACTCGACGGTCTCCTTCTGTGGTTTCAGTTGGCCGGAATGACAGCGTGCAAGCGTAAGCAGGTTCATGACAGTTGCCTGCATCTCCTTGGCGGAAACCAGAATTTCCTCATAATTCCTGCGATCTTGCTCATTCAAATTGTCTTCATATCTCAATGCCACTTCGGCCAGGGCACGCATTTCACTGATGCGAGTGCGCAGCTCATGAGCCACATTGGCAGTGAACCGGCGTTCCCGCTCAAATGATTCCTTGAGTTTGCCGATTATGGCGTTCAGTGTTGTCGCCGCGTTCGCGAATTCCCTGATCTCAGGGACAGTAACGGGCGTCAGATTCGACGACGATATGGACTTGACCTCTCGTTCGAGCTTGCGAATCGGTTTGAGGCCTTGATGGACCACCATCCAACTGAGAAGAAGCATCACGGCCAATCCTATTCCCAGTACAGGCGCAGTGACCTCGATTGTTTCCTGCAACCGCTTCCACATATACCGTTGACTCAGCCCGACAATGAAAAAACACTCGTCGCCGTTGAGGGATCTTCCTTCCTGCGTCTCCGTGTACGTCTGAGCGGACTCGCGCAACGCGACAAATCGGACTCGCTGGCCATCGATTCTCGCGTTCCAGGAATGAGCGACGCCGTGAGGAAGTCCGCGCAACGACGTTGGCAGTGAAAGACTCACGTTCCTCATTGATTCCGACCGTCCGATCTCAGCGTTGTCGCTGACTCTGAGAATCAGGAAGTACACGCTCATGCGGTGGTCGCCGAACTCCCTTATCATGTCGTCGAATGAGTCCAGCCCGATTGTCCGCCCCGGCTCGGACCGCATCATTGCGACCAGGTTCAGGGCATAAGCCTGGGCGTTCTTGTCCAGCATTTTCACGAGCGACCTGCGATTCTTCTCAATAAAAATCAGTTCTGTCAATAGGAACACGATGACGGCGCTCGCGAACAGATAAATCAGCAATTGTCTTCTGAGGCTTCGACGTTTCAGGGGCATTTGAATCACACTGCTATTCGATAATGTATCCAGCTTTGGGGCGCGTCTTGATCAACGACAGTTCTCCGACTTCCCAAAGCCTTTTTCTCAGGGACGACACGGCGGCGTCGACTACGTTGCTCATCGGCTCTCTACGTTCATCGTAGATATGTTCTTCAATCTCCGCGCGGCTTACTACCGTGCCGCGCCGCAAGGCAAGGTACTCAAGGAGGTTATACTCGCGCGGCGGCAATTCGACGACCATGCCGCTATGACTGACCGTCCGTGTGGCGGTGTCAATCTGAAGTTCGCCAATGCAAATAATGTCCTGCTTTGCGCCATATCGGCGGCGGATGAGCGCCCTGATCCGAGCGAGAAGTTCCTCAAAGGCGAACGGCTTCACCAGATAGTCGTCCGCGCCCGTCTCCAGCCCCTTCACTCTGTCCTCGACAGTATCCTTTGCTGAGAGAATCAGGACGCTGGCAGGCCTGCGCTCCTGGCGAAGCTGCCGCAATATGGAGAGGCCATCCAGTCCGGGCAACATCAAATCGAGAATGACGACATCATAGTCAAAAGATTCCGCAAACCAGAGGCCCTCATTGCCGTCGCTGGTCGCATCGACTTTAAAGCCCTCTCTCCTCAACCCTATGGAGATGGACCTCTGGAGCCGCTTGGAATCTTCCACCAGCAAGACCCGCATAGCGTCGTTCCTTGCGAATATTCTTCCGAAAACTGATCGAAAAGCCTCTTAAATCCTGGTTCGCATCTGTCGGCGTCCCAGTACATGATATCCGTCGAGGGGATTCCGGTCAATGGCATTCGTTTGGGTTTCAGTCTTGAGCGGGCAGGCGGAGCTTGTGTACTTTGATGTATTCCAGAGTAGTGGGGAGTTTTTCGGGCGTCATTTCGAGTGTCAAGAGGGCATTGATCTTGTGCTCGTGCAGTAAGCGGTAAGTCCTCAAGAAATCGATGTTCCCTTCTCCGAATGCGAGGTGCAGGTCGTTGCGGGCATCGTTGTCGTTGATATGGATTTTCACGATGTAGCGGGCAAGGACATCGAGCCATTCTTCGAGTGGGACGACCGAGTAGACGTTGACGTGTCCGACATCAAGACATATGCGCATAATGGGTGAATCCACGGTTTCGATCACTTTCCGCAAGAAATAGGGCGCGTTCAAAAACATGTTTTCGATTGCGATAGTGATTCCCAAACGGCGCGCATGACTGACCACCGGCTTCCAGGTCTTTATGCTTTTCTTGAGCCAGATATCGCGGTAATCCTGGGGGATGAGCGGATTGAGACCGAGATGAAACACGACAATGCGGGCTTTCAGGAGGGCGCTGATATTAAGCGCGCGAATGAAGTTGAACTTGGTGTAGTCACGGATAACGGTGTCCAGACTCCCGGGATTGAGGTCAAAGAGCGGGCCGTGGACGCTGACGCCGATGCCTTCGCGCTCCAAACGCTCGCCCATGGCGCTCACCTCATCATGCGGGACCCTGCGTATCCAGGCGGTGTCGTACATCATCACCTCGACATCGAGGTCGTTCCGCACGAGGAACTCGATATTGTCATTGAGCGCCTCGAATGGAATGGTGATTGCGTACCGCGAATTCAGAACTCTCCGGTCACCAATTGTCTTTCGGCCTGAAGGCATTTCGTATGACCTCGATGTGAGGGTGTTTGTCATGCTCCATCACGACCGCCACCACGTCAAAGCGGCAATCGGAATCAGTGAGCCGGTTCCTTTGCAGATACCATTTCGCGGCCTTCGAGAGGCGCTTCTGTTTGCGCTCGATGACGGTCTCCTGCGGAAGCCCGTAGTCGGTCGAGGCGCGCGTCCTCACCTCCACAAACACAAGGCAATCTCCCTCTTGGGCGACGATGTCGATCTCGCCGACCGGCGTGCGAAAGTTCCGGTCCAGAATTCTGTAACGCGCCTTCTTCAACGCGCGAACCGCATGCTCCTCACCCGTGGCGCCGCGCTCGAGGGTGGTTGCGTCATCCGTCTTGCCCGGAACAAGGGATCTGGTTACCCGTTCCATCAGCCCTCTCGCCAAATCCGCCCATGTGTTCACCTTGGATGCCCCCCTTATTGCTTGGGCAGGAGAAAGATGCGGATTTCGCCGAACAGCTTGTTTTGTCTGGCTGCCAGTTCCTTCTGCCGTATGAGTTCAAGCAGCGCGAGGAATGTTGAGATCAGCGCCGCCTTCGTCTTGGGTCTCCCCTCGAATATCTCATCCAGAAGCATATTATTCTTGTTTCGCAACAGCGTCCTGATCTCCGCCATCTTCTCTTCGATGCTCACCTCTTCAA
Organism: uncultured bacterium; assembly: GCA_964510165.1. Lineage (GTDB taxonomy): Bacteria > Abyssobacteria > SURF-5 > SURF-5 > SURF-5 > CAZEBC01. The sequence goes on from CAZEBC010000096.1 coordinate 3,665, forward strand.
GGGTGATTTCCCGGAACGATTCCTCCGTCGCGTATTCCAGCACCCGCTTGAACGCCTGGAGCAGCTCGAAGAGCGAGACCTCGATCAGCGGCTCGCCCGTCTCGGCATCGACCTCCTCCTTGAGTCCCCGCTGAAAATGTTCGCCCTCCCTGTTGGCCCTTTCCTCAAGTCTTCCGGCGAGTTCCTTGTATTTCTTGTACTCGAGAATCTGTTCGATCAGTTCGAATCGCGGGTCTTCCTCGGCTTCCTCGTCGGCAGGCTGAGTGGGAAGCAGCATGCGCGATTTTATCTCCATGAGAGTGGCGGCCATGACGAGGAACTCGCTCGCGATCTCGAGGTCCAGGTCCTTCATCATCTCCAGGTACTCGACGTATTGATCGGTAATCGTTGAGATCGGGATGTCGTAGATGTCGACCTCGTTCACCTTGATGAGATGAAGAAGCAGGTCGAGCGGCCCCTCGAAATTGCTGAGTCTGAGCTTGTACGTCATATCCGCATCGCCTTTCGAACGTCCTTCATGGTCCCCGACGCCATGGCCCGCGCCTTTGCTGCGCCCTCGGCAAGCATCTTCTTGACACGATCGGGGTCCGAGGCGATTTCCGCCCGCGCGGCCCGGAGAGGACGCAATCTCTCGTTCAGGAATTCAACGAGCGCTTCCTTGTCCTCGACGCATCCGATCTCGGCGGTGCGGCATTCCCGGTCGACTCGATCAACCCATTCCTTCGCCCCATATATCTTCTGAAGGTCAAACACCGGGCAGATATCGGGATTGCCCGGGTCGGTCCTGCGCTTGCGGGCGGGGTCGGTGAGCATCTTCATGAGCTTCTGCCGCGTCTCGTCCTCGGATTCGGAAAGGAGAATCGCGTTGCCGTATCGCTTGCTCATTTTCCTGCCGTCGGTGCCGCGGATGAGCGGAGTCTCGGTGAGCAGCGACTGAGGCTCAGGAAACACCTCGCTGTAGAGATGGTTGAACCGCCTCGCCAGTTCGCGCGCGAATTCCAGGTGGGGGAGCTGGTCCTGGCCGACCGGAACGGCGTCGGCCTTGTAGACGAGAATGTCGGCCGCCTGAAGCAGTGGATACCCAAGGAATCCGTGGGTGGCGATCATTCGGCCTGTATCCTTGTATTCCTCGAGGGCTTCTTTGTATGTGGGCACACGCTCGAGCCAGCCGAGCGGCGTGACCATGGAGAAGAGGAGATACAGTTCGGCGTGTTCCTTCACGTGCGACTGGACGAAGATAACGCTCTTCTCGGGTTCGATCCCTGCCGCCAGCCAATCATAGACCATCTCCATCGTGTTCGATTCGATGGTCTCGGAGAATTCGTACTCAGTGGTAAGCGCATGCCAGTCGGCAACCATGTAGTATGTTTGATGTCCTTCCTCCTGGAGACGTCTCCAGTTGCTGAGTGCTCCCAGCAGGTGACCGATATGAAGTTTTCCGCTCGGCCGCATCCCGCTCAATATCCGCATTTTTCTCATCTGGTTCTCCGTATCGAGACTGTCGTGATTCGGTTTTCGGTCGTAGCGGCGCCCCTATGTGGGCGCCCGGGCGGCCACGCAGGGCCGCCCCTACACTGCCTATCCGACTTCGTTGTAATGGCGCGTCCTGAAGGCGACTCCCAACTCCTCGCGCGCCAATGTGCGGCAGGCCTCGAGCTCCTCCGGGTCAATGTCGAGCGCGGTGACCGTGACCTCGGGAATGTATTTCTTGCATTCCTTTATGAATTCGATTATCGCCGAAAAGGTTTCGGGGCCGAACCTGGGCCTGCAAAGGTCGTAGTACTTTTCCGCGTCTGAACTATTCAGGCTGACCGAGATGGAATCGATAAGCCCTTTCAATTCGGGGACGATGTTGCGGCCATGGATCAGGTTGGCCTGGCCGTTCGTATTGACGCGCACTTTCTGGCCTTGCTCCTTGAGGCGTCGGGCCACCTGTTTCATCACATCCAGCCGCAGAAACGGCTCGCCGAGCCCGCAAAAGACCACTTCTCCATATGGGCGGCGCCTCTGCTCGGCAGCGAGCGCATGAATGATTTCCTCGGCGGTCGGGTCGCGTCGAAGCGAGAGGTTGTGCCCCTTAACGGTCGGCCCTTTGAATCGGGTGCAGAACGTGCATTCGTTCGTACATGCGCCCGTGACATTAATGTACAGCGAGTCGCGTATTGGATACACGACCACGTCTCCGTTTTGGCTCATCGGTAATCCGAAAAGCTGTCCGGCGTTGAGAGTGGTAATCCGGTCCACATCCTCGACGCTAAGCCCTTTGAGGCGCGCGAGTTCTTCGGCCACAAAACGAACATAAGCAGGCTCGTTGCGGCGACCCCGTTTCGGCTGTGGAGTTAGGTACGGCGCATCGGTCTCCACGACAATCCTTTCGATTGGGACCTGTGAGAGCGCATCCCGAAGCGGCTGCGCATTCGGATATGTCACCGGTCCCGCAACCGAAATGTAGAATCCCCATTCGAGGGCCTGGCGGGCCAACTCATCGTCACCCGAGAAACAGTGCAATACGCCGCCGACAAGTCTCTGCGCCCGTCCGGATAACGTCTCGGAGACGGGGCCGTGAGCATCGCGGTCGTGCACGATAATCGGAAGGCGCAGTTCCTCGGCCAGCGCCAGTTGGGCCTCAAACGCCTCGCGCTGCTTCGGCCGCGGCGACAGATTCCGATAAAAATCAAGGCCGGTCTCGCCTATCGCGACCACTTTGGGATGCTGTGCAAGCCGCCTGAGTTCCTCGATGGCGGCGCCGTCGAGCGTCGCCGCATCATGTGGATGCACGCCCACGCTGGCCAGGAAACGACCGCTTTGCTCGGCCATCGCGATGGCCCGCTGGCTTGACTCGATATCGAACCCGATTATGACGACGTGCTCGATTGATGCCTGCTCGCAGTTCTCGAGCACGCTCGGCCAATCTTCGGCGAAGTCGGGCATTTGCAGATGTGCATGCGTATCAATCATGTCTTCACTTTCGGGAACAGAGATCCGCCCGGCCTGGTCACGGCGCCCTCCCGCATCACAGCCCATTGACCGGCCTGCTCGAAAGTAACGTTCTCGAACGTGTCGAGTCCGAGCTGCGACCACATCTTCCGGGCGGCCTCAGGCATGAACGGCGCAATCAGGATCGTGATGATGCGCAGCGATTCGAGTAGATTGTAAAGCACCGTATCCAGCCGAGCCTTCTTCTCCGGCTGTTTCGCCAATTCCCAGGGGGCATTCTCCTCGACATACTTGTTGCACCTTCGGACGAACGCCCATATCTCATCGAGCGCCGCGCTGAACTGGAGCCTTTCCATCTGCTCCTTCGCTCTGGACGGAAGTCCGGCGGCCATCCTGCGGAGTTCATCGTCAATCGAGGCCGGCCGCGAGGCCTTAGGCACAATGCTGTCGTTGTACCGTTTGAGCATGCCAAGCGTCCGGCTGAGTAGATTGCCAAGATCGTTCGCAAGCTCGTTGTTTATGCGCGTGATCATGGCTGCCATGGAGAAATCGGCATCCTTTCCGAACACGCCCTCTCGCAGAAGAAAATAGCGGACCGTATCGGCGCCGTAGTTCTCGACGAGCGCGATCGGGTCCACCACGTTCCCCAGCGATTTCGACATCTTCTTACCCTCGACCGTCCACCAGCCATGCCCGAACACTTGTCTGGGCAGCGGCAGTCCGGCGCCCATGAGCATCGCAGGCCATATGACCGTGTGGAACCACAGGATTTCCTTGCCGATGAGATGCAGCTCGGCCGGCCAGATGGAGCGGAAAAGGTCCTCGTCGCTGCCATACCCACACGCCGTCATATAGCTGAGCAGCGCGTCAAACCAGACGTAGATGACATGCTCCTCGTCGCCGGGAACGGGCACTCCCCATTTGACGGTCGTCCGGCTGATGCTCAGGTCGTTGATGCCCTGCTGGATTCGGCTTAGCACCTCGTTGCGCCTGGTCTCCGGCTCGATGAACTCGGGATGCGCCTTTATATGCGCCAGCAGTTTTTCCTGAAACGCGGACAACTTGAAGAAGTAGCTCTTCTCCTTGACGCGCTCGACCGGCCTTCCGCAATCCGGGCATTTGCCGTCCACAAGCTGAATCTCGGTCCAGAACGACTCGTCCGGGATGCAGTACCATCCCTCATAATCGCCAAGATAAATATAGCCGTTATCTCTCAGGATTTCGAAGAACTTCTTGACTCCAGCCTCGTGTCGCTCATCGGTGGTGCGGAGCAAAACGTCATAGCCAATATTGAGTCTTCTCCATGCTTCCCTGAAACGCTCGACGACGAGGTCGGCCCATTCCTTCGGGCTCTTGCCTCGTTCCTGGGACGATTGTGCGATCTTGTTGCCGTGTTCATCGGTTCCTGTGACGAAGAACACGCGATAGCCGTCCATTTTCTTGAAGCGGGCACACACGTCTGCCGCTATGGTGCAATACGCGTGTCCGATGTGCGGCACATCATTCACATAGTATATCGGGGTGGTGAGATAGAATTTCTTTTCAGCCATTCCTATGATAGTCCCCCATTTGGGTCATCCTTCAGAACGTCGCCTTCCTCGTCGCTCAAGGCTTCCTCGCTGGCCTTACCCTTCGATTCCAAATCCTTGTCCCCGGGTTGCGTATAGCAGGCGTATTCATACTGGATGCAGCACATGAGGCGTCCGCACTGGCCCGAGATCTTGGTCGGATTAAGCGCAAGGCTTTGCTTCTTCGCCATCTTGATGGAGACAGGCGTGAACTCCTTTAGGAATGTGGCGCAGCACAAAGGCCGGCCGCAACAGCCCATTCCGCCGATCATTCGCGCTTCGTCGCGCACGCCTATCTGGCGCAGCTCGATGCGGGTGCGGAACTGGTGCGCCAGGTCCTTGACCAATTCCCTGAAGTCCACCCGCGTTTCAGACCGGAAATAAAAGAGTATCTTGCTCTTGTCGAAGGCGACCTCGACGCCCACAAGCTTCATGGGAAGTTCCCGCTCCTCGATCTTGTTCTCGCAGATGTGGAACGCCTCGTCCTCCAGCCTGAGCAGTTCTTCCTGGCGTTTCCTGTCTTCAGCCGTGGCCTTGCGAACCGCTTTGATCATGCCGCAGAGACACTTTGGCTCCAACGCGATGTGCCGCGGCTCGACCGCGACCTTGCCCAGCCTGAGACCCATTTCGGTCTTGACGATGCACTCGTCGCCAGGCTTGAGATTCAATCCTTCGGATTGAAAGTTGTGCAGACGGCCTTCTTCCTTGAATCGTATTTTGCCGATACATATCATCTCAGCACCTCTATGTTCACGGGCTTTGGCCCGAAGTGATATCGAGTCAGGCGTCGCGCAGCCTCAAAACAAGGTCCAGAAACGCCCTGTCTTCTCCCACATAATGTGAGAAATATTTGGATGTTTCTTCGAGAACGCCCACGTTCTCCAGGATTGCGGCGCCACTGATCTTCTTCGCCTGCTTTCGGAGCAGGTCGAGTCTGTTGCGATTGATGACCAGGTGTTCGTCGCCGGTTTCCTTCAGGACGTACAGGTCCCGATAGAATGTGAGCAGCACGCCCAAACAATCGTTCAGGAATTCCCTGAAGTGTCTGTCTACAAATGATTTCCGCCTGTCCTCCAAGGATGACTTCATGGCCGGGGTCATCGCCTCGACTTCAACCGATATCTTGCGCTCCGCCTGTTCCGTAAGGCTGGACTGTTCCTCCTGCAGAAACTCCACCAGCCTATCATATGCGTGCAGCCTGGCCGAGAAGCGTTCGAGGGACTCAACAACGCCTATGAGCGTCTCGAGCCGCTTCGGCTCGGCGAACTGAAGGCCGCGCGTGACCTGGCCGTCCGCCAACTCGGCGGCAAACGCCGCGCGAGTGCGGTCCACCCCGAACCTGGTCTCGAGGATTCGAGCGACCGACTCGGTCCTGAGCTTGCCGAACTTGACCGGCTGGCATCTGGAGGTGACGGTCGGAAGCACGCTCTCGGGCCGCTCGGTAACCAGCACGAAGACCGTCGCCGGCGGAGGCTCCTCGAGCGTCTTCAGCAGTTTGTTAGCGGCCTGGACTCCCAAGCGGTCCGCTTCGGAAAGGATGAACACCTTGATTTTTCCTTTAACCGGCTTCATATACGCGAACGGGAGCAACTCCTCGACCTGTTCCACCCCGATGGTGGACGAGCGCTTGGTCGGCTCGATTGTTCTGATGTCGGGATGCTTATCCTGACTGATGAGCCTGCATGTCGCACATTCCTCGCATGGCTCGGCGCCATTCGGTTTCTCGCAGTTGAGCGACCTCGCGAGAATCGATGCCGTCAGTTTCCTTCCTACGCCGGACGGCCCGACGAACAGGTAAGCGTGGGCAACCCTGCCCTTATCAATCGCCGCCCTGAGCGTGCGCACGGCGGTGGATTGGTCCAACACGTTCTCGAAACTCATTTCAATCTTACCAGAAACGGTTCCACCAGCGACACAATGGTCCGGTGCACATCCTCAATCGAGCCGGTCACCGGAATCACCTTGATTCGACCGGGCTCACGCCCGGCGAGTTCGCGGTAGCCTCGCTCAACCCGCTCATGGAACTCGCTCGCTTCGTTTTCCATACGGTCGCCCGTCCTGCTTCCGGCGAACTCCTTCTTCGAGGCGAGCGCGCGTTTGATGCCGGTCTCCGCGTCCAAATCCAGCAGAAACGTTAAGTCCGGTTTGATGCCTTCGGTAGCAACGTCGTTTATGCGGCGGATTGTCTCGATATCTATCCCCCGGCCATATCCCTGATATGCTATGGTAGCGTCGGAGAAGCGGTCGCAGATAACCCATTTGCCATTCTCGAGAGCCGGCATGATGACCTCACGGACCTGCTGGGCGCGCGCGGCAAGAAATAGCAGCAATTCCGCCGACGGGGCAAGCCTGGCATGGGGCGAGAGGAGTATCTGGCGAATCTTCTCTCCCGTATCGGTTCCGCCCGGCTCTCTGGTTTCGACCACCTTCAGCCCCTCCTTGCGCAAGTACTCTGACAGCAATGCCGCCTGAGTGGTCTTGCCGCTGCCTTCGACACCCTCTATCGTGATGAATTTGCCCCGATCAATCATTTCTTTTCTGCTGATTCAGCGAGTCCCTCACAAACTTTGTGGACTTGAGGAACTCGAGGATTCTTTCGTATCCGCCCTCACTCAGGAACAGGTCAAACTCCTGCAGGTCCTCGCGAAGCATGGCGATTGCCTCCCTGATCTCGGCCATGTTGTTCATGCAGATATCGGCCCACATCTCGGGATCGCTTGATGCGATGCGCGTGGTGTCAAGAAACCCCTTCCCGACAAAGCGATTGACATCACTGCCGAGCGTTCTTAAGCCTGCGATAAGGAGCGCGGCCACTACATGAGGCAGATGGCTGGTCCTGGCCACGATGCGGTCATGAACCTCGGGCGGCATCTCGATGACGGCGCCGCCGAGACGCTCCCACGTCTCGCGCACCTTCGCGGCGACGGACGGGTCGGTAAAGGAGGTCGGAGTCATGAAAACGCTCGCTCCTTCGAACAGGTCGGCGCAGGCGTGCTGCACCCCTTTCTTCTCAGAACCGGCCAGCGGATGGCTTCCGACAAATCTGCTGCCCGCGCGGCGGAGTTGTTCGACCTCATTTACGATGCCGCCTTTTGTGCTGCCGACGTCGGTTATCACGCAATCGTCGTCGAGTGTGCTCTCGATTTCGGCGATGACTCCGGCTACCGAGCCGACCGGAGTGCAGACCACGACGAGGTCAGCGCCGTCTCCGGACAGATCTGCGCGCATTTCGTCAATCGCGCCGGTATCGAGCGCTGCCCTCAACGAGGCCTGGCTCCGTCCCATGCCGACGATGCTTCCGCACATGCGCCGCGCCTTCAGGCCAAGCCCGATGGAGCCTCCGAGCAGCCCGACGCCGATTATGGCGACTCTGTCGAAAAACAAGCCCATTGTTCCTGCCCGATGTTATGCGCTGATTGTGGCGACGTCAATGGCGCGTCTGAGGGTGAAGGCGCCCTCATACAGGGCTTTGCCTATTATCATTCCGATGATCCGGTGGGGCGCCAATCTGGCGATTTCGGCGACATCGGCGAGGCTTGAGATGCCGCCCGATGCGATGACCTCAATGGAGACGCTCTCAGCCATCTTTCGAAGACCGTCCATGTTCGGGCCTGAGAGCATGCCGTCGCGTGAAATATCCGTGTATATGATGAGGCCGGCCCCTCTCTCGGCCGCCTTCTTCGCGAATTCGACCGCGTCAAACTCGGTCACATCGAGCCAGCCCTTCACCGCTACTTTGCCGTCTCGGGCGTCGATGCCGACGGCTATCTTCTCGCCGAACTCGGCGCACGCCCTCTCGAGGAATCCCTCAGACTGGAGCGCGGCGGTGCCGAGCACCATCCTGTTCACTCCCGTTTCCGAGAGACGGACAAGCGTTTCCATCGTGCGGCAGCCGCCCCCGAACTGAATGGGGATATTGACCGCCGCGCGGATGGCCTGGAGCGCGCTCAGGTTTTGAGGCCGGCCGGCAAATGCGCCGTCCAGGTCAACGACGTGCAGCCACTGCGCGCCCTGCTCGGCCCAATTGCGGGCGACTTCGGCGGGGTCGTCGGAATACGCCTTCTCCCTGTCCGGCTTCCCCTGCTCCAGCCGAACACATCGGCCGCCCTTGAGGTCAATCGCCGGAAGTACTATCATTGCTCAGGTGCGCTTTGGCCACTTCCACTAACTGGCTGAAAACTTGTCGGTCGTTAACGGCCAGGTCGGCAAGCATCTTTCGGTCTATGTCAATTGAGGCCTTGTTCAGACCGTCTATCAGTCGGTTGTAAGACAATCCGTTCAGACGGGCCGCCGCGTTGATGCGCATTATCCACAGGCTCCGGAACTCCCTCTTTCGCGTCTTGCGGTCGCGATACGAGTATTGCAGGCTCCGGATGACCGCCTGGTTCGCGGTCCGGAACATGTTGCTCTTGCCGCCGTAATAGCCCTTCGCCATCTTGACGATGTTTCGGCGACGCCGGCGCGAGGCCGGGTTGTTGGTTGCTCTAGGCATGTTGCATTCACTCCTTCTTCGGTCAACTGACGCGATGCGTCAGACGGAGATAAGTCTCCCGATGCGTACGGCGTCGGCCTTGTCCACTATTGCGGCTTTTCTGAGTCGGCGTTTTCGCGAGGCGCTCTTGTGGGTAAGCAAATGGGACTTGAACGCGCGACGGCGCTTGATCTTACCCGTGGCCGTCCATTTGAAACGCTTGGCTGCGCTGCGATTGCTCTTCATCTTTGGCATATGACACGCTCCTTCTCCTCGGAACGGACAAAAAAACCACCACCCATGGGCTTTTCTGTCAGTTACGCGTGAGTATTGGGACGTCCCAGTTAGTGTTTCGGCGCGAGAACAAGGGTCAAACTGCGGCCCTCTATCTTTGGCTGCTGCTCTACCGTAGCCATGTCCTGGGTATCTTGGATCAGCCTGTCCAGGACCTTCTGGCCAAGGTCGGTATGAACCATTTCGCGCCCCCGGAACCTCACGGTTATCTTGGCTTTGTTCCCTTCCTCGAGGAACTTGAGTACATGTTTGAGCTTGAACTGGTAGTCGTGCTCTTCGGTCTTAGGCCGGAACTTCATCTCCTTGATGACAATCGTGTGCTGATGCTTCTTGGCCTGTTTTGCACGCTTGCTCTGCTCATACTTGTACTTGCCATAATCCATTATTCGGCAGACCGGCGGGCTGGCCTGAGGCGCAACCTCGACAAGGTCGAGCTCTTGCTCCCTGGCCATCCTGAGACCTTCCTCGGCCGTCACGATGCCGACCTGCTCACCGTCGACGCCGATAAGGCGAATCGATCTGGCCCGGATTCTTTCATTTACTCTGGTCGTTTCAACTCGTATCGCGCATCACCCCTTCTTGGTTGAACCGTGCGATGAAAATAAAAAAGATGGCAAAAGCCATCTTCTCACGACAACTGCGTGAGCGATAACCCTGAGAGCGACCCTCCATAAGGCGCAACAGGGTGAGAAGCTTGGGCTTCTGCTTTTCAGCCTATTTCGTTCTGCCACAGTTATATTTGTCTCTTGACGCAATAAATATAGCATATCCTCACGACGAGTGTCAACTGGGGAGGCCGATTTGACGCAACTGGCGGCGCGATGGTATATTTCTGTTGCACTACCGGGAATGAATACTTGAATTTCTCGTGTTTTCCCTCTCACCCCAACCCTCTCCCACTGGGAGAGGGAGCGTTCACGTTGGCCCTCTTCCGGTAGGAGAGGGCGCGCTCATGTTGACCCTCTCCCACTGGGAGAGGGCAGGGTGAGGGGCTAAGGAAGTGTGAGCAGTGAGCAGGAACCTTCTCATTTTCTTGTCTTGCATTCTGCTAGTCCTGACGGCGACGAATTCCGTGGCCGAGCAGGCCCCCGTTGTCCCCGTGTCTCCGTCCAGGGAGACGGGATCAATTATCACGAAAGAAGAGGCCATCGAGACCACCGAGGGCGCCAAGGAGCGACTAAGGACGGACGCGCATATCGTGGACGTGGCGGTTACGCGCCCCGAGGTGGCAGACGCCCTCATCGCGGGCGATAAGGAATTATCCCTCATCGCGCATTCGGCGGGCTTCGGCAAGGTGCTCGTGCGTCTGGAAAATGGCAATACGATCGCCTACAAGGTTCGCGTTTATGTGGCTGATCCCGAGAAGCGCGCGGCCCAGCTCAGGGAGAAACTCGGGCATATCCAGGGCATCAATATCGAGGTTGTAAAGGGAAAGATTCTGATTGATGGAAGGGTGTTGCACTTAAAGGAAATGGACGCCATCGAGCGCGCAGTCGGCGATAATCCCTCCGTCATCAACCTGACCTCCCTCAGCTCGCGCAACGCGCGCATACTGGCCCGTGAGATCGTGCGCGAACTTCGGGCATCGGGCATCTATGGCGCGGATGTCGAGGTCCGCAGCAATCGTGTCACGCTCGTAGGCACGCTCGGCTCCAGGCTCCTGGTCGAAAAGGCCGAAACCATCGCATCGAAATACACCCCGACTTTCGACAGCCTGCTCCAGGTGGCCCCGGCACAGTGAGCTAAAGGGAACTAAAATGAAATAAAGTATTATAACAGTAATTGTCCAAAAACCCCAAACTCTGAACCCCAAATCCGCCGTCCGCGCATAATCCGCAATCCGGTAGTCCTTCGCACCTTTACGCCTTGGCGTGCGAAATCTTTCGTCCTTTGCTCTTCGTCCTTCCCTTCCCCCTTTCCCCTTTTAACCCCAATGTCTTTAACTACTTCTGTCTTTCGAAATTTTTATT
>CAZEBC010000097.1:0-2808 GCA_964510165.1 uncultured bacterium
GGCGGTCATTATATCGCAGCGTGGGAGGGATGTCCAGATGGGTTCGGGGTTCGAGTTGGCGTGGGGAGACGTTTGCAAAGGGATGCCGGCGGGCGCGATGAATCGCGCCCCTACAGAGGCAGGTTTCAGGAGTTTGGCTGGCGGAGGATGGCTTGTTCGAACTTCGCCTTGGTGAATTCGGCGTCCTCGTGGATTATCTGATAGCCGAGTTCCACGATGGGCATCTTGACTCCGGCCTTGGTGGCGAGGCGGTACAGGCTTGCAATGGATTCGTAGGTCTCGATAGTCTGGTTCTTCTCGACGAGAGCCTGATGCGCCTTGCGGGCCTGTCGTCTTTGACCAATCAGCGTGCCAAACTTGCTTGAGCGGCCTGCCATCGAGGTGGCATGCAAATCTGGCCACCAGGCATGGCTCTCGGTGAATGTCTTGGGGTCGGCCCCGAGGGAGTTCGCGAGGCGCACGACCTCTTTCGTGGCCGCCATCATGAATTCACCAAGGTAGTTCTCTCCCATTCCGAACGCCTTGGCGGTAGCGTATAGGGTCGCATACGGATTCTTGGCCGCCCCCGCCAGCGCGACGCCGATGGGATCGGCCGACGTGTGGACGATGAAACGGGGATTCTCGAGCAACTTCTTGAGATTGGGGAGCCGCTCCGTCTTATAGCTGGCAAGCTGTGTGGAGCAGACCTCTCCACGGATGACCTCGGAGGCGATGTTGGCGCCGGAGAGAACCGCGATGTGAATCATGTGGCTCAGCTTCGCCTTCTCGATCTTGCGGCGGGCGACGACGGGCAGGAGTTCGGCGGTCTCGTGGGAGAATCCCTTGGTGGCGATTATGAGGTCTATGTCGCGGGAGGCATACTTACAGACCGCGTCAATGACTTCCTCGAACTGACCTGACGGAGTCGCAACGATGATCGCCTTTGAGTCGGTTATGGCGTCCTTGTATGAGAATTTCGGGTACACAATTTTAGGGGCCTGCATCCCCTGGAAGAAGGAGGGGTGCACTCCTTTCTCCTTGAGCGCTTCGGTTATCTCCTTGCGAGTGTCGTACACGACGATGCTGTGACGCCGGTACTCGGGGTCAGCAAGGAACTTATTGCCGATGATGTACGCGAGCGTATAGCCCCATTGGCCGGCGCCGATGACGCACACCTTGTCCTCGAAGTCGGGCGAGAACAGGCGGTGGTCGGCCATGTTGCCGTAATATGAGAGCGCAGGCCGGTCGTTGACCAAGACGCGGTGTCTGAAGAAGACGCGACCGCGCGCGATGATGTGCATGAGGCCCAACTCCCTAAGGCCGACTTCCATAACGGTTCTCGTCCCCATATCGAATTCATAGGAGAAGTTAGGATTCGAGCCGTAGGTTTTCTGGTGATAATCAATGACCTTGTCGATCTCGACCTGGATTTGCTGTGAGAGATGAGGTATCGAGATTTTGTCGCCGCCCTCGATGGCTTCCGCGACTATGTGGCTGGGCATCACCTTTTTGACTTTTGCCAGGCGGCGCACGCTTTCCTCGGCCACGAGACGCGCAGGCTCGGTCGCGTCTGGATGGTCTGCGAGGAAATCCTTGATGGAGAATGGCTCGCCCACGCTGGCGCAAGCCCTTCCGTAGATATCGCGGTAACTCATGAGCATGCTGTGCGTGAGCATGTGGAGAAGCCCCTTGCCATCCACATGCCGGTGCAGGCGGAAGGGACGCCTCCGATCGCGGAGGAAGCGATACGTGCCGGCGCCATGAACCAGCTTGTAATATTCGGGGACGCGCGAGAACGAGACCGCAATGGGAATGACGGTTGCGTCCTTTGCCGAGTCCAGAATTCCGTCCACGACCTTCAGGCGCTCGGGCAGGCGAAGCGTGCCGTTGCGGCTGCGGGCGCCCTGCCGATTGTTAGCCTCGGGGAATATGATGAAGTCCTCCCCGCTGTCGGTGAGCACGGCGCATGTCACTGACAAGATTGACTTGTACAGAGAGCCTTTCTCGCCGTCGTCAAAAGTTCGCTTCACCTTTATGACATTGAGTTCCTTCATGATTTGTTCGACTCTCGGGAGAAACATAAGATTTGCGCCGGCGGCGAAGTGGCCGAGGCCAAGCTCATAAAAATCGGCGAGATCGCCAACGATGATATCATCTATGTTGGATGAATGGTTGGCGGCCAGTACGCGGCTGATTGAGACGCCTTGGGGAATAAGCTTGAGGTTCTCGACGTCCGACTGCTTCTCGGTGAAGAACCCGACGCAGCCGGAATGATCGAAGAAGAGGTCGAGCAGGAAATAGGCTATCTCCCGAAAACGCTTGTGCGTCTCGACGTTGTACGTGGGCAGGATGTCCCGCACCTCGGCTTCGACCCTAGTCCAATCCGTCGAGGCGGGCAATGCGTCTCCAAGGCGTGTCATTACTTCGTGGACCACATCCTCGGTGTTGATGGGCTTCTGTGGCCTGAACGGCTTAAGCCGCTCGACTATGCCACTGGCACGGGTTTCCTCCTCCAAGAAATCGACCAGCGAGTCGATCCTTCTGGAGGCCAGCCCGACCAGTTGCCTTCTGAACGTGTGGAAAGGAGATTTTTTTTTGCTCATGTTGCTTAAGGTATGGCAATTCGGATGCCAATTTCGCCAAATATCTGTAACCTCATCATATACTGAGACTTACGTAAATACGGTCCTTTCTGCAACAGGTCAATTTGGGGCCAAACGCAAGAGGGGGATTGCACACCCGCACGGAAACGATTGCGTCCTCGCCCGTTGACAGTTGAATGTATCCCTTCATTATTGTAGCACACTTCTGGGCGTAGCGCGGCGGGGC
>CAZEBC010000097.1:2908-14564 GCA_964510165.1 uncultured bacterium
GATTGCTTCGATCGGAACTTCGTTCCTGCCTCGCAATGACGGTGGCTTTGCAACGAAATCGAAATTAGCGATGGGTTGGAGTTGGAGTCAGCCCTGGTGGATCAAACGTTCCGTTGCCGTCGGCATCAATGAAGACTGGGTTGGTGAAGGCAAGCGGCACGAACCCGGGGGCGATGATGTTGTAAAGGCCGCCGGGCGGTTCGGGTGGCTTCGCTCTCTCCGGTAATGGGACGCCGGCTTCCGCCACGAGCCAGGTATCCTTTTCGAGTGTCATGGTGATGGTTTGCTCAAGACGAACGGTCTGCGTGGTCGGCGCGACCTTGAACGCTTCGACCTGTTCGCCATTTGCAAATACGCGTGCCTCGCTGACCGGCACCCAGTCGGCGGCGAGGATTTTGATGGTGAGGGTGACCGCTCCGTCCGTATCTGTGAGGACGTCGCCCGGTTTGGCGCTGTTGGCGTCAATGAGGATGATCGGGCCGGTAGTGCCCATTACGCGGCGCCGCGCGATCTGCGTGATTAGCGTTCGGTTGTCCGCGCGTTCAGCCGTCGGGTCATCGAGGAAGATGTAATTGCGCGGGTAGCCGGGCAGGTCGGCTTTGAGATGGGTGTCCGAATTTGCGGTGGCGGTTTTGGGGTAGCCCTGGTTGAGCAGGCTGAACCAGTCGGCTCGGAGGAGGAGGTATTCGCGGTAATCGTGGCCATTGAGCAGTTCCATGGCGTCGAAGTCAATATCCCGGATGCCGCCGGAGTTGGGGGTCAAGAGAAGGCTGTTGGGACTCTCGGTCAATGGTTTGGATGGATTGTACGCGAGCGGGGTGGCGAAATCGAGACCGAGCGCGTTGAAGTACGAGGCCTCGCCGTCGGGTTCGCCGCTGCGTCCATGATTCACCTGTATGAGAGAGTCGCCGTCGCTGATAGCTCTGAGGCGCTCGAACAGGTCGCGCGGCCTGATGCCCTCGTCCCGGGCCGCGCCTCGGCGGGGACTGTTGAAATCGTACCGAAGCGGCCAGGCATTGTAATGGCCTATCGTGAATGGGGTCGCCCGAATCCTGAATGCCGAGGTGGCCTCGACGCCGACAATTGAGGCGACGCGGTCCTGAAGATTCAGCTTAGAGATGATGGGCGCGTAATCGGTCAGGTTGTCGTGATCGGTCGCGATAAGCAGGTCAACCCCTTCCGCGACGAAAGAGATGACCCGCTGCTCCTGGGCAAGCGCGCTGTCGGCGCTGGCGACTGAATGCACGTGGAAATCGCCGCTCATCATGCCCGGGGTCTCTATCACTTTCGAAAGCGAAAGCCTGACGGTAATTTGAGCGCCCTGCCGACTCAGGTCGGCTTCGGCCCGGGCCACCGAATATTCGAACCCGCGAGTAGCGTAGAGGTTGTACTTTCCGGGCCGCAACTCGATCGGAACGGGCGCGGTTTCATTTCCGTCAAGGAGAATCCAATTTGCCAGGTTTGAGGAGCGCGTGGGCTTGCCATCAAGCGTGAAGTCAAGGAGATCGCTCCCCAACTCGGGGTCCGGTGTCCCTGAGCTTCCTTGAATGATGACGCGGGCGGGCGAGTGACGCTCCCCCTCGAACACTTCGACCAGCAGAGTGGCTGTTTGGGGCAATTCGATTTCACCGAGGTTGGTGAGCTTGCCCTGCTCGACGGTGAACTCAACGGTTAGCGGCTCGATCCGGGGCGTGGCGAGATTGGGATCGCGTTCGAGCGAGCGAATTTGTGCGACGTAGTCTCCGGAAGGCAGCACCGCCTTGAATGAGCCGGCCTCCAGTCCTTCACGCACTGGTCGTAACTGGGTAACAGGAATCCGGTCTTTCTTTGCGTATATGACAACGGAGGTCTCGGCGTCCTTCGGCGATACTCGTCCCATGACTCCGGTGTTTGCGTCTGTCATGCCGAGCAGAAGGAATGCGGTGTCGGTGGCCGAGGCGGCGTCGTTGCGGCCACCCACCACGAGAACCCGTTCGTATACCAACTCCTCGCCGGGCGCGATTCCGAAGAAGAGAATCTTCCACAGGTCGAGCGCGCGGTTGAAGTTTCCGGTGAAGACGCCAATTCCGGAAACCAAGCGGTCATTCACTCCCCACAAGAGCCTTTTTTTCTGGTATTCGGTAGGCGAACAGAGCGCGTAGGAGATGGGCGAAAGGCCATTGGCGCCGCCGCCCGCGATGTAAGTGAATCCGCCAATACTTCGGACTATCGAGAGCGGACTGGAGGGATCAAGCTCCGGATGGTGAAAACCGCGAGGCGTGCCGCGAGCTTTGCCGAGGGTTTTCTCGCCGCTCGCGAACGGCTTGATGGCGTCGTCACCCCAATAGACAATGTCGGCAATGTTGAAAATGCGGGCGCGCTTCCTTCCGTTGTTTCTTATCGTGGACTTGATGCGGAGAAAATTCTCGCCGCTGACGACGCGGTACTCCGTCTCGACCAAGATGTCTTTGGCAATGTCCTCGTCGAGGACCCCAAAGCCCGGCCTCTCGGGCATGAGGCCGTTTGCAGTGGAAACGGTTATCGCGGCCCAGTTCTCGCCGCGCTCGGTCGTTATTGTGTTATAGGGGATGATGAGGTCCCGTGTCATGTTGATGAGTTGGAGCACCTGAATGAGTTGGTCGGCATCGTGGCCGGCGAGCCCGAGGTCGAGAAGAGTGCCGCCGGAGAGGGAAAGTTGGTTCTGGTTCGACACATCGTCAATGATCGCCCAGATGCGGTCATTGGAGAGATACCAGTCGCCGATACCTCCGTGCCTGTCGGGGCTGGCGACCAGGAGTTGGGGCGCGTTTAAAGGCGTGATTTGGGTGACGACTGCTTCAGACCGAGCCGCATCGGGTTGAGTGAAGACGATGAAGCAGGCAAGGAAGAGAATTCGAAATATGGACCAATCTCTCAATCGGGGCTCTCCTCGGGCGCGAGGTCGGTCTCGTAGGTCGGCTTCTTGTAGAGAATCCGCTCAAGTGCGCGTTGGTATGCGGTCCAGGAGGATTCGGAGTCCCGGTCCTCGGAGACTGCGCGAGTGATTATGTCGACTTTGACGTCGAGGTCATCGGCGCGGTGCAGGATTTCGGCCTCGAGGAACATGGGCGGCCTGGGCGAGCCCCATTCCGACTGGCCATGGTGCGAGAGCATCATATGTTCGACGAGCATGCGCAGGTTTTGCGGGAAATCCGGAATGTTGGCGAGTTTTTCGTCCACCATCTGAATGCCCAGGATGATGTGCCCGAGCAGGTTGCCTTCCTCGGTGTAGTTTATGGAAGGGGTAACCTGCAACTCCTTCACCTTTCCGATGTCGTGAAGGATGGCCATCGTGATGAGGAGGTCGGCATCGAGAACGGGATAGTGAGTGGTCAGATACTCGCAGATGCGCGCGGTCGAGAGCGTGTGTTCGAGCAAACCGCCGACCCATACATGATGGATATTGCGGGCGGCCGGGGAGGCCTTGAATTTCTCCACAAACGCGTCGTCATTGAAGAACGCTTCGAGCAGCGCCTTCAGGTGCGGGTTGTTGACGGCCTCGATGTAGGAGCGAAGCTCGAGCAGCATCTCGTCCACATCGTGTTCGGTCTGCCGCACGAAGTCCGAAAGTTGTATCTCTTCGGGCTGGCTTAACCGCAGGCGACGGACCACGAGCTGACGCTCATTGTTGTAAACCTCGATCGTGCCGTCCACCTTGATGATGTCGTTCACCTTGAACTTGTCGTAGAACTCGAGCGCGTTGTCCCAGAGCCTTGCCGAGATGACTCCGGTCTTGTCTTGCAGCCTGAGGCTCAGGTAGGGCTTGCCCGATTTGGTGGAGAGAAGCTGCTTGGCTTGGACGAGGAACTGCGAGATTATTCTGTCGCCTTCGTTGAATTCGCTTATGAATTTCTGGTCCATTGGTGTACCGCGTTTCGGGTTGCGGATCGCGTGCTGCACCAATTAGGCGATTCGAATGAGCGCGCTCTTGTGTTTGATGCAGCTCAGGTTATCAATCTCGGCCAGAGCCTGCCCGACGTTTCGTTCCAGCGCCTCATGGGTCATCATCACGACGGGGACGTGGCTGCCTCGATGCTGGGCTTTCTGTATGACGGAGGCGATTCCGATGCCGTGCTTGCCCAAAATGCCTGAAATCTGACCGAGGACGCCTGGCATGTCAAGCGCGGTAAACCGAATGTAGTAGAGCGAGTTGACCTCGTCAATATCCTTGATCCTGCGGTCGTTGACGTAGGCGAACGGGCGCACCCGCAAGGGCGAGCCGAAACGGATGTTCTTGCCGATGTCAATGAGGTCGCTTATCAGCGCGCTGGAGGTCGGCAGCTTGCCTGCGCCTCTACCGTAGTACATGGTCGTTCCGACGACATCGCCGTCCACCAGCAGGGCGTTGAATTCATCGCGGACGGATGCGAGCAGCGAGGCCTTCGAGACAAGCGTGGGGTGCACGCGCACCTCGACCTCGTTTCCGCTGCGCTTGGCAATGGCGAGCAGTTTGATGACGTAGCCGAGTTCGTCCGCATACTCGACGTCCTCGTGAGTGATCCTGGTGATTCCTTCCACGTGAACGTCGGCGAGATCCACCCGCATGTTGAACGCTATGGAGGCGAGTATGGCTAGTTTATGGGCGGAATCGTCGCCCTCGATATCGAGCGTCGGGTCGGCCTCGGCGAATCCTTTTTTCTGCGCCTCTTTGAGCGCGCGCTCGAAGCCCATCTTCTCATATGTCATTCGGCTTAGGATATAGTTGCAGGTGCCGTTAACGATGCCGTAGACGTAGTTGATGTTATTGCCTGCGAGCCCTTCCCTGAGCGCCTTGAGGATCGGGATACCGCCCCCGACGCTTGCCTCGAAGCAGAGGTCCACGCCGTTTTTCGCGGCAAGCTCGACCAGTTCGGCGCCCTGTTTGGCGAGCAGGGCCTTGTTGGCGGTCACGACGTGTTTGCGGTTGTTGAGCGATTCAACGATGAATTCGCCCGCGGGCGAGTATCCGCCAATCAGCTCGACGACCACATCAATCGAGGGGTTGCCGATGATGTCGGCGGCATTTTTCGTGAATACGCCGTGGGGGATTCCCAGTTGCGCGCGACGCGCCTCGTCGATATCGGCCGCCTTGCGGATAACCAGCTTTATGCCCGTTCGCAGAGCGACCTCGTTGGAGTGCTGCGTCAAGGTTTCATAGAGCCCAGACCCAACGACGCCAAGGCCTATGATGCCTACGCCTATCTCTTTCATATTATCGAGCCTCGCGGACACATTCTGCGATTCGCGTCAAGCCTTTGCGAATGTTCGCCTCCGAGGTCACAAAAGAAAATCGGAGGCGCGTGGAATCGCCGAAATCGGTACCCGGAACCGCGGCCACGCGAGCTTTCTCGATGAGAATCCTGCAGAAGTCATCTGTCGTTCTTATCAATGTTCCTTGCATTTTCTTGTCAATGAAGGCGGCCATGCTCGGGAAATAATAGAATGCGCCCTCGGGCGGCGGAGTGTCGTCGTTGAGGCATTCGTTCAAGCCTTCGACCAGCAGTTTTCTGCGCTTGTCAAATTCAACGAGCATCTTATCAACCAACGCATAGTCGCCCTTGAGCGCCGCGGTCGCCGCCTTCTGAGAGATGGAGCAGGGGTTGGAGGTGCATTGGCTCGTGATATTGCCGACAGCCTTTATGTAATCGGCGGGGCCGCCTGCATAGCCGATGCGCCACCCGGTCATTGAATACGTTTTCGAGACGGCATTGACGGTGAAGGTGAGTTCCTTCAGTCCTCTGTCGAAGGAAGCGATGCTATGGTGCTGATGTCCGTCATAGACGATCTTTTCGTAACACTCGTCCGAGAGGATGAGAATGCGATGCTTCAGGGCGACCTCGCCTATGGCCTCAAGCTCGCTCCGGCTATAGACGGCGCCCGTCGGGTTGGAGGGGCTGTTGAGCACGAGCAGCTTGCTCTTCGGCGTGATGGCCGCCTCGAACTGCTCGGCGGTCATCTTGAAGCCTTTGGTGTTGATTATCTTGGGCGCTCCGCCCGCGAGGCACACTTGCTCAGGATAGCTAACCCAGAAGGGAGCGGGAATAAGCACTTCATCGCCCGGATCGCAGACAACCTGGAAGATGTTATAGATGATCTGCTTGGCGCCGCATCCGATGGTGATCTCCGAGAGTTGATAATCAAGCCCGTTGTCGCGCTTGAACTTGTCGGCGACGGCCTTCTTGAGTTCGGGTGTGCCGGACGCATCGGTGTACTTGGTGAAGCCCTGCCTTATCGCCTCGATCGCGGCATCCTTTATGAAGTCCGGCGTGTCGAAATCGGGTTCGCCCGCGCCGAAGCCAACCACATCAATGCCCTCCTCCTTCATCGCCTTCGCTTTGGCGGTGATGGCGAGCGTCGAAGACGGCTTGAGACAGCGTGCTCTCTCGGAGAGCGCCATATCAGTTATCCCTTCCTTTCCCGGGCCTTTGGTGTCACCGGTTTGACCACTCCGTCGGTTTCCATGACTTTTCTTATGCTGCGAAGCGCCTGTTTTATGCGGCGTTCGTTTTCGACGAGCGCCAGCCTGACGTATCCTTCGCCGTGGGTCCCGAAGCCGACTCCGGGTGAGACGCCGACCAACGCTTTCTCGAGCAAAAACTCGGAGAATTTCATCGAGCCCATCGAGCGATACTTTTCCGGAATCGGCGCCCATACATACATGGTCGCCTTTGGCAGCTTGACATTCCAGCCCATGCCGTTGAGGCCGCTCACGAGGACGTCGCGCCGCCTCGCGTACGTGCGGTTCAACTCGTCCACATATGACTGGTCTCCATTAAGCGCGGCGATTGCGGCGACCTGCACGGGCGTGAATATGCCGTAGTCGTAATAGCTCTTGAGCTTGGCGAGCGCGCCAATCACGTGCCGATTGCCCAGCGCGAACCCGACGCGCCATCCGGCCATGCTGTAGGTCTTGGAAAGGGAGTAGAACTCGATGCCGACCTCTTTTGCTCCTTTCGCCTGAAGGAAGCTGGGCGCCTTATAGTCGTCAAAACATATCTCGCTGTATGCGAGGTCATGGACCACGAGAATCTGCTCTCGTTTGGCAAACTCGACGACTTCTTCAAAAAAGGCGAGGTCAACGACCTGCGTTGTCGGGTTGTTCGGATAGCTGAGTATGAGTATTCTTGGCCGAGGATAGGCCTCATGGACCACCTTCGAGAGGTCCGGCAGGAAGTTCCGTTCCTCGGTCAGCGGGACGGTGTGCAGATGTCCGCCGGCAATCACGACGCTGTAGTAGTGTATCGGATAACTGGGGCTCGGCACGAGGACCATATCGCCCTCGTCAAGAATTGCGAGGAACAGATGGCAGATGCCTTCCTTCGAGCCTATGACGGCTATCGCTTCGGTCTCGGGGTCCAGCTCGACTCCGAAGCGCGCTCCATACCACTCGCAAATTGCGCGCCTGAGATGCGGGATTCCGCTGGAGGCGGAGTACCTGTGGGCCTTGGGGTCGCGCGCCACCTCACAAAGCTTTTCCACCACGTGAGGCGGAGCGGGCTGGTCGGGATTGCCCATTCCCAGGTCAATAACATCCTTGCCAGCGCGCCTCGCGTCTAGTTTCATCTTGTTGATGCGAGCAAACATGTATGGAGGAATTCTCTCCATATGTTTCGATGTAAACTGCAAAGAACCTACTCCTCCAACTCTTCGTCGTCTTCTTCTTCGTCTTCTTCGTATTCTTCTTCCAGGATTGCGAGGACCTCGCCTACTTTCACAGTGTCGCCCTCGTCGGCTACGATCTCGGTCAGTATGCCGGACCGGGGACACGGCACGTTGAACGTCGCCTTGTCCGTCGTCATCTCTACGAGGTCGTCATGTTCGCCCACCTCGTCGCCTTCCTCGTAATGCCAGTAGGAAACGGTCGCTTCATCTCCGGCGTCCTCGCCCAGATCGGGGAGCCTCACCTTGAACATATCAATTACCTCCGAGAATCAGGATGATTAAGATTGTCCAACACGTAGGGGCGCGATTCGCGCCCACAGGCGCAATAAATTGCGCCCCTACGAATGATCCGGATGAAGGACAATCTCCGATTGTGCTTCGTTCTTGACCTCTAACGCATTATAGGAGCTTCGCACGAACGGACCGGACGCGACAGCCCGGAACCCTAATTTGATTCCGAGAGCGCGATATCGGTCGAACGCGGCCGGCTCGATGAACCTCACCACGGCGAGATGTTCGCGCGACGGCCTCAGGTATTGTCCGATGGTCAGTATATCGCAGTCTACCTGCCGAAGGTCTGCCATTGCCTGCTCGACCTCGTCATCTCGCTCGCCAAGGCCCACCATGAGGCCCGAC
Source organism: uncultured bacterium (assembly GCA_964510165.1). Lineage (GTDB taxonomy): Bacteria > Abyssobacteria > SURF-5 > SURF-5 > SURF-5 > CAZEBC01. The sequence continues at coordinate 11,204 of CAZEBC010000097.1, forward strand.
TTGGTGAGCGCGTGAGGACGAATGGCTTTCGCGAGGCGCAGCACTTCAAGGGAAACGCGGTAATCGGCCTCGGGCCTGACCATCGGATACAGCGAGGGAACGGTCTCGATGTTGTGGTTGAATACTTCGGGACCTGCCTCAACCACGGCCCGAACCGATTCGGCCCGCCCCTTAAAATCGGGCACAAGCACCTCAACCGTGATCCCTGGATTCAATTCCCTGAGCTTCCTAATCGCCCTCACGAAATGGCCCGCGCCTCCATCTTCGAGGTCGTCCCGCGTGACCGAGGTCACGACGACATGACGCAGTTTCATCTCGCGCGCGGCCAACGCCAGGCGTTCGGGTTCTGAATCCTCCAACGGAGCCGGGATGCCGCCGGTCACGGCGCAAAACCGGCACGACCGGGTGCACACGTTGCCCATGATCAGGAAGGTGGCCGTCCCCTTCGCGAAACACTCACCGGTATTTGGGCATTGGGCGCTCCGGCACACCGTGTTCAGCCGATAATGTTCGAGTATCCGTCGGGTGGTCTCGGCCTGCGGGTTTGCCGGCAACCGTTTTCTTATCCACGGCGGAAACTTGCTTTGTGTCAATTGCATAACTCTCACTTCACGAAACGAGCAAACATATGCAGTCTAGCATAGGGATTCTGCAAATGCAACCGTTCCATGATACGTCTTTCTATACAGTTCTTGCGCATGTCCTGGAGCCGCCGCCATCCGTCATTCCCATGCAAGCGGGAATCCATAACAATCGCGGCAACAAAATGTGCGCAACTACTTATGACGCTATGCACATCGTGTCGGCGGAAGATTCGCAGAAAGGAATTTGCCATAACCGGGCTGACCGGTTATGTGCCCTTCCTCCATTATCACCTGGCCGCGGAGTATGGTCATGACGGGCCAGCCTTTCACCTTCCAGCCATGATACGCGCTGTATGAGTACACGTCATGCATTTCCTTGACATTGAGCGTCTGCTCCCTGCCTGGGTCAACGATCACGATGTCAGCGTCGGAACCGACCTGCAGTGCGCCCTTCCTCGGATACAATCCAAAAATTTTCGCCGGGTTCTCAGAACAAAGCCGCACAAGTTGTTCAGGCGATATGTGGCCGGCATTGACTCCCTTGTCGAAAAGGAGGGGAAGCATGGTCTCGACTCCCGGCATGCCCGGCTTCGCGGTCCACAGTTCGGCCTTCTCCTCGGGCGAGAGCGGGCAATGGTCCGAGCCGATGGTGTCAAATGTGCCGGCCTTGACCTCGCGCCAGAGTTGTTCGATGTCGTCTTTGCCTCTGAGGGGAGGATTGACCTTGCCCCACACCTTGTCGGTATCAAACCGCGTAAGTGTCAGGTATTGGGGGCACGTTTCCGCCCACACCCTGAGTCCTTCGGCCCGCGCGCGCCTGATGAGGTCGCCGCCCTCCTTAATTGAGACATGGACGATGTAGAGCGGACATCTGGTGAGCTTCGCCAGATGCGTGACGGTCGCTATTCCGTGCGCCTCGCATTCGTTCGGACGCGCGTCGTGCCAGTGCGCGTCGGGGGGCGGGTCCTTCATAAGCGCGTCTCGCAAGCGGAAGAAAAGGTCGGGACTCTCGCAATGCACCATTGCGACCGCACCCGCATTGGCTATCTCGCGCATCCCCAGGAATATGAGTCCCTCGTCAATGTCGCGGACGCCCGGAATCGCCTCGCTGCCCTTGTAAGGGAGCAGGAACTTGAACGATGTGATGCCGCGCTTGACCAGTTCACCCACCTCGCCAATTTGCTCCGGCTTGAATATGATGGCGTGGAACGAGCAATCCACGTGGGCCGACATATCGTATATCTGTCTGAACACGTCGAGGCTGTCCACGATGTGCTCAAGCGACGCGATGAACGGCAGCACCGTCGTCACGCCTCCGGCCGCCGCCGAGCGCGTCATGAGCCCGAACGATTCATCCAGCGGAGTGTCCACATATCGGAAATGCACATGCGGGTCCACCAGTCCGGGCAATACATACTTGCCCGAAGCGTCAATCACCCGCTCGGCGCCGGGAAGTTTGTCCTTCCTGCCGATGGCGACGATCTTGCCGTCTTCCACCGCCAGGCTGCCCGTGAGACGTCCCGTCGGCGTGACGATTGTGCCCCCGTCTATCCGTATGGTTGCCGTCATCCTCTATTCCTTTCGCTTCACTTGCCGCGAGACGAAATGAGCCTGAAGAAAAGCGACTTCGACACTTTCCAAAATATAGCATCCACAGATTTGCGCTGTCAACGGCGCAGAGTAGCGCAACGCCGCGGAGCCCCAACCGAACGTTAAATCGGGGACATGATGCCTCATCGTGTCACCGATTTAACGCCCCACTTGCTCATGGCGACGGATATGAGTATCATAGCAGGGACAGCTATACGAAAATCGGTCTGAGAGCAAGTCACAACCACAATGAAAGCGAGGCGAGTGCAATGAAGATCGAAGACATCAAAAAAATCTGTGTGGTGGGTGCTGGCAACATGGGACATCAGATATCGCTCTTGTGCGCTCTGTACGGCTACAAGACTACGTGCACCGACATCGTGGAGGAACAACTCAAGAAGGCCGAGAATTTCGCCGACACCTACCTGCCCGGCCGCGTCAAGAAGGGAAAGCTGACCGAGGAACAGGCGAAACAGGCGCGCGCGAACCTCTCGTTCACCTCCAACCTGCAGGAAGCCGTCAAGGACGCCGACTATGTCATCGAGGCCGCCATCGAGGTCCTTCACATCAAGAGGAAGGTCTTCGCCGACCTTGACAAGTTCGCTCCTGCGCATGCGATTTTGGCGACGAACAGCTCGGCCATCGTCAGTTCGCGCATAGCCGACGCCACCAAGCGCCCGGACAAAGTGGTCAATCTCCACTTCTTCAATCCGGCCCTCGTCATGAAACTGGTCGAGGTCGTCAAAGGCCCGCATGTGTCCGATGAGACGGCGCAGGTATCCATGGACCTCTGCCGCAAGCTCGAGAAAGTGCCCGTGCTGCTCAAAAAAGAGGTGGACGGCTTCGTGGTCAACCGGATTATATTCGCGCTCACCAGAGAGGCGCTGTGGCTGCAAGAGATGGGAGTGGCCTCCGCCGAGGACATCGACAACGCGATGGTGTATGGAGCCGGCCACCCGATGGGGCCGTTCCGCCTGATGGACCTCATCGGCGTCGACCTCCAATACACGCTCGACATCGAGAAATTCAAGAAGACCGGCAACCAATGCGACCTGCCGTACCCGAGCGTTGTGAAGCTGTATACCGAAGGCCGTCACGGCCAAAAGGTCGGAAAAGGATGGTACGACTATCCGGAGAAGAAGTAGACTCGCACCGCGGCACAGCCGCAACCAAAGCCGCTCACCCTG
>CAZEBC010000098.1:0-14323 GCA_964510165.1 uncultured bacterium
TAACAAGAACAAGTTCCGGTTGCGGCCATGACCGCGCTGTGGTAGAATTCGGCAGAGTCGAGGGAGAGGCTATGGTATGTACGTAACTGATGATATCGTTAAGGAACTCGAGCGGAAATTTGGCGTGCCGGAGGTGATCCAGCTCCGGCAGGACATGTTCGCTGCGGAGTTCGAGATTCTGGTGAAGAGCATGAAGTACAACCGCGCCCACGATGTCACCATGTTCATATTCAAGGGACCCTACCTGATCGCCATCCGCAAACATATGCATCCGCATGGCGTCTACCGGGCGCCCAGCGGCGGCCTCATGCCCGGCGAGGATTTCGAGAAGGGCACGCTCCGCGAGGCATATGAAGAGACCGGCGCCCTCATCGAGCTTCGGAAGTACATCCTCCGGATTCATGTGACGTTCATTCATGACAACCAGGAGGCGCCGTGGACCTCGCACGTGTTCACGGCGAGGTATCTCTCGGGCGAACTCCGCCCGATAGACACCAAAGAAATCACCGAGGTGAAGGAAGTCTCGCTCGACGAATTGCAAGGGCCTATCAGGGAACGGCTGCTGGCGTCGGGATCGGGCGGGCTTGCGTACCGGGCCGCCTTGACCGACAAGGTGGTCGAAATCCTCAATCATCACCCCGCCGACCACTAGCACGCTCGGTCGTTCTTCAGTATAATGTAGTAAATCGGTTGCAGATTCCCAGTTCACCCGCAGAGTTAGAGGATCAGTATGGGTTTGACCGATGTTATCCCGAAGAACGTGCTCACCACCCGATTGGATGACTTGATCAAATGGTCCCGCAAACATTCGCTCTGGCCGATGCCGTTCGGAACCGCCTGCTGCGCCATCGAATTGATGGCTGTGCTCGCCTCACGATATGACCTGGCCCGCTTCGGCGCCGAGGCGATCCGCTTCTCTCCCCGACAATCCGACCTCATGATTGTTGCCGGGAGGGTCTGCAACAAGATGATGCCTGTCCTTCAAAGAATCTATCTCCAGATGCCCGAGCCGAAATGGGTCATCGCGATGGGCGCATGCGCGAGCAGCGGCGGAGTGTTTGACACGTACAGCGTGATCCAGGGGGTTGACAACTTCATGCCCGTTGACGTGTATATTCCCGGCTGTCCTCCCAGGCCCGAGGCCATCATTGAGGCGGTGCTCCTCATCCAGAACCGTATCGCGGAAGAGAGACAAGAGATATAGGCGGAGGCGCGCAAACCGTGGAAGTTTATCTCACCCCCAAGTCGAAAGAGGAAATTGCCGGGTTTCTGATGAAGACCGTCGGCAGGCTCGAGTCGCGGTTTCCAGAGCATATCGTCGAGCGGAAGGAATTCCGGGGGGAGACCACTATTGTTGTGAAGCCCGCTGGTATCTTTGAGATAGCCAAATTCCTTCGAGATGATTCCGAGCTGCTGTACCGGCACCTGGCGGACATCACGTGCGTGGACCATCTTCACCTGGACATGTCGCTCGGCAGATTCGCCGTCGTGTACCATTTCTATTCATTCAAGCACGGCGGCAGGCTGCGCCTTAAGGCGTTCCTGCCCGAGCACGACCCCCAAATAGACTCGCTTGCGCCCCTGTGGCACACTGCCGACTGGCTGGAGCGCGAGGTGTATGACATGTTCGGCGTGGTGTTCCGCAATCATCCAGACCTGCGCCGGATACTCATGCCGGAGGACTCGATACACTTTCCGCTCCGCAAGGATTATCCGCTGACCGGGAGGGGAGAGCGCGAATCGTTCCCATATGTCACGCGAGACGGCCGCATCATCGAGAAGTCGCGTTCCCCCAGAGCGAGGTAAGCATGGCAGAGAAGAGCACCATTGACCTTCCCGTGGCGGCGTTTCGCGCGATGACGCTCAACTTCGGCCCGCAGCATCCGGCCACCCACGGCACGCTCCGAATCAAGATGGAGCTCGACGGCGAGACCATCGCGAAGGCGACGCCTTATATCGGGTTCCTGCACAGCGGCTTCGAAAAGCTCGGCGAGCATCTGGACTTCAATCAGTACGTGACCGTGGTTGACCGGATGAATTACATGTCGGCCCTCTGTAACGACATTGCGTGGCATCTGGCAGTCGAAAAGCTGTTCGGGATAGAAGTGCCCAAGCGCTGCCAATACATCCGAGTGGTCTGCGCGGAATTGAGCCGGATCGCCGACCATCTCATATTCCTTGGGACGCACGCGCTCGACCTTGGCGCCTTCACCGCTTTCCTCTGGTGTTTCCGCGAGCGCGAAAAGTTCTATGACCTCGTCGAGATGCTCACGGGCGGCAGGATGACCACCAGTTACACGCGCGCGGGCGGGCTGTGGGCGGACCTGCCGAAAGGATTCGAGGAGAAAACGCTCGAGTTCTGCAAGCAATTCCCGGAAAAGCTTGATGAGGTTGACGAACTGCTCACGAAGAACCGCATCTGGGTTGACAGGACGAAGGGAGTCGCCGTCATATCCGCCGAGGACGCCATAAATTACGGGCTTACCGGCCCATGCCTGCGAGGCTCGGGTGTCGTCTGGGACATCCGCAAGGCCGAGCCCTACAGTTCCTACGAGGACTTCGATTTCGAAATTCCATATGGCGAGAACGGCGATGTATACGACCGCTACCTGATCCGGCTTGAGGAAATGAGACAGAGCGTGAGGATCATTGAGCAGGCCATCGAGAGAATGCCTTCCGGACCAGTGGATGTGGACCAATCATGCAAGATTCGGCTGCCGCCGAAGCAGAAGGTATACACCGAGATGGAATCGCTCATCTATCATTTCGAGTTCATCATGCCCGGAAAAGGCCCGAAGCTGCCCGAGGGCGAAGTCTATGTCCCGACCGAATCGCCCAACGGAGAACTGGGTTACTACATCGTCGGTGACGGAAAGAGCAAGTGTGCGTACCGCGCGCGCACTCGGCCGCCTTCGTTTGTCAACTACCAGGCCTTCTCGAAGATGGTCGAGGGTCGGCTTGTGGCCGATGCGGTCGCCGCGCTCGGCAGCCTGAACATCATTGCCGCAGAACTTGACAGATGACGGAGTGACTCCATGGGCTGGCCGTCAAAGATCGAAGAGCACAAGCCGGAAAAGCAGGAACTGCCCGCCGACTTGAGACAGCAGCTCGACGAACTCCTCACGCACTATCCGAACAAACGCGCCGCCCTGATTCCCGTGCTTCAGAGGTGTCAGCAGCGCTTCGGGTACCTATCCGAGTCGAGCATGCTGGCGGTCGCCGAGTACCTGGAGCTGCCGCCGAGCCATGTGGCGGACACCGTCTCGTTTTACTCGATGCTGCACGCGACACCGGTCGGAAAGTATCACATCGAGTTGTGCCAGACCATATCGTGCGCGCTTCTCGGCGCTGATTCTCTCGCGGACTATCTTACCCGGAAGCTCGGCATAGGCTTCGGTGAGGTGACCGCCGACGGACGCTTCTCGCTTCAAAAAGTGGAGTGTATTGGCGCATGCGAGCAAGCGCCCGCTTTGTTGCTGAACAATGAACTGTACGGAAACCTGAACAAGGAACGGATTGACGAGATACTTGACGGGCTGCCCTGACCCCAGAGGATTTGTCATGCTTGGAGACTACATTCCGATCCTGCTGATGTTCGCGTTCATATTCGGCTTTGCCGCGTTCAGCCTGATCATCACGCACCTCATCGGGGTGCGGCGAGGCGGTTCGGTGAAGCTCGAGCCGTATGAATCGGGCATGCCGCCCCTCGGCGACCCGCATCATGGCGCCACCATCAAGTACTATCTCTTCGCCATGTTCTTCATCATTTTCGACGTAGAGGTGATATTCCTTTATCCCTGGGCCGCCATTTTCAAGCGGTTCATTGAGGAACGTCCGTTCGTATTAATCGAGATGTTCATCTTCCTGCTTGTCCTTATCGTCGGACTCATATACATATGGCGCAAAGGGGCGCTTGAATGGGAGTGAGACAGCGCGGCAGAACCGCCCAAAGCCCCCTCACCCTGCCCTCTCCCAGCGGGAGAGGGTTGGGGTGAGGAAAAATATCTCGGCAAGATTCAAGAAACCGACAATGAGTGCTACAGTGGAACCCGTTCTTCTGAGAAACCGCCACGTCGAGAACTCGACCGATATTGACGTGTACATCGCGCGAGGCGGCTACGAGGCCTTGAAGAAGGCGCTCACCGACATGTCGCCCGAACAGGTGCACAAACAGGTGACCGATGCCGTCCTGCGCGGGCGCGGGGGCGCGGGCTTCCCGGCCGGCTTAAAGTGGAAGTTTCTCGATAAGGACCCCAAGAAGACGCGCTACCTGTGCTGCAACGCCGACGAGAGCGAACCCGGCACATTCAAGGACCGCGTGTTGATGGAAACCGACCCGCATCAACTTCTCGAGGGAATGCTCATCGCCTGCTACGCGATTGGCGCGCATGTGGCGTACATCTTCCTTCGGGGTGAATACGCCAATTCCTATAGAATCCTCGACAAAGCGATTTCGCAGGCGCGCACGCGCGGGTATCTTGGGAAGAGTATCCTCGGCGCCGGCTTCGACGCGGAAATATACCTGCATGAGGGCGCCGGCGCGTACATTTGCGGCGAGGAACTGGCCATGCTCGAGTCGCTCGGCGGCGCGCGAGGCTGGCCCAGGCTCAAACCGCCCTACGCCGCAACGAGAGGCGCGTTTTATCAGCCCACTGTCGTCAATAACGTCGAGACCCTTGCATGCGTGCCCCACATCGTCTTGCGGGGCGCCGAATGGTTCAAGAGCATCGGCAACGAGAACAATTATGGGCCGAAGCTGTATTGCCTCAGCGGCCACGTCAACAGGCCGGGGCTGTATGAACTCCCGATGGGCACAACGCTCAAGACACTGATATACGATTTCGGCGGCGGCATTCCCAAAGGGCGTAAACTGAAGGCCGTCTTGCCGGGCGGTTCCTCATCAGCGGTGCTGACCGCCGACGAGGTGGACGTCCCCATGGATTTCGACACCATGTCCAAAGCAGGCAGCATGCTTGGCTCGGCTGGCGTCATTGTGATGGACGATGCGACCTGCATGGTGAACGCCTGCTGGAATGTCGCCCGGTTCTACGCTCACGAATCCTGCGGTCAATGCACCCCGTGCCGCGAGGGAACCAACTGGGCGGCGCGCATCCTGGGCCGCATCGAGCATGGCCTCGGCAAACTCGACGACATCGAGATGATCCTGAAGATATGCGACAACATGCTCGGCCAGACCATATGCGCGCTCGCCGACGGCGCGGTGTTCCCGATACAGAGCATCACGAAGAAGTTCCGGAGCGAATTCGAGCGGCACATCCGCGACGGCGCATGCCCATTCAACTCGGGAAAGAGCAAGACGACATGACGCGGGGTTCATCATGCCGGTGATTCGCATAAACAGACGCGAGATCGAGGTGGACGAGGGAACCACCATCATGCAGGCCGCCGACAAGCTCGGAATCTATATTCCCAGATACTGCTATCATGATGGCCTGTCAATCGCCGGCTGCTGTCGCATCTGCGGGGTCGAAGTCGAGGAGTCGCCGAAACTGATGATGGCGTGCGCCACCCCCGTGAAGGACGGCATGGTTGTCCGCACCGACACTGAACGCGTCAGGATGGGCCAGAAGACGGTGCAGGAATTCCTTCTCATCAACCATCCGCTCGACTGCCCGGTATGCGACCAGGCCGGCGAATGCTGGCTCCAGGACTACGCCTATGATTACGGCTTTGCCGAGAGCCGGTTCAGGGAACAGAAAATCAAACAGCGCAAGAAGGACGTCGGCAAGAACCTGCTCCTGTATGCCGACCGCTGCATCATGTGCACGCGCTGCGTCAGATTCGCGCGCGAGGTTTCGGGATACAATCAGATCGGGGTATTCGGTCGAGGCTCGCAGAGCGAGATTGACATATTCCCCGGCCTGAGAATTGATGACAACCTGTCGGGCAACATCGCCGACATCTGCCCGGTCGGCGCGTTTCTGATAAAAGACTTTTTGTTCAAGAGGCGCGTGTGGGAACTCCAGACCACGATGAGCGTGTGCCCCGCCTGCACGGTGGGCTGTAATGTGTTCCTTCACCATGCGGAAGGCAGAATCCAGCGAGTTCTTCCTCGCTACAATCCGCGCGTGAACGGCCACTGGATGTGCGACATAGGACGGCTCGATTATAAGTTTGTCGCGAGCGGGGACAGGCTCAAGAAGCCGATATTCAAGCGTGAAGAGTTGTTCGAACAGCCCGCCTGGAACGAGGCCCTCTCGCGCGCAGCGGCGCACATAAGGGAGATCATCACACGGCGCGGCCCCGATTCCTTCGCGTTCGTCGTCTCTTCCGATGCGACCAATGAAGAGGCCTTCGTCGTCGCGCGCCTGGCCGACGCGCTTGGCTGCGCCCAAAACCTGCGGCTCTTGCCCGGCGAGCGGGGGGAGGAGGAGCATTTCCTCGGCGGCTTCGTCATTGAGAGCGATCGCTCGCCGAATGCGCGGGGTGTCCTCGCCATACTCAAGCATTTCATGCCGGAAGACGCCAAGGACAAAATGACGGACCCGAACTCGATCTCGGCGAAGGCAGGCTTTTTCATATTGTGCGGACCGCATTCGAACAAGGAGGCTGTCGAGACGCTTGCGCGGTCGGCGAAGAAAGCCGAGTTCTCGCTCGTCCAGGCCATTTTGCCGTCGGCCTTGACTGAGGCGGCGACAATGGTTCTGCCCGGAGCGGCATACGCCGAGAAGGAGGGCACATACACAAATTATCGCGGCATCATCCAGCGCCTGTACCCCGCGTTCGAGCCACCGGGCGAGGCAGGCCATGACTTGAACATCATGTTGGAGCTTGCCGAAGCGATGAAAGAAGGCCTCGATTTCAAGACGATTAACGAAGTGTCGAGAGACCTGTCCCGCCGAATCGAGGGTTACGTCGCGATCGAGCATATTGACCCTATGGGCTGGGCCGGCATTATGTAGGGGCGCACGGCGCGCGCCCGCCGATATGAAAGGCTGAAGCCGTTGTCCGATCTTCTGGTAACAACCATTATTGCGCTGATAAAGATCGTCATCGTTTTCGGTGCGATTCAGGTGGCGGTCATGTATCTTGTGCTCGCAGAGCGAAGAGTCAGCGCGTTCATCCAGGACAGGCTGGGCCCCAACCGCGTCGGCTGGGAGGGCCTGCTCCAGCCCATTGCGGACGGCCTCAAGTTCCTGTTCAAGGAGGATGTCATCCCTGAACGCGCCGACAAGGTAGTCTTCATCATGGCGCCCGCGATGATCGTGATTCCCGCGCTCATGACGTTTGCGGTCATCCCATTCGGCGATTCCGTCACGGTGGCCGGTCGGCAGGTCCGGCTGCAGATTGCCAGCCTGAACATAGGCCTCCTGTATGTGTTCGCATTGGCGTCCATCAGTGTGTACGGGATCATTTACGGCGCGTGGGCGTCCCGGAACAAATATTCGATGATGGGCGGCCTGCGCTCATGCGCGCAGATGATAAGCTACGAGATTCCGCTCGGCCTGTCCGTGATGGGCGTCCTCATGCTGACCGGTACGCTTGAGCTGGAGAAAGTAGTGGAGGCGCAGACCTCGTATCTTTGGGGCGTGATTCCCCGCTGGAACATCCTGTTTCAGCCGCTCGCGTTTCTGCTGTTCCTCGTTTCGGCAGTTGCCGAGAACAACCGCCTTCCGTTCGATTTGCCTGAGGCCGAGCAGGAACTCGTCGCCGGCTACCACACCGAATACAGCAGTATCAAGTTTGCGATGTTCTTCATGGCCGAGTATGCCGCAATGGTCACAAACTGCTCCTTGATTGTGGTATTGTTTCTCGGAGGATGGCATGTGCCTGGCCTCGGAGCGCTCGGCCTGCCATCCCTTATCACGGAATTGATCCAGGTGGCGGCGTTCGTTCTGAAGGTCTCAGTGTTCCTGTTTTTCTACCTGTGGATACGCTGGACGTTTCCACGCTTCAGGTATGACCAATTGATGGGGATGTGCTGGAAAGCGCTTCTCCCTCTGGCCCTGCTCAACATCTTCATAACCGGCATCGTTATGGCGCTTTGAAAACGGGAGTATCCGATGGAAGAAGAATCAATCAAGAAAGTGCAGGCTGAGGAGTATGCCCGACAGGCATACGAGATGAACTTCATAGATCGGCTCTACCTGCCCGCGCTGTTGAAGGGGCTTGCCGAAACATTCCGGCACCTGCTCGACAAGAAGTTCACGGTTGAATATCCCGAGCAGAAGCGGCAGGTCTTCCCGCGCTATCGCGGGCTGCACAGGCTCAACAAAGACGAGCTTGGCCGGGTCAAATGCGTGGCGTGCTTCATGTGTTCCACGATTTGTCCGGCGCGCTGCATCTACATCCAGGGCGCCGAGGCCCCGTGGCCCGACCGCGAAAAGTATCCCGTCCGGTTCGACATAGACGAACTCCGCTGCATCTATTGCGGCATGTGCGAGGAGGCGTGCCCCGTCGAGGCGATCGAGCTGACCGAAATATATGATATGGTCGGTTATTCGCGTGAGGGGTTCATCTACAACAAGGAAATGCTTCTGGACATATACGACAAGACCAAAGACAAGGGCGGAATGAAGAAATGGCTCTAGTGGTATACCTGCTGTTCGGCTCGCTGGCCGGTACGACTGCGTGGCGCGCCTGGAAATCTGACAGCCGCCTCATTCGGGCATTGTGGGGCTTTTGCGCCTCGCTCTCGTCGCTCATTGCGCTTTTGGCAGCGTGGCGCGGCATCGCCGATTTCCCTGGACTGCTCTTCTATTTCTTTGCGCTGATCTGCGTCTTCGCCGCCCTAAGGGTGATCCTCCAGCCCAACCCGGTCCACTGCACCATCTGGTTGATCACGGTATTCCTGTTCACGGCGACCCTGTTCATCCTGAAACAGGCCGAGTTCCTTGCGGCAGTGCAGGTGATCATCTACGCCGGCGGCATCATGGTGCTGTATGTGTTCATCATAATATTCGTTGAGCCTGGGACCATCGGCGAAGAACCCTCGCCCGCGTGGATGACTGCTGGCGCTTCTCTCGTCGGGCTTGCGATTCTGACGGCGCTCATATGGGTGGCATCACGGCTCAAGGTGGAACCGGCCGCGGCGTTTCCCGGCTATCAGGTGAAGGAATTGGGCGAAACACTCTATTTCAACGCTGTAATCCCGTTCGAGGCGACGTCCTTGATCTTGCTCGTCGCGCTCATTGGGGCCGCCCTTATCGGAAAGGCGGAGAAGGACTGATGACAACCCCATCGAATTATATGATACTTGGTTCGATCCTCTTCGTCATTGGCTTCGTCGGGTTCAGCACCCGGCGCAACATAGTGGTCATGTTCATGTCGTCCGAACTGATGCTGAACGCCGCCAATCTCAATTTCATCGGATATTCGTCGGCATGGGGAAACCCGACCGGCCAGATATTCGCCGTGTTCGTCATAGCCGTGGCGGCGGCCGAAGCGGCAATCGGATTGGCGATACTCATGCTGTTATTCAGAACCCGCGCCAGCGTAAGCGCAACCGACTGGAAGACGCTCAAGGGGTAACGGACTGCTTCCGAAGCCCCTCACCCTGCCCTCTCCCACTGGGAGAGGGTTGGGGTGAGGGAAAAACAGGACAGAAATCCGCGATTTTCGGGATCAGTAATATAGAGACAGGAGAACCAATACCGTTGAACACTGACCTGAACCTGGTGGTTCCCGAAATATTCCTCTCCGTGACAGCGATGGGTGTCCTGATCCTGGAGACATTCCTGGCGGGCCGCGCGAAGCGCGTTTTCGCGCATCTTACAATCGCCGCGCTTCTCGTGACAGGAGTGTTTCTCGCGCGCTGCAACCTGACCGAGACAACGTTCGCGTATTCGCGCATGTTCGTGCAGGACGGGATTGCGGTGGTGTTCAAGATGCTGTTCATGCTGGCCGGCATTTTCGTCGTGCTGACGGCATACGATTTTCTGCTGTCTCGCAATGTGTTTCGCGGCGAATTCTTCGCGCTCTTGATGTTCTCCACGGTCGGCATGATGCTCGTGGCCTCCGCGTTCGATTTCCTGACCCTGTTCGTGGGGCTGGAGCTTGCGTCTCTCGCGACCTACATCCTCGTTGGTCTGACCAAGAAGGACCTCTGGTCCAATGAGGCCGCGATCAAGTACTTTCTGCTGAGCATATTCGCGTCGGCCATCCTCGTGTTCGGGATATCGGTAGTGTATGCCGCTGTGGGCACGACCAATTTCGGGGAGATCGCCGGAAAAATCGGAGAAGTGACGCGCAGGCAGCACACCACTGCGGTTGTGGCGCTCATCTTGCTGGTGGCCGGGTTCGGGTTCAAGATTACCGCTGTCCCCTTTCACATGTACGCTCCCGACGTGTATCAGGGCGCGCCCACGCCGGTCACCATCTTTCTCGCGATCGGGCCGAAGGCCGCCGCCTTCGCCGGCCTCGTCCGCGTCTTGGGATACTTCGCGCACACGATGACCGACGACTGGCTGGCGCTCACGTGGGTGCTCGCGTTCATGACGATGACCGTGGGCAATGTGGCCGCCGTGTTGCAGACCAACGTGAAACGGATGCTGGCATACTCGAGCATCGCGCACGCGGGCTACGCGCTCATCGGGGTCGCCGCAATGGCAAGGGAGAATGGTGCGGGCGCGTTGCCGGGCAGCGTATCGAGCGTGATCTTCTACCTGTTCGCGTATACGCTCATGAACGTGGGCGCGTTCAGCCTGTTGATATACATGAAGCGCGGGAGCGATTATGGCGAGGAATTGTCCGATTTTTCGGGACTCTGGCGGCGCAGACCGGCGGCGGCGGTCGCGATGTTGGTGTGTCTCCTGTCGCTCACCGGCATTCCGCCGTCCATCGGCTTCCTGGGCAAACTGTACATTTTTGGCGCCGCCATCAAGGCCGAACTCTATGGTCTCGCGGTCATCGGAGTATTGAACTCCGTCGTTTCGCTCTTCTATTATCTCCGCGTCGTCGTGCACATGTTCGTGTATTCTCAGCAGCGCGAGGTCACCGATGTGCGCTCGTTTTCGCTCGACCTCGCTCTCGCGGCGAGCGCCCTGGCGATCGTGTTGCTGGGAATCTTCCCGCATGTCATCCTGTCCGCAATCGAGCGGTCTGCCGCCAGCTTCCTGACGGGAGGGATCATCCAATGAAATGTTCACAATGCGGAACCGAAAACAAGGAAGGCCAGAAATACTGCGGTCACTGTGGAAACTCGCTCGGCGAAGTGAAGGCAAGCGACCTGTTCGAGGCCGCCTTCAAGAGCGAGGCGCGCGGCGACCTCAAGGAGGCGCTGACCATTTACGGCCAGTTGCTCGATATGAGGCCGAAAAGCCAGGAAATCCTTTTCAAGATGGGGACGGTCGCATACGACCTCGGGCGCGTCACGGAGGCGATGGAGAAATTCAGCAAGGTCATTGAATACAACCCCAAGTTCGTCTACGCTCATTATCGGCTCGGGCTGTGTCAGTATCAGAGATGCATGATCGAGGAGGCCGTCGAGTCCTACAAGGCCGCGCTCGCCATCACGCCCGAATTCGTGCCGGCGCTCCTCCAGCTCGGCCTCGCTCAATATCACATCGGCCGGCTCGACAAGGCCAGGGAAGCCCTCCTGAAGGTGACTCAGATCGAGCCTGCCTGCACAATCGCACACTATTATCTCGGGCTGGTCTATGAACGGATGCGCCGCATTGATGATGCTGTCGCGCAATTCACCCACGTCGCAAAGGAAAACCCCAGAGACCCGTCAACTCATTACCACCTGGGAATCCTTTATAAGAGGAAATTCATGCGAGATGCCGCCATCGGCGAATTGATGCGCGCTCACCAACTCGACCCCGACGATGAGGCCACCATCGAGGAACTGAGTTCGCTCCAGCAGAAATGACCGTAACATATGCCGCGTAAACCGAAACAGCCCGACCCGTGGGGGCCTTCGTGGCTCAAGGACGAGAAATTCTCGCCAATGGACCTATTTACCAGGTCGCTCGTGCTCATGGTCGCAAATGAGCTCGGAGTGTTCCGGCGCCTCGTCGGCGGCCCGCTTCCGCTCCGCGAAATCGCGAGGCGACTGAAGACCGACCTCAAAGGAATCAGAATCCTTCTCGATTCGCTCGTCGTCCTCGGGTACCTCGAAAAAGCCGGTTGCGATTACTCCAATTCTCCCGATACCGCGCGCTTTCTCACCAGCGCATCGCCGGAGTTCGTCGGAACCAGGCTCAGCCATTCATATGAGGGTCTCGTCCGCTGGCTTCGACTCGAAGACCTCGTGCGCAAAGGACAGAAATACAAGCACAGACTGCCGGAGTTCCAACGCGACGAGGCCGAAGAGCGGCGCCGCTCGAAAACGTTTGCGCTCGGGCTCGCGCAGTCAAGCCGGGAGACCGCTGAAAAGGTCGCCAATATGCTTGACCTGAGGAATGTGGACACGCTGCTTGACCTCGGAGGCGGCGCGGGAACGTACTCAATGGCGTTCGCGCGAAAATGGCCGAATCTCAGGCCCGTCGTCTTCGAACTGCCGGTCCCCGCCCAGGTTGCCCGTCAAGAAATCAAGAAGGAAGGCTTGGCCGACCGCCTCTCCGTCGTGACGGGCGATTTCCTGAAGGATGATCTGGGTGGTGACAGATACGACGCCGTGTTCATGTCGAACATCATTCATATCTACAACCCTGAGACCAACCGAAGAATCCTCCGAAAAGTTCATCGCGCCTTGCGAAGCGGCGGCAGGATATTCGTGAAGGACCTTCTGGTGAATGAGGACCGCCAAGGGCCTTTCTACCCCGTCATGTTCGCGCTCACGATGCTGATGTTCACGGACGACGGCGACACATACTCCCTCCCTGAACTCGAGGCCTGGCTCACGGATTGCGGCTTCTCGCGCATCACGCATCGAGTAGTCATACCGCATGAGTCATCGCTGGTGATCGGCCACAAAGCATAGCTTCGCCGCCTTGCCCGCCCGGATTCCCGTCCCTTTGCCCCCACGTAATGGCGAACACCACCCCTTCTTGCCATAGTTATAAAAAGACCATAAAGAGAATGCGAAATCTCATTCCCTTTAACGAGACAAAGGGGGAAGACGAGATGATCCCGAAAAAATATCTCTTCTTATCGCTATGCGCGGCGCTGATCCTCTTCCTGGCCACGCGCGGAGGCCAGAAGCCAAGCGTGGGCCACGTCGTGGCGCCGTACACAGAGAGAGAGTTGCTTGAATTCCAGCGGCAGATGATTGCAGATGTCAAGTCGCAACTGGAGGCAGACCGTCAGCAAGTGGCCGCGACGACGGAGCCATCCGCAAAGCAGAAGGCTAGCGTGGGCGACATCCTGGCGCCCTACACAAAGAGGGAGTTGCGTGAGTTCCAGCAGCAGATGGCCGAAGATGTCAAGTGGCAACTCGAGGCAGACCAGCGACGATTGGCCGCGATGGCAGAGTCATCCACACACGCAACCGAATCTGAACCGGGTGTGGCCGCGCAGAGAGAAGAACTTTAGGAACGCTCTCCGAAGACAGAGTTCTCGGGGCACGGTTCGCCGTGCCCCGCGCAATTTCCACCGGTTGACGCTCCGTTTTCCTACTTCAGCGGAGCGGTCATGATATAGTCGTTGTCTTTCTTCGTGCCGTGGCAGGCGATGCATGCCTCGACTTTACCTTCTGCCTCAACCGTGCCGTCCGGCAAATATTTCAGCCAGAACCAGTCCCCTGCGTCGGGGTTGTAGCCCTCCACCCTGTACATGATTGTGAGGGCCATCAGGTTCTTGTCCGGACCATAATTTTCCTTGACGATGAGCGAGCCGGCCGGAAGCTTTCCCTGTTTGCCCTCGATGGCCGCCAAGGCGGCGTCGTTCACGTAGGTGGTCAGCAAAACGCCGTGTGGCTCGGTTCCCTGATAGAGCGCTTCCTTTCCCGGCCACATCTTCCAGGTCTGCTGATAGTTGGCCTGCGTCAGAAACTCCTGCAATGCGGCGCCAGAAGCTTCGGGCGCTGCAGCCGCGGGAGCTTCCATCGGAGCCTGCTCCATGGGCGGTTGCTCAGCTCCCGTGGGCGCTGGCTCAGCCGGAGTTGGCTCAACCGGGGCTGTCGTCGGTTCGGCTGGCTGCGGTGGCGCGGGCTGCTCCTCCCGTTGCCCGCACGCGGGCAGAAAAACGATCCCGACAATCAAGACCAGTACGAACATGCCCAGCAGTGGTGTCCTCTTCATCTGTCGCTCTCCTTCCTGATAGCCTTTCCGTTGCCAAGAAACTCCATTGCACTTGTTGCTAAGGACGGTTCGCGAGCCGCCCTTGCAGGATCACCATACTACACTTGTTCAAAAACCAATTATAACAATAGAATTAGTGAAGCGCTATTGTAATTTGTCTCGCTCCGACCCGTCCGACA
>CAZEBC010000099.1:0-14299 GCA_964510165.1 uncultured bacterium
TTGCGGCGCATTCGCAAGGAGCGCAGTTCTGGGACACACGAAAGGACCGCTTGTCTTCCGAGTTCACCACATGCGCGAGGGAAGGAGCGCATGGCCACGGCGAGGCGTGTCGGCGGGGATTCCCCGCTGTTGGCGGCAAACTTGCCGCCTCGCCGCCGCGCCCGGGCGCGGCGCCCCAGGCGTTTTCAACTACGTTGGGGAAAAAGGCGAAAGGCGAAAGGAAACTGTAGGGCCGAATTCATTCGGCCAACTCGGAACCAAGAAGACCGTGGGTGCAAATTCATTCGCACAACTCTATAACTATACAACTATAATCCGAGACCAGAAACCAGAGACCAGCAACCCTCTCCCTCCGGAAGAGGGTGAGGGCCTTCGCATTGCGGCTCTGCCGTGTCGTTCCGTGGTCGTCTGTGTCGGTCCGTCTTCGTCCACGACGTCCACATTGTCCATGGCTGTCCACGGTCGACAACCAGTTCCTTCGAATTCACAAATCCACGCTGATGCCTCACCACGAATCGGCTCTTATTGGCACGCATCCGCGGTTCCAAGGCTGGTTCAAAGTTCAAAGTCGCCGTTTCGTGTGATTCGGCCTGATTCGTATCATTGGTGATACAAGAGTCGTTCTTTGCGCTCTCTGCGTCCTAGCGGTGAATCACGCCTTCTTTTTCTTCGCGCCTTTCCGTTTCGGTGAGGGTTCGTCGGCGCCGGTGAGTTCGACGTAGGCGTCGTGCGAGGGGCAGCCCTTTTCCCAGTGACCGCGCACCTTTTTGCCGACAAACGAGTCGGGATATTTGCGGGCGATGTTGCAGCCGGGACAGATTTTGTTCCAGCCGGCGAGCGTTTTTTTCATGTCCATGGTGGTCTCCCTTCGGGAGGGTCTCTGGTTTCTGGTCTCTGGTTTAAGGAATAAGCAATGGCGGGCGCAATGAATTGCGCCCCTTCATGCATGTTCTCGCCGTTTAAGGGGACACGATGAGGCATCATGTCTCCAAACTAAACTTTGACAACCGCGCCGGTGTGGGCGGATGAGACGAGTGCGGCGTATTTCGCGAGGTGGCCGCTGAGCGTGCGCTGCGGCTGCCGCCACTGGCGCATGCGCTTGTCCATTTCTTCCATCGAAATCTCCAGTTCGAGCTTCCGGTTGGGGATATCAATGAGGATCATGTCGCCGTTGCGAACGACCGCGAGCGGCCCGCCGACGTAAGCCTCGGGCGAGACGTGCCCGACGGCCGGCCCGCGCGTGAAGCCGGAGAAGCGCGCGTCTGTGATGATGGAGACTTTTTCCTCGAGGCCCATCTGGAAAAGTTGCTCGGTGACGGTCAGAATCTCGCGCATGCCAGGGCCGCCCTTCGGGCCTTCGTTGCGGATAACGATGACCTCGCCCTCCTTGAAGTCGCGTTTGAGCGACGCCTCGATGGATTCGGCCTCGTTCTCGAACACGCGCGCGGGACCTCGGTGCACGAGCATCGTTTCGGGCACGCCGCTCTGCTTGACGACCGCGGATTCGGGCGCGAGGTTGCCGCGGAGGATGGCGATGCCGCCTTGCGCGTGGAACGGATTCGAGAGCGGCCTGATGACCTCCTCGTCGAGCACCCATCGGCCCACGAGGTTTTCTGACACCGGTTTTCCGGTGACGGTCATCGCGTCGGTGTGGATAAGGTCGCCAAGCTGGAGCATGATGGCCGGCACGCCGCCCGCCTTGTGGATGTCCATGATGAAGTAAGGGCCTGAGGGCATGCCGCCGCAGATGTGCGGCACGCTTTTCGAGAACTCATCGAACTCGTCGATCTTGAGCGGGATGTCGAGTTCGTCCGCGAGCGCGAGGATGTGGAGGACGGCGTTGGTCGAGCCGCCCGCCGCCATCTGGACGGTGATGGCGTTCTCAAGCGCGCGGCGCGTCATTATCTTTCGGGCGGTGAGACCAAACTCGATTAGATTCATCACCTGCTTGCCGCTGAGTTTTGCCTGGACTATCTTTTCGGATTGGACCGCGTGCGTGGTGGCCGAGCCGGGCAGGCTCATACCGAGCGCCTCTGCCAGGAACTGCATGGTGTTGGCGGTACCCATGCCGGAGCATGCGCCCGCGCTCGGGCAGCAAAGCTGGCTCAGGATGCGCGGCGCTTCCTTCGGAAGGAACATGTCGAACGGCAGCATCGGCCCGCCGGTGACGAAGATGGAGGGCAGGTCGAGCCGCGCGGCGGCGAGCAACTGGCCGGGAACGATCTTGTCGCACGAGCCGATGAACACGAGCGCGTCGAGGTGATGCGAGAGGACCATGGTCTCGATGGAGTCGGCGATGAGCTCGCGCTGAGGGAGCACATATTTCATGCCTTCGAGGCCGTTGCCGTAGCCGTCGCAGGGGGCGGGCGTGTCGAACTCGAGCGGCGTACCGCCGCCGAGGCGAACGCCCGTCTTGACGGCCTCGGCCACGTCGCGCAGGTGCAGATGGCCGGGGTTGAGTTCGGTCCAAGAGTTGACGACGCCGACGAGCGGGCGGTTCATCTCCTCTTCGGTGAGGCCGATGCATTTGAGCAGTTCGCGCCTGACGAGCGCGGTGGCGGTTCTATCAACATTTTCAAGCAATAGCTTACTACGAGGTCTTTCTGTCACGGGCGTATTCCTCTGTTTTGGTGATACAGTTTCGCAAAGGTCCGTACAATTTTTACCGAACATGCCCGTTTGTGTCAAGGTTTTTCGAGAATATCTGGAAAGGCGCTAACTTTTCTCGGGGTACCCAATGGGAAAAGAAACCGAGTCGGGCGTACGGTCGGAAGCAACGAGACGCCGGGGGTCTCCTTGCGGGGTCTATTTATAACATTAATTTTATCAAATACTTACGATACATAAATGGACTCAAACTTGCTTGACTTTGGCGGGTGCCACGCCTATAATTGAGCGAATATCGGGGTTAAATGGAGGTAATCGAACATGGAAGTGATCAGACAAATTCCGGAAATCTTGAGGGCGGCGTTGAGGAATGGCGGAGATTTTGCAGAGGTCTTCATTGAAGAACGATTGTCAATAACCATCGGCTGCGAGGACAGGAAGGTGGAGCGGGTGGTCAGCGGGACCGACCGCGGGGCGGGCCTGAGGGTCGCCGTGGGCGAGATGACCGCCTATGCCTCGACGAATGACCTTACGCCCTCCGGCCTGCGCGAGCTGGCGGAGCGGGTGAGCAAGGGAATCAGTGCTCCGGTTGGAAGGTATTCGTTTCCGGAGAGTTGCGACGCCCATTTTGGCGAAAAGCCGATGAAATACCCTTCGAGAGTGTCCACGGGCGAGAAGGTTGCGAAGGTGCTTGAGGGGAATGAAGCAGCATGGTCATGCGGCAACGAGATAACCCAGGCCGAGGTGAGATATGGCGATTCACAGCAACGAGTTATCATCGCCAATTCAGACGGGTTGTTCGCGCTTGACGAGCGCATTTACATATTATTCATTGTGAGGGCCGTCGCGCAAAAGAACGGCGTGATACAGACGGGGTACGAGCCGATAGGCGGCACGAGGGGGTTCGAGATTTTTGAGGAGATAAGTCCGTCCATCATTGCCCGCACGGCGGCCGAGCAGGCGCTCAAGATGCTCGATGCCGAGCCGGCGCCGACGGGGATCATGCCGGTCGTCATTGGGAGCCAGGCTGGCGGGACGATGATACACGAGGCCGTCGGGCACGGACTTGAGGCCGACCTCGTGCAGAAGGGGCTGTCAATATTCGCCGGAAAACTGGGGCAGAGGGTGGCGCCGCAGATCGTTTCGGTTCATGACGACGCCACGCTGCCTGGCAGAAGGGGTTCGTTTCGCTGCGATGATGAGGGCACTCCGTCGCGCCGGAACGTCCTGATCGAGAATGGCATTCTCAACAGTTACATGTATGACCTGACCACCGGGAAGAAAGCAGGTGTTGAATCGACGGGAAACGGGCGGCGCGAATCGTATCGCAGCCGGCCGATCCCTCGCATGACTAATACTATGATCGCGCCGGGCACCTCGCGCCCCGAGGACATCGTTGGCTCGACGGAGAAGGGGCTGTTCGTCCGCAAGATGGGCGGCGGCCAGGTGAACACAATCAATGGCGACTTCATGTTCGAGGTCAATGAGGCATACGCCATCCGCGGGGGCGAGTTGAAGGAAGCCGTGCGCGGGGCCTCGCTCATCGGCAATTGCGCCAAGGTGCTCATGAGCATAGACATGGTGGGTAGCGATCTGGGTTTCGCCGTGGGTACCTGTGGAAAAGAAGGGCAAGGCGTGCCCGTGTCGGACGCCCAGCCGACGCTTCGCATTACTGGGATAACAGTCGGGGGAACACATGCCTGACTTCAGGTTTGACTCATTCGAGGTGGACGAATCGAACCGATTCGCGGTCGCGCTGTGCAAGGCGGTCGTGAACCTCGAGAAGGGCTATTCGCCGTTGTTCATACACGGGGAGCCGGGGTCGGGCAAGACGCATTTGTTGACGGCCATGAGTGCCGAACTCGGCGCGCTTCATCCCGACGTCTCCAGACTGTATCTGTCCGACCAGTTTCCGACCGAAAAGATGCTCTCCGGTCAGAGATCGACCGACATCGACGGCAACTCCGAAGAGTTCATCTATAAGGCGTACAGCCGAAAAGACATTCTCATAGTTGATGACATCGAGCGATACAGTAAGGATCGAAAGGTGAGGGAACGCTTCTCGACGCTTTTGGGCGCCTTTGTGGACAACGGAAAGCAGGTTGTGCTTGCCTCCTCGGCGTCGATAGAGAATCTGACCGGCTTCGACGAGCGGATTCTGAGTCGGTTGCGCGGCGGCGTTGACGTCTCCATCTCGTCGCCAAAGCCGGAGACCCGGCTGAAAATCCTCAAGCGCGAATGCGAACGGCTCGGCCTGACCTTGAGCGTGGATATCATGCAACTGCTGATGCTCGAGGCCGGCAAGGACATGCAGTATTTGAAGAAGCTGTCCACCAATCTGAAGACCTTCTCAACGATCACCCGCCAGAAACTCAGCAGGGAGAAGGTGGAGGAGTTCATCTCCATCATCCAGGCCGAAATGGGCGAGGAGAAAAGGGGCGCTACCGCCGAGCAAGTTTACGCATTATGGGTGCAGTCCCAGGCGCGAAAACGCGAAGACGATTATACGGAGCGGATCAGTCAACTGGAGGAGGAACTCGCCCGGCAGAAAGAACATGCGCAGGCGCTTGAAGAAAGGCTGCTGGCCGCCCGGCCCAGCAAGCAGGAATCCGAGGGCGAGGTCGTGGAGCTCCAGGCGCGCCTCAAGGCTCTTGAGAAACAACTCAAAGAGAAAACGAAGGCGTTGCAATCGCAAGAGCGTCTTGTCGCGAGCGAGATTCCCACGCTGACCAAAAGACTTCAGCAGCAGGAAAAACTTGTCGCAGAACAGAAGGCCGACCACGAAAAGGCCATTTCCGAGAAAGAATCCAGGATTCTCGAACTCGAGCAGATGTTGTCGCGTGTTTCGGATAATCTCACGGCGACCGCTGACCAGGAGAAGCGCGCGGCGGCCACGATCGAGGCCCTCAAGACAGAGCTCGACCGGGTGAAGAAGACGAGCAGAGACGAATTGCTTGGGCTGAGAATACAACTCGAGAAGAGAGAAGAAGACCTCAAACTGCTTGGCCGGGAGCGCGAACTTAGTCTCGGCCAACATGAGAGGAGCAAATCTGAACTTGAGCGAAAACTCGCTGAAGCGCAGGGCGAAATGCTTCTCCTCGAAAAGAAGATCGAGAGCCAAAACGCCCGTGTCGCTCAGCTTCAACGGGACCTCGAAAAGAAGACGCAAGACTTCTCGGAGACGGAGAGCCAACTTCGGGCAGAGATGGAAGGACGGGGGAGACTTGAGGCCGAAGTCGCGTCGGTCACCCGGTCCCTCAATGTACTCAAGGGTGCTGGCGAAGTCGCTCAGGCAAATTTGAAGAGGGCACTGTCCGAAAGCGAGGCGAAGCTGGCAAAGGCGGCCAAAGTCGAGGCAGGATTGCGGCATGAGATAGCCGCCCTGGCGGAGTCCTTGGAAGCGGAGCGGGCACGCGCGGCCTCGGCCGAGCAGCGTTGCCGCGACTTCTTGGGCGCCGAGGCCGATTTCAAGTCCCAAATACAGTCCGTCCGGGCGGAACTCGAGCAGGCTCGTTCGGAAGGAGCACAACTGAAGCAACTCCTGGACACCATGTGCGCGGAGCGAGACACAGCTCGGCAGGAGATAGCTCGCCTCATGACCGAAGCATCGAGTCTGTCCCAGAACGTCAAGGAATACGAGAGTCTTATCGAGGGCCGCGACAAGGAAATCAGCAGGCTTAATGCAAAGGCTTCGGAGCTTTCAAAGACCCTTGCGAAGCGGGAGCGGCTACTCGCGGTCAAGGAAAAGGACGAAGCGGAACAAGTACGCAGGCTCAGCGAAGAAATCAAGGAACGGGATGCCAGAATCCGCGACTTGGAATCGGAACTCGCGAACCAGGCGTCCCGGTTCTCAGCCCTGAGCGACGCTCACGAAACCCTGAACTCCAGGGTCGAGGAGCTTTCAAGCGAACACGCGAAGCTGACCGAGGCTAAGGAAAGCCTGGAGAGAGAGCTTTCCGGCGCGCTCGCCCAGGCGAATGCCCGGAGCGAAGAGGCCGCCTCGCGCGCTTCCGAACTTGAGAGCAAGCTCGATGCGTCCCAAGCGACGGTCTCGGAGCTCGAATCCCGGCTTGAACAGACGCGCAAGGCAACAACACAGCAAATCGAGGAATTGGAAAGAACGCGAAGCGAGGCCGAGCGCCTTGCATCCGAGCAGAAGGCCGCTCTTGAGACCAAACTTGAAGAGGAGCTACAGGAAATACAAAAGCTCGAATCGATCGTCTCCGAGTTGAACGAGCGCATCGAAGGACAGACGCGACTCATCGAGGAAAAGGAGAGCGAGCATGCCGACGGCGTATCGAAGCTTCAAGCGCAGTTAGCCGCCCGTGACGCCAGCATTGATGAACTGTCGAAACGACTGGAGGGCGCCGAAGCCGAACTCGAGCATCGAGCCGTTGCAATAACGGAGCTGAACGAGCAGACGCAGAAACTCCGGGCTAGCATGGATTCGCTTGTTTCCGAGAAAAAGGCGCTCGAAGAACGCCTCGCAAACGTCATCGAGGAAGGCGAAGCCAGGCTGAACGAGAGCGAATCGCGCCTCAAGCAAACGCGCGCAGCGCTCGAGAGCGCCAAGGAAGAGCTGGCCGTGCTCGGGACCAAACTCGAAAATGAGCGCGCCTCGTCCGCCGAACTCATTCAGAACCTTCGCGCGGAGGCAGGCAGAAGAGAGAAGGAATTCCAGCAGGCAAAGGAACTGCTTGATCAGAAACTGAAGTCGTCTCAGGATCAAGTCGAGGAACTCAAGGCGATGGTCGAGAGCGCTGAACAGCGCCTCGAAAAGCAGAGGCTCCTCATCGTGGAGGAGGGCCATGAAAACTCGAGACTGGCAAAACTTCTGGAGGAAAAAGACCGCCGCATAGCGGACCTTCAGAAGACGATGGATTCGATGCAAGAGGATTTCCTGAGCCAGACGCATCAGGATTCGGAAACAAGAGAAAAATTCTTCGCGCTCCAGGCCGAACTCACAAATAAAGAGAATATGCTTATGACGGTCCGGAGCGACTATTGTGAACTCGAGGCCTCGTTAGAGAGACTGAAAAGCGAGGCCGAACACGCCCGAAAGCGGGCCGAACAATTTGCAGCCGAGAACGTTCAGGCTCAAGAAAGAGAGAAGTCGCGGGAAGAAACGCTGGAGCGGCTCAAAGCGCGGGCGGCCGAACTCCAGAAAGAAAAGCATCAAGCCGAACAGAATCTTCTCGCGCGCACGCAAGAACTCGAGAAGGCTCTCACCGACAGAGACCTCCAGATCGCGTCGCTGAGGGGCCGATTGTCCGAAACCGCGGAAGCGGCCACAGCCTCACTGGAAGGCGAAATGGCCGGGCTGAAGTCGCGATATGAACGGGAGCTCGCCTCGCTGAAAGAGCGTCTTGAGACCACCTCCAACGAGCTGAGAGAGGTGCGGGCAGGCCTCGAAGAGGCCGAGGCCTTGAAACGGGAACTGGCGCATGCTCAGAGAGAGGTGGAGAAGCTCTCAGTCGAAAAGGCCGATACTGCCGCCGTCCCGAAGAAGGATACCCTTGCCGAAGTGGTCGCCGAGGCGCCTGGCGAGCCGGCTGAAGAGGCGGAAACCGAGGAGGCATTTGTTGGGCCTGAGCCTGAACCGATCGCCGCCGAAACGTCTGTGTATGAGCCTCGAAGCCGTATTCAATGGGAGCATGCGTTTGAAGACTTCATTCCCTCCGACTCGAACGCCTTTTCCATAGAGATGGCCGAAAAAATTGCGCGGAACCTTGCCGAGCTTTACAATCCGCTGTGCGTGTACGGTCCGGAAGGCTCCGGAAAGACCCACATACTGCATGCCATCGGCGACCTTGCCACAGCGTCCGATCCGTCGGTCACGACGGAGTTCTTCTCCCTCGATGAATTGTTCAGGCTGGTCCAGGAGGATTCCCGCATCCTCGCGCAATGGGAGGACAAGCTCAAGCTCTTATTCATAGACGAATTCGATGTGTCGGGCATGCCTCCCAACGACCAGCGCCGCTTGCACCATTTCCTCAAGACACTTGCTCAGAAGAAGACCCAGATCGTCATCGCCTCTCCACTGCCTCCCATAAAGATGGGATACCTGCAGGAGTTCATGCTGCGCTTCCTTGAGAGCGGTCTTTTGATACGGCTCGACATCAACCGGGATATCCAGGAGGAGAGGAAAGAGGCGGCGGAGGCAATAGTCCAGGTTGCGCGGTCTCTTGTGGAATCGAGCACGGATGAGAAAGAGCCGGAGTCTGAGGTTCCCGAGAGCGGCCAGCCGCCGGAGCCGCCCATTCCAGAGGTTAAGCGCGACTTCCTGGACGAATTCCTTGCGCCCGATCCCGCCGTCACGGCGGCGCTCTTCGGGGATACGCGCTTGTTCGATGAGCTGGAGGAGGCGTTCAGGAATCCCAACCGGAAATGGCGAAACAAGTTTCCATTGTTGCTTATCGAGGACGATCCGAAGCTCAGGCTCAATTTCTTTCACGCGTTAGGCAATCGGCTGATACACGCCATTCCGGAGCGGGTTTCACTGCTCTCTATCGAGAAACTCGCCGAGATGCTCAGGCTGACCCCCTCCTTCGATTGGAACGGCTTGCTCAACAAGTTCGCCCGCTCACGGGCGGTGCTTGTGGCAGATTGTGACAACATCGGAAAGCTCTCGACTTCCGCCTTGGGCTATCTTCGTGCTATAGTAGAGGAAATGTCGAGCCGCGACGTTCTCCTTCTGATCGGCATGTCGAAACGATACAAGAAGGAGCCCGTGTTCGGCGGCGTCTACAAGAAGGCGTCTCGCAAGAAACTCTGAACGGACACCGGCACGAAGAAATGCATCCCCAAAAGCTTCGCGCACTGATTACGGACGTGGCACGCGGCAAGGTGAGCGTGGAGGAGGCGATGTCGGCCCTCAAAGCGCTGCCTTACGAAGACCTGGGATTCGCCAAACTCGACCATCACCGCCATCTTCGAAGAGGATTCCCCGAGGTGGTGCTGTGCCAAGACAAGACCACGGAGCAGATCGTGGGAATCGTGAACAAGATGGTGGAGCGGGAATGCAACGTCCTTGCGACCAGGATTTCACAGGGAGACTACGAGGCGGTCCGCGCGATCCATAAGAATGCTTCTTACAATCAGGCCGCGCGCGCAATGACTGTCGTTACGCGCCCGCTCGGCAGACGCAAGGGCGACGTCACAATTATTACCGCAGGCACGTCAGACATTCCGGTTGCGGAAGAGGCTGCCGTCACCTCCGAGATGATGGGATGCCGGGTCAAGCGCATCTATGACGTGGGCGTGGCAGGCATTCATCGGCTGTTTGACCGCAGAAAAGACATTGCCGAGTCCGACTCCATTGTGGTGGCGGCGGGCATGGAGGGCGCGCTTGCAAGCGTTGTGGGGGGACTGGTAGAATGCCCTGTTATCGCGGTTCCGACAAGTGTTGGCTACGGGGCGAGTTTTGACGGCCTGGCCGCCTTGCTGGGGATGCTGAACACGTGTTCACCCGGTGTCTCCGTGGTCAATATCGATAACGGCTTTGGGGCGGGTTATTTCGCCAGCCTCATCGCCAGGCGGAGGTGAACCTCCCGAATTTTTCGGGAAGTCTTCTCGCGGAGCGATGACGTTTGAGAATTCTCTATTTCGATTGCTTTTCCGGCGCAAGCGGCGACATGATAGTCGGCTCTCTGCTCGACGCGGGCTTGTCGCTTGACGAGCTTCGCGACGGCCTCGCCCAACTTCGGCTTAGAGGATACGAAATCCGCGCCGAAAAAACCCTCAGGCGAAACCTTTCCGGCACGAACTTTTTCGTCGAGGTTCGCGATGCTCAGCAGAGCGAGCGCGGCCTCCACGACATATTGGAACTTCTCGACGCCAGCACAGTGCCCGCGCGAATCCGCGACCGGGCGCGCCGGGTTTTCGTTCTGCTTGCCGAGACCGAGGCGGCCATTCACTCGACCGCGCCGGACAAAATACATTTTCACGAGGTGGGGGCCATTGATTCCATAGTTGACGTGGTCGGAACCCTTATCGGGCTTGATAGTCTCGGGATCGACCGCGTTCAATGTTCCCCCGTCAATGTCGGCGGCGGCTTCGTCGAGTGCAGGCACGGCGTACTTCCGGTGCCCGCTCCCGCCACGATAAAACTGCTCGAGGGGGCGCCCGTCTACTCGCGTGGACCCCAGGCGGAACTCGTCACGCCCACGGGGGCAGTCCTTCTGAAGTCGCTCGTCGAAAGTTTTGGGGCGCTGCCCTCTCAGACGGTGCTGGGGCACGGGTACGGCGCGGGCAAACGCGATTTCCCCGGCTGGCCGAACCTTTTGCGGGTTGTAATAGGCGAGCCCTCAGACGCTTATGCAACGGACGACGTGGTGGTCATGCATACCACCATTGACGACATGAATCCCGAGAATTTCGAGTATCTGATCGAACTTCTGCTTGAGCAGGGCGCCCTTGACGTGTATCTCACGCCGACCCAATCGAAGAAGACCAGGCCTGGAACGCTGCTCACGCTTCTTTGTGAACCGGCGCACACGTCCGCGCTGGCCGGCATGTTATTTTCAGAATCGACCACCTTTGGTGTAAGATATCATCGAGAGGCGCGCTTGAAGCTGGAGCGTACGACAGTGGAAGTGTCTACCGAGTGGGGCATCGTCAGAGTTAAAGTGGGAATGGTTGGGGGAAAGCCTATCACGGTCTCGCCCGAATTCGAGGATTGCAAGAGAAGCGCGCGCGTGCATCACGTGCCTCTCAGAGTCGTCTATGACGCGGCAAGAGACCTGGCGAAAAGGCAATTGGGAGAGTGAGTATGAAGCGAATCGCCGTGTATCCCGGGAGTTTCGATCCCGTCACTTTCGGACATATCGACCTCATTGAACGGGCCCTCGGGCTTTTCGATGAACTCATCGTGGCCGTCGCGCACAACATTCAGAAAACCAATCTGTTCACCGTGACGGAACGACTTGACATGATCCATGAGCTGGTCAAGGGTTACGACAATGTCCTAGTTGATTCCTTCGATGGATTGCTTGTGGACTACGTGAGGAAAAGAGGCGCCCGCTGTGTTGTGAGAGGACTGAGGGCGTTCTCGGACTTCGAGTACGAGTTTCAGATGGCGCTCACCAACCGCAAGCTCAACGATTCGTATGAAACCATCTTCCTCATGACCCACGAGAACTACTCCTTCATCAGCTCCAGCCTGGTGAAAGAACTGATAGAGTTCGGGGGCGACATAAGCGCATTTGTGCCTCCGCTTGTGGAACAAAGACTGAAAGAGAAGTTCTACGTTCAGCGGGAACCGTGAGCGAACGAACCCGCCCGGCTCCAGAATCCTGAAGAGAGGAGATCACCCCATGTTCGATCTTCAGGCCAATGGGACAAACGCTCGAACCGAGGTTGTGGCCGGCGTCTCCACGTTCATGACGATGTCTTACATCATCTTCGTCCAGCCTGCCGTCCTGGGCAATCCGGCGTGCGGGATGGACCACGGCGCCGTGCTGGTTGCCACATGCGTCTCCAGCGCAATCGCCACTTTTCTGATGGGGGTGCTCGCCAATTATCCAATCGCGCTCGCGCCGGCTATGGGCCACAACTTCTTTTTTGTATACGCCGTCTGCGCTCATATGGGGTACACCTGGCAGATAGCGTTGGGCGCCAACTTCATATCGGGCGCACTCTTCATCATGCTCTCCGTATTCCATTTCCGCGCTCGTTTGATGGACGCGATCCCGCAGTCGCTCAAGAGCGCCATCGCCGTGGGCATAGGGCTCTTGATAGCGCTCGTGGGCATGGAGTGGTCGGGCCTGATAGTCGCGCACCCCGTTACCTATGTGAAACTTGGAGACTTGCATAGCACGCCCGTTCTGCTCTCGCTCGCCGGAGTGCTGGTCATCTCCCTGCTGTTCGCGCTCCGCGTGCAGGGCGCCATCCTGATCGGGATTCTTCTCACCGCGTTCGCCGGATGGGCGCTGGGGCTCGTGCAATTCGAAGGCATAGTGAGCCGGCCGCCCTCGGTTACACCGACCTTGTTCAAGCTTGATATCCTGGGAGCTTTCGGAGCAGGCAGGCTGATGGACTTGCTCGCAATCGTATTCGTCTTCTTCTTCCTCGACCTCTTCGACACCGTGGGCACGCTGGTGGGGATAAGCGAACGCGCCGGCTTCCTGGTCAACGGCAAACTGCCCCGCGCGGCCCGGGCACTGTTTTCCGATGCGTTCGGCACGGTTACGGGCACGCTGCTCGGGACATCCACGGTCACGAGCTACATCGAAAGTGCGGCGGGCGTCTCGGTCGGCGGCAGGACGGGTCTCGCCAATATGGTCACCGCCGCCTTGTTCCTCCTGGCGCTCTTCTTTTATCCGCTCGCGAAGATGGTGGGCGGCGGAGTTCAGTTCGGCGACGTCATGCTCTACCCGGTCATTGCGCCCACGCTGATCATCGTGGGCAGCATGATGATGACGAGCGTGAAGTCGATCAACTGGGAAGACTACACCGAATCGATCCCCGCATTTCTGGCCATGATCATGATGCCGCTCACGTTCAGCATCACCGACGGCATTGCCTTTGGGTTCATCTCGTATACCCTCCTGAAGCTCCTGAGCAGCCGCCGCAAGGAACTGAATGCGTTCATTTACATCTTCGCAGTCCTTTTCATTGTCCGCTATGTCCTCAAGCTGGGAGCGTAAGAGGATTGTCGGCACAGAAATCGAAAACGGATTGACTATGGGGACGCAGCATGCCGCGTCTCGCTGCCTCAGCCTTGAATGCGGAATGATGAGTGATGAATGAAAAACCGGACATTGTGCAACGGACCAAGCTCTCTTCCTTGCGGATCATCAGGCTCTATTCATCGTTGCCGAAGGATCCCGAGGCACAGGTGATCGGAAAGCAGGCCCTCCGCTGAGGCACTTCGGTTGGCGCGCATGCCAGAGAGGAAAAACGAAGTCGCTCAAGCGCAGAAATGATTAGTAAGTCCGAAGGGGCTTTGCAGGAGCTTGAAGAAACCGCGTATTGGCTCGAACTCCTCGCCGAATCCGGCATTGTCAAAGCCCAATTGTTATGCGACCTAATGAAAGAGGCCGACGAACTCATAGCCATTCTCGTCACCAGCATTAAGACATTAAGATCGAGAAGAGTCAAATGATAACTCATCACTCCGCCTTCATCATTTGACAGGGCGCGCTGGGTTGACTAACATAATCGTGAAGGGAAATTTTGCATGAAGACATACGCGAAAAGGGTCAGACAGAACATTTTGAGGAACCAGCTTCTCGACCGAGAGCTTGACTATCTGCCAGCCACCGTCGAGCGCGATGAGGTGCGCCAGATAGCCCGCGTGTATGGTCCTTCTCGCAGGCGGTCGTTTCCCGCCAGGTTTGCATTCGGCCTGATTGATTTCCTCGCCAGGTACAGCGCCCCGTTTATCGGAATGATCGTGGGGGCGGAGTATCAGGCCGCCAAGGCGCTGTATCCGCTGATCGGCAAGCAGGAGCGTTTCGGGGAAGCGCTTCGCATGTTTCTCGGCGAGGAATGGGGCCAGCGAGTCCAAGATACGAGCAACGCGTTCAAGGTGACCGGCACGCTCGTCGCGGCGACGCCCGATATCATCTATTCCGCGCTGTACGGCGCGCTGACAGGGATTATCGTCTACGTCGGCTTGAAATGGATGCTCATGGCGGGCGGCGCCTTTCGCCGAAGACTAAAGCTGAGGCGCAAGATTTCGGAATTGCTC
>CAZEBC010000100.1:0-3768 GCA_964510165.1 uncultured bacterium
CGCCGCCGGCCAGCTTCGCCAGGCGCTCCTGCAGCTTCTCGCGGTCGTAGTCCGACGTGGTTTCCTCGATCTGCCTGCGAATCTGGTTGACTCTGCCGTTGATGTCGGCGGACTTGCCCGCACCTTCCACGATGGTCGTGTTATCCTTGTCGACCACAATTCTCTTGGCGCGGCCCAGGTCCTCGAGCTTGATGTTCTCAAGCTTGATTCCCATCTCCTCCGAAATGCAGGTTCCGCCCGTTAGAATCGCGATATCCTCGAGCATCGCCTTGCGCCTGTCGCCGAAGCCGGGCGCCTTCACCGCGCAGCATTGCAGCGTGCCGCGCAGCTTGTTGACGACCAGAGTGGCCAGCGCCTCGCCCTCGACGTCTTCCGCAATGGCAAGCAGGGGTTTGCCCGACCTTGCGACGTTCTCGAGCAGCGGGAGCAGGTCCTTCAGGTTGGATATCTTCTTTTCATGAATCAGGATGTAGGCGTCCTCGAGCACGACCTCCTGCCGCTCAGGGTCGGTGATGAAATACGGCGAGAGATACCCCTTGTCGAACTGCATTCCCTCGACGACCTCGAGCGTGGTCTCCATCCCCTTCGCTTCTTCGACCGTGATGGTGCCGTCTTTGCCGACCTTGTCCATCGCATCGGCGATGATGTCGCCGATCGCGCGGTCGCTGTTGGCCGATATCGTGGCCACCTGCGATATCTCGGTGCGGTCCTTCACGCTCTTGCTCATCTTCTTGAGCTCGGAAACCACCGACTCGACGGCCTTCTCGACGCCGCGCTTCAGGTCCATAGGGTTGCGGCCAGCCGTCACGTTTTTCAGGCCTTCCCTGTATATCGCCTCGGCGAGGATGGTGGCCGTCGTCGTGCCGTCGCCAGCCACGTCACTGGTCTTCGAGGCGACTTCCTTCACCATCTGTGCGCCCATGTTCTCATACGGGTCTTCCAGTTCCACTTCCTTTGCCACGGTGACTCCGTCTTTCGTGATCGTCGGAGCCCCCCATTTCTTGTCAAGCACTACGTTGCGGCCCTTCGGGCCCAACGTCACCTTGACTGCGGCGCTCAGCTTCTCCACGCCTCGAAGCACCGCATGCCGGGCCTCCTCGCTGAACTTCAACTGTTTTGCAGGCATATCCTCATTGCCTCCCTTCTCTGATTATCCAATGATGGCGAGAACTTCGTCTTCCCGCATTATGATGTATTCTTTGCCGTCTATCTTCACTTCCGTGCCCGAATACTTCCCGATGAGTATGCGGTCGCCCGCTTTGACTTCCATCGGCATTCGCTTCCCGTCTTCGCCGATCGCCCCAGGACCAACGGCAACCACTTCCGCCTCCTGAGGCTTCTCCTTGGCGGTGTCAGGGATTATGATTCCGCCCTTCTTGACCTCTTTTTCCTCGATTCTGCGAACCAGAATCCGGTCGGCCAACGGTTTAACCTTCATAATCTAACTCCTTTCAACCTTATGGTGATAAGACTTGCATGATACCTCCGCGCCTCCATGCGGAGCGTTTCCTGTTTCCTGCATTCGCCAAAATGATTCCCAAAAACCTCCTTTCTCAGACGCTCTGCATTGCATTTCATGGCCCTGCGTTTCATTCGATTACTAATGGCAAGAGTGGTGCCAAGAACTGCTTATGATTTGTAACTATCTGGTTTGGCAAGTGTTGTGGATAGACCGCGCGGCAGAACCGATGGCTCCATGCGCCTCCCGCCTGCCCAAATGACATAACGGGCGGCGCTCGATGTGGAAACACAGTGAGGAAATCGTGAGGCAGCCTGCTTTATTTTGAAACGAGAGGTTAATCGGAGACATGATGCCACATCGTGTCCCCGATTAATCGCACGATAGTGAAACGCCCGTCCGCAGACACCACCGAAGACTGTCTTGCCCATTTGGCAAGAGAACCGGTTAGTCCCTAATCCGCTCTTCCCGGAGGCGACCCCACCGGAATAGTCACCTCCACAGTAGTCCCTTTGCCGGGATCGCTCTTGATATTAAGCGTGCCGTGGTGACTCTCCACGATCTTCCGGCAGATGTCCAGGCCGAGCCCGGCGCCACTGACCTTAGTCGTAAAGAAGGGCTCCTGAATCTGCCGCATCGTCTTCTCGTCAATGCCGCAGCCGGTATCGGTCACCGCAAACGTCAACACCGACTCTCCTCTCGATTCCGTGAATCGAGAGCGCAGCTCGATACAGCCTCCTAGGGGCATCGAGTCAATGGCGTTCGAAATGAGATTGACAAGAACCCTGGTTATCTTTTCCGGGTCCACCCGTATCTGAGTGTTCTCATCCTGTAAGTCCATCTGAACCTTGACATTGGTGAGCCGATCGCGCAGGTAGTGCTGGGCGTCCGCCACGATCTCCTTGAGCGCGATGGTCGAATAGTGGAGCCGGGTCGGCCCGGAAAACTCAAGCAACTCCATTACCATCCTGTTCAGGCGGTCAAGTCCGTACCGCGCTTCGGAAAAGATTGTCTGAGCGTCCTCGTCTTTGGCCACCTTCCCCATGAGCGCCTCCAGCGCCATGCGTATGTTCTGGAGCGGATTTCTGAATTCGTGCGCCAACACGGCGATCATCTGCCCGAGCGTCGCCAACGTCTTCGCATGGTGAAGCTCTTCGACCTTCCGTGCGACCATGTCCTCGAGCGACTCTGCCAGGCGCCGGTATCGCTCTTCGCTCTCGCGCAGAGCTTCTTCGGCCCGCTTTTGCTCAGTGATGTCGCGAATCAGGAAGCGACATCCGCTTACTTCCTGGTTCGAATCGTGAACCGGAGAGGTGGTGACGGCGGCGCAGAATGGCGCGCAGTTTCGAGGATGCACATAGGTCTCCCCGAAAACCGTGCATCCCTGTGCTGTGAACCTGTCCAGTTCGGGAAGGAACGCGACGAGCGGCTTATTCAACAAGTGTTGTTGCTCGACGTTCAGCATCTGCGCCGCAGTCCGATTGGCTTCCCGAATGATGCCCCGGTCATCCATCACCAGGTATGCGTCAGGCGCAAGCTCAAAAAGGTCCTCATAGCGCCGTCGGTTCTTTTCAGCCTCCATAAGAGCGGCCTCGACAGCCTCGCTTTGTTGGCGCAGTTCCTCATTGGCAACCTCGATTTCCTCGAGAAGAGACGCCATCTCCTCGAACACCTGAAACCCGATTTCATCCAGCGGGATGCCGCTCTTGATGCGAGCCTCAAGCTCGTAGAGAAGATTCCTGATTGGTTCGAGATTGAATATGTCTTCGCGTTTATCCATTACCTTCCTGCGTGCCGCGACGCTCTTCCATCAGCATCACCACTCCTTTCACCTCTTTATCCCCTCCTACGAGCGGATTGCAGGTGACCTGACACTGCAACTTCCTGCCCCGTCTGTCTCTGGCGTCAAGCATGACCTGCTTAGCGCCGCCCTCTCCGTCAAGCACGGCCCTGATGGATTTCTTGATCTGCTCCATCGGCAAGCCGATATCGAGATTGAGAAACGACTGGCCTTTCACCTCATCGGCCCGGAGCCCCCAGAGTTCGGCCAACTGGTTATTCCAGGAAAGAACCTTGATGTCCTCGTCAACAACCACCACTCCAAGGCGCAGCCCATCCAGAACCGATTCTATGATCGCATTGGATTGGTTGAGCATGTCGGTCCGCTCGCGAAGCTCGTCGTTAATGGTCTGCAGTTCCTCGTTGGTGGCCTGCAACTCCTCGTTCATCGTCTCCATCTCTTCGTTCGAGGACTGCAACTCCTCGTTCGTCGTCTCCAGTTCCTCGTTGGCCGATTGCAACTCCTCGTT
>CAZEBC010000100.1:3868-14020 GCA_964510165.1 uncultured bacterium
GCAACTCCTCGTTCGTCGTCTCCAGTTCCTCGTTGGCCGATTGCAACTCCTCGTTCGTCGTCTCCAGTTCCTCGTTGGCCGATTGCAACTCCTCGTTGGCGGTTTCCAGTTCCTGATTCATCCGCGCAAGGTCACTTTCCAATCGCTTGCAGTGCGTCTGATCCGTGAACGTTAGCAAGACCCCGGTCATATCGGATTCGTCGCCAAGAATGGGCGTTACATAAATATCCAGGAATTGGTTGGGCGCGTCGGGCGCCTGCCGTTCCACTTCTCTGAGCACAACCGGCTTCCCTGAGGAAACGGCCTCCTCGATGAGTTTGCGCAGGTCGATCGGCCTGTAGGAGATGCTGAGATCACAAAAGGGGCGGCCTACGTCGCGAACGTCAATTTCCAGCGATTTCGTTGCCTCCCTATTTGCCGCCCGCAAAGTCCCGCTTCTATCCAATACCAATTGAGCCACCGGCGACGCATCGAAAGCCGCCTCGCTCAATTGCAGCTTCTTGAGCGTCTGGCCAACCAGAACGTCCGTGCCGACAGCCGCCATGACGGTCTGCTCCCGCAGAGCATGGGATACCTTCCGGAAAATCCGCCGCTTCAGGTCAATCGGCTGAAACAAGTGCACGCGCGACAGCATCGTCTCCGCTTTCCCGAGGAACAGCACCCCATCATTGTTCAGCGCGAAGTGGAACCGTGCCACAATCCGGTTCTGCGTTTCGGCGTTGAAATACATCAAAGTGTTGCGGCATACAAGCAGGTCCAGCCGCGAGATCGGCGCGTTCTGAACGACGTTGTTGACGCCGAAAATCACGCACCGACGCAGTTCCTTCGAGAGCACATACTTGTCTCCGGCCGGTTCGAAATACTTCTTCCTCAGTTCTGGAGGAACAGACTCGATATTCTCGGCCGTATACACGCCGTGCCGCGCGTGCGCAAGGGCTTCCTCGTCAACGTCCGTGGCGTAAATCTTGATGCGGTTCCCGGGCTTTTCCAGCGCCTCGGCCAGCACCATGGCGATCGTATAGGCTTCCTCTCCCGACGCGCACCCGACGCTCCAGCACCGGATTTGCTCGTGCGGCGATTTTCGCGCGATCAGGCCCGGAATCACTTCCGTCGCGAGAAACTCCCACGCATCGGGGTCCCGAAAAAACTTGGTGACATTGATGAGAATGGTGTTGAAGAGATGGGTGAACTCCTCCTCCGTGACCTCGAGATAGTCCCTGTAGTCAGCAAAATTGTCTATGTTGACCGCCTGCATCCGCTTGGTGATTCGGCGCGTCAGACTGCTACGCTTGTATCCCGTGAAGTCAAACCCACGGTTCTCCTTGATGAATTCCAAAAGAGCTTCTAACCGTGGATCCCTCTTGTTCTCGTGATCGGACGGGCTCATGCCGACTCTTCTTTCGTCACCAGAGTGACCAGCGCCGACGGAATATCCTCCAGAGGCAAAACGAAATCCACCGCCCCGGTCTCTATCGCGGCGCTTGGCATTCCCGAAAATTCGCTCGTCTCAGTGTCCTGCGCTATCACCGTGCCGCCCATCTTCTTGATCGCCTGCACCCCCATCGAGCCGTCACGTCCCGAGCCTGTGAGCACCACTGCAATCGCTCGATCCTTGTGCGTGCCCGCTACCGACTCGAACAGGAGGTCAGCCGATGGTCGCACGAAATGCACGAGTTCCGACTGCGTGAGCGACAGCGTATCGTCGGGATTCACGAGAAGGTGCCGATTCGGCGGGGCGATGTGGACCGTGCCCGGCTCCAGCCTGTCGCCTTCTTCCGCCTGCTTCACCCGCAAAGGCGTGTGTCGGCTGAGAATATCGGCCATCAGGCTGCGATGGCGGGGGTCGAGGTGTTGAACGACCACAATGGAGGCCGGGAAATCCACTGGAAGCATCGACAGAATCTGGTCCAGCGCCTTCAGTCCCCCTGCCGATGACGCGATTGCAATTATGTCGAAAGCGGAATTCACAGGCAACTTCTCGATATCCCCCTTGCGCTCGACCATAATCTTCGGCTCTGGCCGAGTCCGTCATTGAGGTGTGTGCGGAAAGCTGTCTACGGCGGGATACAAAGAGTCCAGGCTCGAATCGCAGTAGTGAATCGCACCTCATTGAGGGAATCGGCCGCCGCCCCCTTTCGTCACATTCTATCACAAGAACGCCAGAAAGGCGAGATGAGGGTCCCGTAAATTGTGTGCGTTTCTTGCCGGCCTCACTTCAGCATTTCGAGGAAGGCCTGGACGCGGGTACTGATCTGGCCGGAGGCGATGGTGGAGTATTCGCGTTCGAGGTCGAGCACGGGAACGCCCCCGCCTCGCAATTGCTCACTCATCAACTTGCGGAAGCCGGCCCAGTGGTCGCAGAATTTCAGGCGCGCGCAGACGATTCCTTGAACGTTCCAGTCGCGGATGGTGTCCTTGAGGAGATTATAGCTATGGTCAAAACCGTCTATGATGGAGGGGCAGGCGACGCGGCCCGTATAGCGGGCGGCGATTGCACGGAGCGGCGAGGCGGCGGCGTCATCGATGATCCCTTGATAATGGCGAGAGCCGAAACAGAGGGCGTCGGCGACGATTCGCGCGCCCTTGCTCTCGATGAAGCCGACGAAGTCGGGCGAGTCGCATCCGCCCCCGAGCAGCATGAGGCGCGGCAGGCTTCCATCATCGAGCACGCGTCGTTCGAGCGACGGCAGCAGGGCCTCGAGCTTTTCGGTGAACCGTTCCCTGGGCATGGACATTCCGGCGACGGCGACTTGCAGGTATTCTGCGCCGCTGAGGCGAGGCGGGTCGCTCTTGCGGAGGTCGTTGAGGCGCGCCATAAGTTGGCGGGTGTGATTGTTGAGCGCGATGGAATTGCGCAGGGATTGTTCGGTTATCTTCGTCCCGAAGGCCGTTTCGATGGCGCGAATCAGCTTCTCCATCTCCATCGTGAACCATTCTTCGGAGAATTCTCCCAAGGTGTGATACATGGAGAAGTAATGCGCGAGCGGAAGACCCGCCTTGGCCTGGAGTTCGCCTGCGAGGCGGAGCATGTGGTCGCACGTGTTGGTAGTGACGAGGCCATCGAGGAAGCGGAGTTCCCCGCGCATGAGCATCTCGAGGACCGAGCGCGTGTAGGAGCAGTTTATCCGAT
Organism: uncultured bacterium; assembly: GCA_964510165.1. Taxonomy (GTDB): domain Bacteria; phylum Abyssobacteria; class SURF-5; order SURF-5; family SURF-5; genus CAZEBC01. The sequence goes on from CAZEBC010000100.1 coordinate 6,999, forward strand.
GGAGCTGCGAATCGGCGCTGGAGGTGTCTTGCAGGCCGGGGGCGCGCAGTCGGACGGAGGCAAAGCCGGCAGCATGGAGGATTTCCTCGGGGATGTTGGAGCAGACGGTTCCAACGACGCGGTTGCCGGAGCTTTTCCAGGCGCGGATTTCGGGGTTGTTGAGTTGCGAGGCGATTTCGGCGAAATATTTCAGGTGTTCCATGCCGGTCTCCCTACGCCATGACGGTCGTGAAGAATTCCTCGAGTTGGGTGCGCATGAGTTCGGGCGGCAGCACCCGGTCGTCATTGTAATCGAATTCAAGGAACAGCACGGGAATATCGCGTTTGCGGCAGACCTCGCGGATGAGGCCCCGGGCTCCGCAGATGCTGTTGCAGCCGATATGCTGGGTGACGATCATGCAGTCGCAGCGGTAATGGTCGTAGGCATGCAGCGAGAAGTTGATCAGTTTCTCGGTGTCGAACCGCATGAGCGACATGGTCATGTCGAGTCCCTGCCAGGCGACCCCCTCGAGCATGGAGTCGAGGCTCGACGTGTCGATCGGCTCAAGAATGGCGGTGCTGGAGAGCGAGTTCATGACCACCATCGCTCCAAGCTGTTGCTCCATCCAGTTGAAGAGCTCGGCGTCGTACGTGGGGGGTACGTGCACCCAGAGCACGCGGTGCTTCTCCGGAAATGGACCCTGTGTCCGGCCTTCCCTGACGCGGCGGGCGGCGTCCTCGCTGACGATCTTGAGCGTCTCGGTCAGCCTCGGGTGGCCGGCGCCCGCAATGTAGCTTCCGTAGGGGACGATCCTGAGCAGCCCCGGATGCGGCGCCGGTCTCGCCGTGTAGGTGTCGTGTATCTCGGTGAGGAGTTCGTACGCCTTGTTCGATTCGATCACGGTTTCGCGGAAGCGGTCGATGTCGAATTTCCTGCCGGTGACCTGCTCGAGGAACGGGATGAGCCGGTCCTTCAACTGACGCGCGTAATAGCGGACGGCCTCCTTGTCGTATCGGAACGGAGCATCGAGGTAGAGCATCGGGCACTCGAGCAGTTTATGAAGGATCGGATACGCGATGCGGGTGCCGTCGCACGGCGAGCACGAGGTGACGAAGAACGAATTGGTCGGCAATTCTCCGCTCAGGGCCGCGCCGATGATGAAGCGGTCGGTTGAGCACACGTCAGAGGGCACGCCCGCTTCCTCCGCGCGTTCCAGAAACTCATAGACCACGTTCATGTTGGTTCGCGTGAAGAACGACGGATAGAATTCGAGGCAAAGCGGCCCGCACTCGAACGCATAGAAAAGCTGGGGCACAAGCCCGAACTCAAACAGCGCGACCTTGCGGCTCTTGTCGCGCATGGCCTCGGCGACCCATTCATAGTGCTCCGAATTGTAGTCGATAAGCGCCGAGTACAGGTGAGCGTAGTCCTCGTATGGCGGCATCGGGTTCTCCCGCCAGAACTGCGCCATCGGCCTCATGAGGCCGGTTACTATTTCCATTGTGCGGCCAAAAGGCTCCGACATGAATCCGTCTCCTCTGCGTGAAGCTTTGCTGATCGTTTCCCGCCACCGGAGTATATGACATCGGACGGGTCTTTGTCCAGCGCGCGATTGGGAGAGCCGGCGCCAGTGTGGTCAAGAGCCCGTGAGTCGGATGTAGGTAGCCTCGGGAGGGCAGAGGAATCGGAATTCGGTCCATTTGCCCGTTCCGATGCCTCTGCTTATGTGGAACAGCGTGCCGTCCACCTCGAAGAGGCCCGATGCGTATTTTCGGGCAAGGCTGGAGCGGGTGATGACGGGGCCGAAGAGCGGGAGGCGGACCTGCCCGCCATGCGAATGGCCGGCAAAAACCACGTTGACGCCGAGGGCGGCCATGTCGCGGGGGTCCTCCACCGTGTGGGAGAGGAGGACCTTGAAGGCGTTGGGCGGCGCGTCATCGAGCGCCTTGTCGAAATCGGCGAGTCCGACGAACAGGTCGTCCACGCCCGCCATCCAAAGCTCCGCATCGGCAGACCCTATTGCGGCAAGCGACACCCGCCACGCCGCATTATGAAGGCAGACGATGCCGGCAGCCTCAAGTTCGCGTTTGAGCCGGTCAAAATCATTGGGCCTGCCCTTGCGATACCCCCCGATGGAGAGGTCCTTGACGACGTTCCAGAAGCGGGTGTCCCAGTGGTCGTGTGCGCCGAACACGGCGAACACGCCGAGTGTGGTCTGAAACCCCTTGAGCGCATTGACACAGTGCTCGATCCCCGAATTGTCATCGATCAGGTCGCCGGTCGCGACGACCATATCGACCGGGGTCTTGTGGAGATCTTGGAGGAACCTGAGCCTGAAATGGTCGCCCTCCCCGAAATGGAAATCTGAAACGTGAAGGATGGTCAATGGACGGGGGAGAGGCCCTTTCGCGCTCATGTTCACACGGTTTATCTGGAACCTGCGGGTTTCGATGAAAAGCGAGTAGACCGCGACGCCGGCCAGAACCACGAGAGTTATGGATAGTAATGCAAACATAGCGATGTTTTTCGCCTGGGCGCACGCCGTGTGCCCCGACAATGTCCTGGCGATTGCGGGAACCGCGCAGCATGCTGCGCCAAGAACTCTATTCCGGTTGCGAGAAAACTATGGTTGTATATCATGGCGGCGCATGGATAGTCAATAGGGGCCGTGAGCGCGGTGCGTCCCTGGGATTACAGCATTGTTTTGACTAACTGGGGCGGTCGTGGTAAAATATGCTCATCATCATAGAACCGCCGCGCCGTGCCGTGCAATTCAAGAATTCATCTCAGGCTGCGCGACGCAATTCATTCACACTCGCCGAATCGCCGCCTTGCTCGAGCGAGAGCGGCATTGAGATAATCGCCACTACGAAGCGTCCAGAGCAGTTTGCAGGGACGGTTCGCGAACCGCCCTTATAGCAAACCGAAGCCCCTCACCCTGCCCTCTCCCGGTAGGAAACGGTCGGGGTAAGGGAAAGCAAACGACCGAAAAGGAGTAAGGCGATGCCTTACTACTATTTCGAGGCGGTTGCCGCCGACGGCCATGTGCGCAAGAGAGTCCTGAAGGCGCGGGACAAGAAGGACGCCGATCGCCAGATCCGCAGTTCGGGCCTCCAGCCGTTCCTCATCGAGAGCGCCCAGGTCGCCCGCAAGAAGAAGCAGGAAAAACAGGTACACACCCGCCGAATCCTGCGCCATACCCTGTACGCGGTGGCTTCGCTTTCGCTGGTTGGGGGAGTGGCCGCATATCTTGTCGTGCTTGACCTGAGCCACGTGGACCGATTCGACGTGAAGACGCTCTCTCGTTCGGGCATCGTGTCGCAGAGTTCAATGATTATTGACGCCAAGTCCCAGGAGGAGCGGGATTTCGCGAGGGAAATTTACAGCATCTGGGAGATGAGTTTTCCCGAATCGATAAGCGGAGTGGAGATCAAGCACAAAGGTCTGATGCTCCTGTACGTCAAGAGAGGAAAGGAGCAGTTCAACAAGGCCGACCTGCGGGTAATGACCGCGACGCTGGTGCGCGCCTTCCAGCGGCGGTTCGACACCGTCAATTGCATCGTGCTGATTGTGCACGAAGACCAGACCATCGCAGAGAGCCGATATCAAGATGACAAGGTGACCACCTTCGTCTATTAGTGAGCCGTTGTTCTGATCGGCCACAAGTGTTATAATGGGACGCGGGTCGGCTCCAGGGAAGCCTGCCAAATTATCCCGCCTTGCATTTCAACGGGAAATCCTGATGAGAGAAAGCCTTATTTCCGTATTTATCCTGTTTCTGTTCACGGTACTGATCAATCTGCCGTTCGGATTCCTGAGAGCGAGGGTGGGCAGATACAGCGTGCGTTGGTTCCTCTACATTCATCTCCCGATCCCTTTCGTGTATCTGGCGCGGACATTCCTGATGGTGACCGCGTATTTCATTCCATTTCTTGTGGTTGCCGCCTTCTTGGGGCAGATTTGGGGAGGACGGCTTGGAGGAGCGGCCAATGAGTGATTCCTCATCTTGCAGGATTCATCTTGCGTTCAGATTCCACGTGAACTTCTACCATTCGTATCGGGGAGACACCCCCGACGAGCTTGGTTTCGGCAAGGACATCCGCATAATCCGGGATATTATCGAAACGCTCGACGGATACAATGCGTCCGGCGTCGGCGTGCGCGGAACATGGGATATCGAAAACTACTTCTCGCTTGAAAAGATCATGCCTGGGCATTGCCCCGACATCATCGAATCATGGAAGCGCCGCGTGGCCGAGGGCAAGGATGAAGTGGAGGTAATGTCATACAACAACGGCCTCATAAGCGCACATACACCGGCGGAGTTTGACGCGGCGATAGGACGGGCGGTAAGCAATTCCGCCGGGTCGGGCCTGAAGGACCTCTTTGGGCGGCTCGCCCCGATTGTGAGGCCCCAGGAGATGATGTACACGCCGATACACCTGAAGATGTATCCGGCCAACGGCGTTGACTGCATCAGCCTTTACTACAGCGCGGTTCCGTTCAATGCGTTCAGCAATTTCGTCAGGCCACTCGCCTTCGAGCACCGCTACAATCCGCTGATGCTCATATATCCGGGCATTGAGGAAACCATGATGCTCCTGCCCGCCTACAATCTCGGCGACATCGCGGACAATATTTCACTGCGACAGTGGATCAAGCGGCTTCGGCGAAAGCAAGTGCGGATGTCGGAGCCGAAGGATTTGCTGCTGCTCATCGATTCGGACGCGGACGATGATTTCTGGTACGGATACGACTGGCCTCTGCTTCCAAGCGTACTTTCGGCGGCGCGCGGACTGAAGGGGCTTGTGGACAGCGTGCGCGACCTGCCTTATGTCACCTTCACCACGCCCGGCGAATATATCCGCGCCTTCCCGCCGACCGGCACGGTGACGATCAGGCAGGATACCGCCGACGGCAGCTTCGACGGTCTCTCGAGTTGGGCGGAAAAATGGTCGAACCACCGGATGTGGACCGGCATCGAGCGCGCCCGTATCCTGGAGCTTCAAACGCGCAGGCTTATGGAACTGGTTGAACAGGGCGGCAGACGGCGCGAGATTGAACAACTGCTTTCGGATTCGTATGAGGCTCGCCTCAAATCGCTCTCGACCACTCACTTCGGGCTTGCCTCTCCCGTGATGAACCTCACCCGCCTGAGGGCGGGGGCCGAACTGGTCCATCGCTCGGTGGAAAGAGCGTCCATGGCGTTCGGACTCGCGGCGGGCATGACGGCCAAGCCTGCGGCCTCGTCGGGAACCGCCGGGTTTGCCTTGCTGGATTATGTTCGAGGAGTATCAACAAAGGCAGTCCGGTTTGAGGCGAAACCTTCGCGGGCGGTCGTCCGGATTCCTCTGTCGCAGTCCGGCGCCGAAACCGCGAATGCGAGGCTGCTGGATGCTGAAGGTAATCGGCTCCCGTGCGCGGTGCGCCACCCGGCCAACGACTCTGGCCCGGCGGAACTGCTGTTCATACAGGAGATGCCTGCCGGCGGCCGAACGGATTTCCGAATCGAGCTTACGGAAACGCCTTTGGAAAATCCGTATATTCCGCGGCCCGCCTCCGCCGGCGTCGGCGTCCTTCAGAATGAATTCATCTCGCTCAGGCTTGACGGCTTGATGCAGCCTGTCGGGCTCGCCTGTTCCGGAACCGAGTTTGCCGACACCGCCTTCTTCCGGAGCGCGGTCAATTACGCGGGCCGCGTGTTGGAGCCGACACGCTGGACCATTATCGAATCCGCCATGTTGGCGAACGGACTTATCGCGTTCACGCGGCTGGCGGCGGAAATCACGTTCGATGCCGACGGGGAAAAGCGGGTGAGGCTGGAGCGGGAGTTTCTGCTGGTGTCGGGGCTGCCGTATCTTTATGTCACTACGCGAGTCAATTACCCCGCAACGCGATCGAGAAATTACAATAAGAAGAAGGCGCGACGGCTTCAGCGCGAATACGATAACAACTGGCGCGAGGTGATGCCGTGCGAGATACGCCCCGCCCTGTTCGGCAGGCGCGGCAGTCCGCTGAGGGTCTGGAAGCACAATTACTGCGGCCATGTGAGCTTCTACGACCTTGACTACGCTGAATTCTCGAAAAACCGGGAACTCGATTCCTTCAATAATCACATAACGCATGCGTGGGTGGCCGTGACGGACGGCCTGAAGGGCCTGCTCGTTGCGCAGACCTCGGACGTGAACGCTTCGTTCGCGTTTTGTCCGATGAGGCTCCGGGTTGCGCCCGAAGGCGAGCGAGTGTTTCTGAATCCGTTCGGCAGTTACCACGGCAAACAGCTTCATTACCTGACGGCTTACACGGGCCTGGGAAGGCAGATTGCGCTCAGGATGGCGGACCAGCTCGACCCGTATGCGCCTTCGTACAATGGAAAGACCGAAACCATCTCGCTGCTGGTGGCCCCTTACTCCGGTGAAGAGCCGCCCGAGCAGATCAGGCGCGACGCCGAGGCGTTCGCGTATCCTTATGCGGTCATATCGGATTCGGACTTGATCGCCCAGCCTCCGCACCGAGGCTGGTCATTTGAGGAGATCAAAGGCGAGCGGCAGGACTGAGGAGGTTTTCAACCACCTAGGCACGAAGACACGAACAAGATTTCCAAAGCATAGAGGCGGAGGCATGACAATGAACAAGCCAAAATGCGCGTTGTGCGGAAAATTCAACTGCATGCAGTCGGCGCCGAGTTCCAGCCCGCCCGATTTCTGCCCGATGGAGAACTTCGGAGAAATTATCTCGGCGACCATCTCCGAATATAGGTCCGACCTGGAGAAGAGCAGGCTGGCGTTGAACTCGGCGCGGGTCGAGGCGGAGGGTTACGGCAAGTGGACTCGTGCGGAGGAGACCATCCATTTCGCGAGGAAGATAGGCGCGAAGAAGATCGGCATCGCATCGTGTATCGGACTCTTGAAGGAATCGCAGATTCTTTCCAGGATATTGGAGGAGAATGGGTTCGAGCCGATCAGCGTATGTTGCAAGGCGGGCGGACTGGATAAGACCGAGATAGGTCTGAAGCAGGAGGAGAAAATCCTCGAGGGATTCT
>CAZEBC010000101.1:0-13986 GCA_964510165.1 uncultured bacterium
TTCCCGACGAGTTCGTCTTTGGTCAGCTTCTTGAGTTGCGCCTTGATGCGAACGTCCAGCGCATCCAGGTCGAACGGTTTGGTAAGATAGTCGTCGCCGCCGCACTTCTGCCCCTCGATGCGGCTTTGCGCGTCGTCTTTGGCCGTAAGGAAGATGATGGGAATCTGCCGCAGCTTCGGGTCGGACTTGATGATGCGGCACAGCCAGAACCCGTCCATCTTCGGAATCATGACGTCGAGCAGAATCAGGCTCGGTCTCAACGTATTCACTCGCTTGAGCGCTTCTTCGCCCGAGCGTGCCCGCGCCACCGTGTATCCCCTCGCCTCGAGGAAAGTCTCGGTTATGTCCAGGATGTCCTCGTCGTCATCAACTATCAGGATGACTGGCTTATCCGCTCTCTTTGCGCTCATGGATGATTCAGATACCCGGTTATTTGGGGACACCATGCGGCATGGTGTCCCCAAATAACCGAGGGTTGCGGCTCAACCGCGTCATGTTTCAGCCAAGTCAATCTCAATCCTCGTCCGGCGGGAACCTCTTCAGCAGTTCCTTGTACAGCCTTTCGCCGATGGCAATCCCTATCTCGATGAACTCGGGACCATACTTCATGCCGGTCCCTGAGCGAAACGTGGCCGATATCCTGCGCACGCCTTCCATCCCTTTGGGAAAGTGGGCCAGAAGCGCCTTGATCGGGATATCCGTCGGCACCATTTCCCACAGCGTATCGGTAAAGTTGTCCGGTCCCCATCGGAACTTGTCGGCGTCATAGAGCGCGTCGCTCAAGAGCTGACCGAGCGACGAGTCAACCGCCGCCGGCTCGATAAAAGCCTCGTGGTTCTCGATGGACCGGACTATCCACTGCCGCTCTGTCTCCTCGATGGGAAAATCCTCCAGTATCTCCTCAGCAAGCACGGCGCTTTGCTGTGCATGATGTGGGACACGCCGCCTAATGTCGTGAAGAAGCGAGGCCAACTGTACGAGGAACATCGCCCGCTTCGTGCGGTCAAGCGGGTCGCCCCTCTGCCGTGACTCCTCGTGCACGATCGCGCCCGCATCAGTCGCCACCTTCTCCGAGTGCCTGAGCCCATGCCCGAATTGCTCGTCCCGGGCTATCACGATCTGGCGCGACCTCTCAAGGACAGGGTCGGTCAGAAGCAGCCTGCGCGATATTTCACGATCCTGGCCGAGTTCCGTATAAAATCTTGGAGCGGCGAAGCTTCGGGCTATCTCGATGGCCAAAGACCGGGCCTGCTTATAGTCGTCCGCGCTCGTCATGCGGAATAATCCCCCCAAGGCGAAACGCCGCCGAATTATAACACAGGCATTCCCCTTTTTCAAATGCCGGTTCTGCGTCAGATACTTGAACCATCGAGTACGAATGTGATATAAGCTATACGTGGCGTGCACCGGAAAACGTGCCCTCTCCCAGTGGGAGAGGGTTGGGGTGAGGGAAAAAACACAGCAGAAATCCGTCATTCTCAAGGTAAACACTACAGAGCAGAGCAGACATGAACCTTCATCTCTACGGTTTCTTCTGGCTGTCAGCCGCGCTCTTTCTCGGTCTCCTCAACTGCTTCTTCGGATACCGGCTGTTTCTCGTGACGGTAGGCTTCCTCGGATTGCTGTTCGGCTCATGGGCCGGATATTACATCGGAAACTGGCTCTCCCCACCCATACCGACCATCGTGTTTATCATTGTGCTGGGACTGATCGGAGTCTGGGCGAGCATTTCCGGATACTACGCCTTCATATTCGTCCTCGGCGCGTTCGCATTTGCGCTTCTGGCGGGGGTCATTGGAGGGCTCTACGCAAATGACGTGCCGGCGCTTCTCCTATTTGTGTTCGGACTCATCGGCGGATTCATCTCCCTCTGGCTTCAAAGGATAATCATAATATTCGCGACGGCGGCCCAGGGGGCGCTGTCGGTCATCTTCGCCCTGTTTGCGTTCATATCGGGCAGAGGCGTAATCGCGTACCAGCAGCTTTTCCGTCGTTTGCTCGAGGGCGAATTGGGTCGCAGAGGCGGCCTGTGGTTCTATGTTGGAGCCTTCTTCTGGCTTGTGCTCTTTGTGGCCGGCGTTGTGGCCCAATTCACTCGCGGCAAGGAAATGTACAGGGCACCGAGGCGCCCCGAAGCCGAGATACAGGGCTGATCAAGCGCATTGCAGGCCTCTGCGTCGCATGATATACTCTTGCTCGCACCGATAGCCCCTCACCCACCCCCCACGGAGAGAGGACGTATTCATGCCCTCTCCCTCAGGGAGGGGGCATGGTGAGGGAGCAAACACGATAGAAACTAAACAAAACCATCGTGAGCGGCAAGGGAGGGCAGGCATGGCAGACGTCGATGCTTTAATTGAAAAGCTGAAGTCGGGAGACTATTACTCACGCAGCACCGCGGCCCGCGCATTGGGCCAGGTCGGCGGCGCGAAAGCGTGCGCAGCCCTGATCGATTCTCTCACCGATGAAGATGAATGGGTGCGCGAATATGCCGCCGAGGCGCTCGGCAAAGTCGGATGCGCCGATGCCGTGAAGCCGCTCGGGGAACTGCTCCGCTCGAAGAGCTACAAGGTCAGGTGCACCGCCGCCGAAGCCCTCGGGAGAATCGGCGGTCAGGAGGCCCGCGCTTTGCTCGAGCCCCTGAAGAACGATGGCGACTCCTGGGTGCGCGACGCCGTAAGGGTCGCGCTGGAAAAGATGTCCGCCGCACCGCCCAAACCCGCGCCGAAACCCGTCACCCAGGCGTCTCACTCCGCTCCCGCCGCCCAGCCGGAGGCGCAACCAGATGAGGAAGCCGAAGCCGGTTTGATGACTTTTGAGGACGAGGAGACCGAAACAAAAGCTCAGCGCACTCCGGTTGTCGCCAGGCGCGTTCAGCGACGAACCCCTCGCGAGTTAATCGAAGAGATGACGCAAGGCTCTTCCATCAAATACAAGGCCATTCCGTCCGGCTTCGTCCTGCGCGTGCCGGTGGGCGGCGGCAGATACCAGAAGGTACGCCTCAAGTTCGACTCGACCGACGAAGACGGCTCTCCCATTATCCAGATATTCACCGTCATCGGGCCCGCGCAGCCGAAGCACTATCGCTGGGCGTTGACCCTGAATCCGACCTTCTTTTATGGCGCGCTCGGCCTCGTCACCATCGACAACAAGGAATTCCTGGCCATTATTAACACGCTCTTGGAGGAAAACGTTGACACGACGGCGCTCGAAAAATCCGTCTGGACACTTGCCCGGAAAGGCGATGAACTCGAAAAAAAGCTCATCCAAAAGGATTCATGGTAAGCCCCCGGAACCGGCCGCCCATCTGCGGCATCCGGACCCTAACAAACAAGAAATCATAGACCGAACGATAAGAGCAGGGCAGGGCCATGTGTTCAGGTGGTGGGATGAGATCGGCGAGACCGGCAGAGCACACCTGCTGGCGCAACTTGCGACCGTGGATTTCGGGGAACTGCGCGACCTCTTCGAGCGATGGAAAAAGGGCATCAGTCCACACGCCTTCGAGGGCGAACTCCTGCCCGCCGACGTGATCCCGCTTCCGAAAACAGAAGAAGAACGGGCGGCCGCCCGCTTGGCCTATCGGACGGGAGAGAATGCCATTCGCGCGGGCGAAGTGGCCATCTTCCTCGTGGCCGGCGGACAGGCCACTCGCCTCGGCATCGAAGCGCCCAAGGGCACATTGCCAATTACCCCGGTCAGGAACAAGCCCATCTTCGAGCATCACGCCGAGAAAATCCGGGCGCTCTCGCGCAAGTATAACGTCTCGCTTCCCTATTACATCATGACCAGTGAAACCAATCAAGAGTCCACCCGCGAGTTCTTCGAGCTTAACCGATACTTCGGACTTCGGCGCGAGGACGTGTTCTTCTTCAGACAGGAGATGATGCCCGCCCTCGACTTCGAGGGAAGACTCATTCTTGACGAAAAAGACCACATCTTCACCAGTCCGAACGGACACGGGGGTTCCATCACGTCGCTCAAACGCTCGGGCGCGCTCGACGACATGAAGGCGCGCGGCATCCGGCACATCTTCTATTTCCAGGTGGACAACGTGCTCATCAAGATGGCCGACCCGTTGTTCATCGGCCGCCACATCGAGAATGGCGCCGAGATGTCGGCGAAGGTGGCGCCCAAGACCACGCCCGAGGAAAAGGTCGGCGTCGTGTGCGTCGTAGGCGGCAGGACGAACGTTATCGAGTACAGCGACCTCTCCGACGAACACATGTACGCGCGGAATCCGGACGGCTCGCTCACCTTCTCCGCGGGCAACCTCGCCATCCACGTGCTCGATGTCGGCTTCGTCGAACGATTGAACCGCAAAAAGGAATGGCTGCCGTTCCACACTGCCGAAAAGGCCGTGCCCTTCCTCAACACGGAAGGCGAACTCATCAAACCGAACGGAAAGAACGGGCTGAAATTCGAGAAGTTCGTCTTCGATGCGCTCAGCTCGGCACAGGCGACCGCCATCGTCGAGGTGGACCGCGACGAGGAGTTCGCTCCCATCAAGAACGCCAGCGGAGTGGACAGCCCCGACACGGCGCGCGAGTTGATGATGAGGCTGTACACGAAATGGCTCGAGCAAGCGGGCGTTAGCGTGCCGCGCGATGAACAAGACCGCCCCAAAGGCCCCATCGAGATCAGCCCTCTGTTCGCGCTCGACGCCGGCGAACTTAAGCAGAACCTCCCGCCATCCTTCAAAATGAGATTCCCGCTCTACCTCGGTCCGGACTGAGTCCCGGGGGTGCGTGTTCTCAAAGTCCGGCGTCTTTACGAGAGGCTCCCTTTTCCTGGTATAAACGCCGCTCAGAAATTGACAGGCGTTCCAGTCGCTGGTATACTATTCATCATCAAACAGGCGTATCTGAAGCTTTTTTGTGATCTCCCTTCGCCCCGTTGTTGGAACGTCCCGTGTGATCCCAGCGCCTAAAACCATAATGAATCGAGGAAATTGAACGATGGCAGAAGCACACAGTACCACCGAAACAAACTCACATTTGGACCCATTGTTCTACCCGAAAACGATAGCCGTGGTCGGCGCCTCGCCCGACGGCGACCCCTTTCGCTGGGGCGGCAAGACCTTCATTGAAGGACTGGTCAAGCAGAATTTCCGGGGCAAGGTGTGCCCGGTTCACCCGACCGCCGAATATGTGCTCGGCCTGAAAACCTACAAGAGTGTCTGCGATATTCCCTACGACGTCGACCTCGCGATATTCAGCATCCCAGCCTCGGCGGTGATGCGCGTGATGGAGGACTGCGTCAGGAAGCGTGTCAAGTTCGTTCACATTTTCACGGCGGGCTTCAGCGAGACTGGCCTCGAGGACCGCACCCGCCTCGAGCGAGAGCTTGTCGCGCTCGCGAAACAGGGCGGCGTGCGCGTGGTCGGCCCGAACTGCATGGGCGTGTATTGCCCCGACGCCGGCGTCGCATGGGTGAAGGACTTCCCGGCAGAGACCGGTCCGGTCGGCTTCGTGTCGCAGAGCGGCCAGCTTGCGGGCCACTTCATCGAGGTGGGCCGCACCCGAGGCATCACCTTCAGCAAGGTGGTCAGCTTCGGCAACGGCAGCGACCTTCAGTGCCACGATTTCCTGAAATATCTCGCCAAGGATGACAAGACAAAGATCATCGGTTCCTACATCGAAGGACTCAAGGATGGCCGCGCCTTCTTCGAGATTGTCAGAGATTTGACCGTCAAGAAGCCACTGGTGGTATGGAAGGGCGGCCAGACCGAGGGCGGCACGCGCGCCGTGAGTTCGCACACGGCGGCGATTGCCGGCTCATACCAACTTTGGCAGGCGCTTTGCCGACAGACGGGTGTGATCTCGGTCGACTCGCTCGAGGAACTCGTCTCGACTATCGTCGCCTTGCAGGACATGAAACCGCCGCGCGGCGTGAACGTCGCCATCGTCGGCGGCGCCGGAGGTGGAAGCGTCACGATGACCGACGAGGCCGAGCGCGCCGGCCTGCGAGTGCCGCACCTGTCGGAGGCCACCATCCAGGGGCTCGGCAAGTTCGTGCCCGTGCATGGCCAGAGCGTCAAGAACCCGCTCGACATCTTCAGCGTGCTCGTCAATCCCGACCATTTCTTCCGCATGCTCGAGCTGCTGCGCGACGACCCGAACATTGACGCGCTCATCTATTACCAGCGCGTTGAGTGGGCGCTCAGACGCCAGCGGGCATTTCTCGACATGATAATTGACATGGCGATCCAGGGCATGCGCAAGCTCGAAAAGCCGCTGTTCATGGTGCTCGCCGACGCCAACTCGCTCGAGGGCGAGATACTCCGGCGCGAGGCTCAGCAGAAATACGCGGCTGCCGGCGTGCCAACCTTCCCCACCTTCCGAGAGGCAGCCCGCGCCGCGTACCATCTGGCAGGCTATTACAAGTACCTGGCCCTCCGGATGATCTGAAAAGATTCGTCCCGAGGAACGAAAAACAGCCCGAAGGACCCAGAAACCGGCCTGCGGAAGTTCCCTGCCTTCATTTGCCGCCGCGCACATTGGTGAGGGATACGAAAATGGGAAGGGACACAAATGGGCGCAACGACACAAAATGGCTCCACCCGTATCGACAGTCGTGAAAACGCCGACCATGTCTCATGCGTTCACGCCGGCGAACAGGCTGCGGAACCCGTCACAGATGAATCGGTTAGGGACCCCGGCGGTAAATAAGAGCGGAACAGGTTCCCTCTTGGACACAATTGGTACGGAATTTGCTTCTCTTGTTCTGCTGGGAGCACATAAGTTCTTTCTGGATCAGCATGTCACGCAGAAGGAGGCCCTCTTGCATTCCTGCAGAGACCTCAGATCAAGAGTCGAGAAAATACGGAGCCTGCCGACCCTGCCAAAGGTGGGAATGAAGATTCTGGAATTGGCTTCCGACCCGGATGTCTCGATGAGCGAGTTGAGCCAGGCCATCCATCAGGACCCGTCTCTGGCCGCGCGGGTGTTGAGGATCGCAAATTCTCCGTTCTACGGCATGGTCCGACAGGTGGATTCGCTCAAGTTGGCGCTGGTTATCCTGGGACTCAACGAAGTCCGCAACATCGCGCTCGGCATCTCGCTGTTCAATGTGGTAAAGGGCATGAACGCTCATGTGACGTATGACCGCAAGAAGTTCTGGTATCACAGCGCCGGCTGTGGCATCGCCGCGCGGATACTCGCCCAAAAGCTGGAATTTCGCAATGAGGGAACGGACTTCGTCTCCGGCCTGCTCCATGACATAGGCAAGATAATCATAGACGAATACTTCTGCCCCGAGTTCGTTCTGATCTTCAACAAGACCGTGACTCACAAGACAACCATGCTCCAGGCCGAACGCGAATTTCTGGGCGCCTCGCATCAGGAAGTGGGAAGCTGGCTGGCGGAAAAATGGCGTCTCCCCGAGACACTCTGTGACGCCATCCTCTATCATCATGACCTTCCCGAGAACGAGCGCCCCGCAAGAAAAGACCCGAAGCTCGCTGCATTATGTCATCTGGCCGAGGCCTTCTGCGAGAGTCATGAGGTGGGCTGGGACGGCGACGCCGGCCATAACGACCTCCGGGATCGACACGCATGGGAGGCGCTCCTGTCAGGACAGGATAATTACGCGACCGCGGATATTGACGGCATCCTGGAAGAAATCGTCGCAGAATATTCCGACGCCCGCTCCAGCATCCTGTGGCTGTGAAATACAACACAGCAAGAGCCGCAACCAAAGACCCTATCCCTGCCCTCCTGTGGAAAGGGATTAGGGTGTAGCGCAGGCTTCCAGCCTGCAACCCCGTTGCCCTCTCCCGGTAGGAGAGGGTTGGGGTGAGGGTGTCCCCAAATAACCGATCCCTTCCCGTCACATTCGCCGTCTGCTCGACTATTGTGATATAGTACCCGCCGACAAATGGCGTTTCTTGATAATTGCGATGAGGAGGCGGGACTATGAGAAAAAGGGCATTGGCAGCACTGGCGATTTGTCTCATCGTGGCAACTGCGGCAACTGCGGCGCAGAGGACTGTGGACGTGTCGGG
Source organism: uncultured bacterium (assembly GCA_964510165.1). Lineage (GTDB taxonomy): Bacteria > Abyssobacteria > SURF-5 > SURF-5 > SURF-5 > CAZEBC01. The sequence continues at coordinate 8,006 of CAZEBC010000101.1, forward strand.
GCGGGCATTGAACTCGCAACCTTTGCTTGGGCCCGAGGGCATCCTCATCGCGGCGGCCGGCGACGTCTACGCGGGCACGCATGACGGAAAGATAGTGAGCATTGCGGCGGACGGCTCAGTCGTGGAATTCGCCGACCTGAACACCCTGCCGGGTAAGCGCGAGAAAGATATCAGCGCGATCGGCATTGCGATGGACGGAGCCGGCGACATCTACGCCGCCACCCTCGATTTCAACGGCGGAGCGGTGCTGAAAGTGGTCGGCCCGGGCAAGCCGAATGCGGGCGAGGTCTCGATGTATCGGCACGGCATCGGCATGGCAAACTTCGTCCTGATCGACGATGAGACCTCCACGATGTATGTCTCCAATTCCAGTATGTTCTCCGGCGGCGTGTTCAGGTTCGACATGACCGACACCTCGCTCGTCGGGGCGGCTGTCGTCCCCGAGAAGGAGTTGCTCGCCGGGTTTGCCTACGCCAATGGACTCGCGCTCGGGCCGGACAAGCAGTTCCTCTATGTCGCCGAAACCACCAAAGGGCGAGTCTCGAAGCTGAACCTGGAGACCAAAGAGAGCACCGTGTTCGCCGAAGTAGGCGGCTGGGCCGACGGCATTGCATTCAACGCCGACAAGTCCCTGCTCTTTGTGTGCGATAACAAGGGCGGTCGCATCGTCGCGGTGGACTTTTCGGGCAAAACCGTCGGAGAGGCGCGACTCATCGGCAAGGAAGGCCAGTGCGCGCCCGCCTCGCTCGCGTTCCGTGATTCGGATACCATCGCCTTCACCGACCTCTGGCGGGCAAGCCTGTGGCGCGCGCTCATTGGCAGGCCGCAGTATCACTCATACGTGTACGAGATTTCGGTCTCCGAACTCGGCATCGAGCGCTAAACGAGACACCGATAGCCGAGGCCGCTACTCCCACGGAACCTCGATTTCCAAGAGCGGCGCGTGCTGCTGAGCGCCGAATACATCGCTGTCGCCCGCCGTGCCCGAGCTTGTCTTACGCGCGATGGTGCACTTGACCGCATGGGCCGCGTCGAAGAAGCAGAAGTTCAGCACCTTCTCGACCGGTATGCGGTACAGTTCGGCGAAAAGTTCGCGCGAAAACACCCCGCTTCGTTTAGCGCGCTCATAGCGGTCGGCATCCTTGAAGATGATATCGAACGTGAGTTCGAACGGGCCCGCGTTCTTGCTGCGGATCACGCGCGCGAGTTCTGTTATCTTTTTCTTCATGGTCAGACCTCGAAGACCTCCATCGGAAACAGGCGGCAAGGGTCGTCTTCCTCCACCAGGTGATAAATGTTGAACTCGTACACCGGCCCCGCCGGGATATCGAGCGGCGAGAACGGAAACGCCAGATTGCCCGCCGTCGAGATGCGCCCAGGAAATCCGTAGTGAAGCAGGATCGTATGGGCATATGCACACACGCCGGTCGCCAGAGATTGGCTCGGCGCCAGGGCCTCGATGACAATTCCCACCTCATGCGCGCTCGTCTTCGCCGGCTCAAGCTCGCCCATCACGCCGTCGCGACCGTACACGTGGAAAATCAGCCTGCAGCGGTCCCAGTCCTCGCCGAATTTCTCGCTCGTGCGCAAGCGCGCCTCGCGGATAAGCTCGTCAATGTGCTGAATGGTCCCAGGATCGCGTACGCCCGCAACGCAAACGGTCCGATACCCGACACGCTTCGAGCCTTCGAGCTTGATCGTATACTTCGGATCGGGCACGAAACGGCTGCCGCAAACCTTGACTGTGCGCGGACCGTGCTGCTCGAATGTGACCGAGGACATGTCCACAAGGCCGCCCGGCCCGTAAAGCCGCAGCGGGTCGGATTTCTCATACAGGCTGTGCGCCGCCACTGACGTGGTGGTACATCTCCGCTCGGGGTTCAGCGGCTCCACCAGGAAGCAGTCCCGGCGCAGAGTGCCCATCATCGCGTCACTTCCGCTGCCCGGCTCCGCCGCGATCGCGGCGCACTCGAGGATTTTCGCCATGTGGAGGGCAAGCCCTTTATCGTAGCCCTCGATGTACGGCAGCGCCGCGAACATGCTCGGGTCGTTTGAGCGGCCCGCCACGATGAGCTGAGCGCCCGCCTCGAGCGCCTTCACAAATGGCTCGACTCCCATCTGGCCCACGATGCGCACGCTGGCGTCAACCTCCGCTTCTGTCAACCCGGGAACCGGCCCCAGCGGCGACACCTTCCCTTCGCGCAGCTTTCGTTTGACGTATTCTTTCTCAATCTCCGCGTGAATGACCGCCATCCGGAAATGCAGCCCGAATTGCTCGACCAAATTCCGGATGATCATCACGGTCGCCTGGAGATGCAGTTCCGCCCCCGCAAAGCCGGCCGAGCCGATGATGAGCGGGATACGCCCATCGGCCGCCGCCTGGAGCAGCGGGCCCACATCGCGCGAGAGCATCTCGATGAATCCCGATGACTCGCCTCCGCCGCCCGGCTCAATCCCGAGGTAGTAAGGCCCGCCGTCTGTCGAGCCGCCGTCTACGGCGATGACGTGCGGCTTGCGCCTCATGCCCTCCTCGAGCGAGGCCTGTGGATAGCCATAGCCGAGGATCGCGGTCGGTGAAAGCACCCTGATTTCTTCCATGATGTCCCTCGTTGGTTTCGACGGTTGACACCCTAGATTCTATCATATCGGCGCATGATCGTTGAGCTCTCCCGCGCTCTGGGCTGCCCCTATGTGGGCGCCGCGTATCGCGCCCTTTCAGCGATGCCCCGTAATGTTGCCCAACCTCAAAAAACCGCTTGACAGTTGAATCATACTGTGGTATGCTTTGGTTCGTTGTTGGGGGGAGCGTACTCTTTCTCTCTCATTCCAAATCACCCCGTTGGACAAAAAGTGAACGGCATGCTCAAGAGAATGCTTATTCTCGGGGGTTTTGGAATCGCGTTCGCGGCTCTCCTGATCGGTGCGCGGGCACTTCTGGCAATTCGTGAACCCGCCGCGCCCTCTCCACAGCCCTCGGAGAAACCCGCCAAACAAACCAGTATGCTGACCGATGTTCTTCCCCCAGCCCCACCGTCAGCTCCCGAAGACACCTCTCCCACTGCGGCGGCCAATCCTACAGAGACGCCGTCCCCGATGGATGTGTTTCTGTCGGGCAAGGACGCCGCAAGTGAAGAGATAGACTGGCGCCAGGTGGAGCGCTCGCTTCGGGAACACGTGGAGCGTAACCATCACAATCTCAAGCTTTCCGATGCCGACTACGAAAGACTCACCAAATCCGTAAGGACATTCCGCGACGCCAATCTCAAGATGCGTTCGCTCGAGCGTACAAGCGAAAACGCCGCCGAATTTCGAAAGCTGCTCAATGACATACAGGAATCCACGAAGGAATTCCAGCAGATAACCGGCATGTCGCAGGGCGAGTTCCTCCGCTCCGAGGAGGACCCGCCTGTCAGATTCGGAAACGATCCGGGAGCGGTGGACAATGAAGAGATTGTGGTGGACTATCTTTCCGATCATAAGCCTTAGCGTGGCGTCTTCACTTCCAAATTTCATGGGAACCGCATTCGCCGAACCCATCGCCACGCTCAACGGCCAGCCAATCGAGCGGGAAGAGGTCGAAAAACGAGACCCCAACCGCCTCTACCGGCTCAGGTGGGAGATTTACGACACGCTCAAGACCGAAGCCGAAAAACTGGCCGATGACCGCCTTCTGGCCGAAGAGGCCAAGCGCCGGGACATGACCGTGGAGGAACTGCTCAAGGCCGAAGTGGACGCAAAGGCGAAGCCTCCCACCGACGAAGAGATCAAGGCTTACGTGGAAGAGCACAAGATCCCCGCCGAAACAGGCGATGAAATGTATGGCAGGGTCACTGCCTATCTCACCGACAGAACTTATATACAACGGCGGCTCGATTTCCTCGAGGAACTCCGCAAGAAGGCAGATTTCCAATTCCTCCTCGAACCGCCCGAGCGACCCCGCGCGCAGATAAGCATGGATAACGACCCCGTCCGCGGAAATCCGGAAGCCCCGGTGACCATCATCCACTTCGCCAGCTTCTCATGCGATATGTGCGCCGAGAGCGCACACAGGATCGAGCGACTCATGAACAAGTACCCCGGCAAAATCCGATGGGTTCACCGCGATTTCATAAACATATTCGATGAGCGCGGACTGCGGGCCGCCGAGGCCGGCGAGACGGCCCACGCTTCCGGCAAGTTCTGGGAATTCCACGACTACATCTACTCGCTCGGCGGCGAGTTCGAACAGGACAAGCTGGGCGTTATTCTTGAGAAGGTCGGCGTCGAGCCTTCACAGTACGAGCAGGCGCATAAAGACGCCACCTTCATCAACGAAATCCGAAACGATATCCAGGACGGCGCGAAGGCGGGCGTCACCAGCGTCCCCGTCTTGTTTGTGAACGGCCGCTATTTCAGCGGCACGTTTCCATACGAGCAACTCGAGGCAATGATCGAGGAAGAACTGCGGGCGGCCGGAATCGAGACCAAGGAGGGGATATAGCGTTCGTCCCGTAGTTTGTATGTGCGAATTCATTCGCACAAGGGCCGCAGGTACGCTTTTCCCGGTCCCGAGCTTCCCGCAGGTATTCCTCGCCAATGAAGAAAGGAGGGAATCCTATCGAGCAAAACCTGAGCTTTACATCGTTTGTTCCTTCGTGAACGTCACCCGTCTTTGGAACAACGAAAGGAGGCCTACCGTATGTCAATCCGCGAATTCCGCCGGTCGGGCGCGGGCATGGCCATCTTCTTCGCCCTCTCTCTGGCAATAGTCTTCAGCCTCACGGCCAGCGCCTACGCCAAAGACCCGCAGCTTGTGCCGCGACGCCTCAGTTCCACCGGCGACAGCATCAGCGCGGGTATCGACGTCGAGTACTACGGCCAGAACGCCAATGCGAGCTGGGTGAACGGCTACTACGGCTTCTGGGAATGGCTGTTCGGCTTGACGAACGTAAAAAGCCATAACCAGAGGATCACCGCAAACTGGGGAAGCTCGGGTCGCGCCAACTATATGGACGCTGTCAGCGGGGCGGACAGCTTCGACCTCCCGCTCCAGACCTCCCAGGCGGTGAGCCAGAACGCCTATTACGTGACCATGTTCATGGGGCACAATGATGTGTGCCAGAACCATCCGTGGGAGATACCCTCGGACGCCGTATTCGAGGCCAATGTCCGCCAGGGGTTGACCAACCTGAAGAACGGGCTCCCGAACGGCGCGACCATCTACGTTCTGGCCATCGTGGATATCCGCAGGCTCTATGATATCGGCCAAAACAAAAAGGCTCTCGGCATCGTGGACTGTGAAGTGCTCTGGGCGACCTCGCTGCTCGGATGGTTCCCCTGCGGCACCATGCTCAATCCGCTCAACACCGAGGCCGACCGCCAGTACACGCGCAGCCGCAACATCGCGTTCAACAACATCCTTCAGAGCCTGACTGCCGAGTTCAACGCCAACGACCCGCATCACTACTATTACTGGACAAACCTGCCGTTCGTGTATCCGTTCGTCGAGGGCGACATCTCCAGCCTCGACTGCTTCCATCCGTCAGGACAGGGGCAGAAAACGCTCTCGCGCGAATCCTGGAACGCAGGCCCGTTCAGCGCCTACCAGAAAGGCAACTGAACGACCGCGCGCTCACAGCAAGTGTTTTGTTCGGGGAGGCGCCGGTGCTCGCCGGCGCCTCCCAATCCCTCCTCCCATGCCCGTCCGCGCTCGTCCGTCCCGTTCACCTCGTCCTTATTCCCCTTATTGGAACCGTTCCGTGATCTCGGTTATCGGTTGTAGGGGCGGCCCTACAATCACGGGACAGTCTCCCTTCCCTGTCTTCCCTCCTCCCCTGTTAACCCTAATGATTTTAATCATTTCTGTCATTCGAAATTCTTGTTAACAAAAACTTCGTTGACCAATCCATTCCCCCTATGCTTCAATAGCCCCATGGTCAGCCAATCGTGGGGGCGCAATTCATTGCGCCCGTGCTGGCGACTTGGCCGGTCGCCATTGAAAA
>CAZEBC010000102.1:0-13985 GCA_964510165.1 uncultured bacterium
CTCTGGTGTCAGGCTAGAAATCGGCGAGTTCAGGAGCGATGCCTGCGGCCCTCATGTGGCAGGTATCGTTCATCACGACAACGATAGCGTCGTTCTCAGAAAGTTCGATGACGTTGAAGGCGCAGTTGTCCTGACGGATCCTCCAAAACGCTGAATTTCCCAGCCCGAGCGCCGCGCACATGACCACCTTTGTGACCACCCTGTGGGCGACGACGATCACTTGGCCTTCAGGATGCTTGCTCCTGATGCGCTCTAGTGAGGTAAGCGCCCTTTTCTTCACCATGGCCAGGCTTTCTCCTTTGGGAAACCGCACTCGGTGGGGCGCCTTGTGCCATGTCCGATACATCTCGGCGAAACGCGACGCAGCCTCGGCGTCCGGCAGGCCCTGCCACTCGCCATAGTCCATATCGGTGAGACCGTCGTCGAGCTGTACGGGGATTGAGTGCGGACGCGCCACGAATTGGGCTGTCTCATAGGCGCGGCCGAGCGGACTGGAATAACAGGCCACGGGGCGCAGGAAGTCGAGATGGTGTCCGAGGGCAACCGCCTCCGCGCGACCGCGGTCGTTGAGGGGAACGTCTGCCCGACCACGAAATATCTGTTCCTTATTCCAATCGGTTTGTCCGTGTCGTATCAAGTAAATGGTTGTCATTTGCGCTTTCCTCCGGCTAATAATAATACCCGATTGCGAGTCATGACTGCAATCTTGCCGTCCCATCTCGCTTGACACGTTCGACCCGACCATGCTACATTGCGCTCAACGGAAAGAGTCCTGCCTGGGGGGCGTATCTGTATGTCCTGGATGATTGAGAAAGCCAAGGAAGTACTGACGATAGAGGGAGAGGCGGTGCTAAAGCTTCGTGAGAAGCTTGGGAAGAGCTTCGAGCGCGCGGTGGAGATGGTCTTGGACTGCAAAGGCCGGGTGATCATAACCGGAATGGGAAAACCGGGCATCATAAGCAGAAAGATTTCGGCCACTTTTGCGAGCACCGGTACTCCCTCGCTGCCCATGCATCCCGGCGACGCGATACACGGCGACTTGGGAATGGTCACGAAGGACGACGTTGTCGTCGTGATCTCCAATAGCGGCAAGACCGAGGAGATAACGCGACTCCTGCCCATCATGAAGAAGATTGGAGCAAAACTTATTGCGATGACGGGGGACCTCGATTCCCCGCTGTCTGAACACAGTGACTGTGTGCTTGATTGCAGCGTGGACGCTGAGGCCTGCCCGTTCAATCTCACGCCGACTGCAAGCACCACGGCGGCCATGGCGCTGGGGGATGCGCTTGCCCTGGTGGTGCTTCAAAAGCGCGGTTTCCGCCCGGAGGATTTCGCCTTCTTTCATCCGGGCGGCGCCTTGGGGCGACGACTGCTCAAGGTGCGAGACGTGATGCGCGTCGGGGATCGCAATCCGGTCGTTTCCGAGGATGCGTTGGTTCGCGAGGCGCTTGTCGCCGCCACTCGCGCGCGCGCGGGAGCAGCGGTCATAATTGACTCGTTGGGAAGGCTTGCCGGCATTTTCACCGACGGCGACCTTCGCCGAAATCTGGAGAAGGACCCGACGCTTCTGTCCAAGCCGGTGAAGGATTATATGACGCGGTCGCCTCTGGCGATCTCTCCCGACAAGCTGGTTGAGGAAGCCATGCGGCTAATCAAAACCGAGCGGAAGAAGGATCTGCCTGTGACCGATGAAGCAGGAAGGCCGGTCGGCTTCGTCGACGAGCAGGATTTGCTCGGGATGTGAACAGAAGAAGCCTGCCTACTTCGCCGCTCCTGCGGAACTTCTCTCCCATTTGAATGCGAGCAGACCCGCCGCAAAAAACACCGCCAGATAGGCTGTCAGAACCAGAAGGGACGGCCATATCTCGAGCGGGCGCCCGTTCACGTTCATTGCACGGCGAAGGCCTTCGGCCAGATGAGTCAACGGCAATGCCCATATGAGGGGATGGATTTTCGGGGGCATGATCTCGAGGGGCAGAAATATTCCGCAGAGCATCAGCATCGGGATGGAAACCACGTTAGCGATGGTTGAAGCCACCTCGGGCGTCTTTGCGAAGCCGGCAATCGTGAAGGCCATCGCGGCTGCAGTCAGGTTCCCGAGCAGAACGAGGAGCGCAACCGCCGCGATGGGAAGCGCCAGACTTGTCCTAAAAAACGTACGCGCGATGACCAGGATGAGTATGGTTTGCGAGGCTGCGATAAAGAGACGGAACAGCACGTGACTCAGCACGAAAGCGGAACGGCTGAGAGGGGTTACCCATAAGCGTCGCATTATTCCCTGTTCCCTGAGCCTTACGATGGTCGGGGCCAGTGAGAATATGCAACTGGGCATCACCGCCATTGCTATGACACCGGGGATCAGGAAGTCGATGAAGTCAAAGAACTGGTCAACGGTCACGATGCGGGTCCGAATGAAAGCGACGGGGAGAACCGACCGTGTTTCGCGAGTGACACAGCCTTCAACCGTTTCCCTGAGCAGATTGAATGCCATCTCAGTCAACGGAAGGGCGCGTGAGTCAGTGAGCACCTCCATCTTTGCTCCCGATGTGCGCAACGCTTGTTCAAAGCCGCGAGGAAAAATGACGACTATCCGCTGGTGGGTGCTCCGAGCTTGCTGCCTGGCCTCTTCTTCGGTCAACTCGGTAACAGTAAACTCTGGGGCGTTCTTGAGCGCCTCAACAAATTCTCTGGATGTCCCGGTCTGGTCGTGATCAACCACGCCGACCGGGAAATTGACATCTTCAGGCCTGAGGCTTCCAATTCCTGCCATGTCTTTGAGAACAGGCCCAAGTAAAAGCAGCAAGAAAACCGGGAGGAAGAAGACCCAGAATATTTCTTGACGGACGCGGAAAAACATCCTCGCATTCGTGAGGAGCAGATGGCCAATTCCTCTCACTGCCAAGGATTTCCTTTCAGGTCAATAGAAGAGTGGGAGAGCACCCAGTTCATGATATCACACATCGAGCATGCGGGTGAACCGGAGAGGGGTCTCGAACGGGCCGACAAGCGCAACACGGACTCCAGCCGCAGTTCAGGCACAGCTTACATCCTTCGATCATGGCGATTAAGCCGCCGCAGCATGGGCATCTCATTTACCTTGCTCCTTGCGGTTGAGCCGTCTAGGCGAAGCTCAATATCGTCTCAAGAGTCCGACGAGTATCCCCTGGATTCGGATATCTCTGTCCTTGACGATCAGGGGAGCATGCTCTTCATTGGCGGGTTGGAGACGAATTGAATCCTTCTCACGATAGAATTTCTTAAGGGTAGCGTTTTCGCCATCTAGCAATGCGACGACCGTTTGTCCGTTTTCCGCGGTGTGTCCTTCGACCACAATCGCGTAGTCGCCGTCCAGGATATGGTCGTCAATCATCGAGTTTCCCTTGACCCTCAAAACGAACATGCGCTTGCCGCGATGCGGAACGAGGTCGCCAGGGACCGCGATCGATTCCTTTTGCTCGATGGCCTCAATCGGCTCGCCTGCCGCTATGGTTCCGACGAGGGGAAGCAAGACGCTTGTTCCCACCTCGTCGAATCCCCCTCCAACCACCTCAATTGAGCGTCTTCGGTTCGGTTCATGTTTAATGAAGCCCTTTTCTCTGAGAAGGGCAAGGTGTTTGTGGACGGTCGCTACCGAAGAAAGACCCAATGCCGAACCGATCTCTTCGAGGCTGGGCGCATATCCATTCTCAGCGAGGTAGTTTCTCAGGAAATCCAACACTTCCTTTTGCCGCTTCGTCAGGCTTGCCATTCGCGTCTCCCGTTGACTTGATGATTCGTTAGTTGGTACTATTATAGGCGAAACTAAGGCGAAAGTCAAGCAAAACTTTATCGAATGTCCGTTCGCATTGATATCGAGAGCAAGACCCTGTGGGTAGGTGTCGGCGACCTGGTCCAAGGTCTCAAGGGAAGCCTTGGCCGTTCCGGCCTCCTCGAATTTCGCGGCAAGTGGGGGCGGGAGGCTCACCGCTCGAAAGCCGCCGAGGCGGTCACGGATGGCCATCGTCTGAACGAGGTCCACGTCTCGCACTCAATCCGGGTGAATGATTATACGGCGGTCATCTCAGGGAGAATCGATTCAATACTGCTCCACAATGACTCAACAATCGTGGAGGAGGTCAAGACCGGTGCTCTCTCCGGTGTGCAGATCGAAAGTTGTAATGAGGACAGTTTTCGCACCTTTCGGGACCAACTTCGGGCTTATCTCTATTTGTTGGAATTCGGTTCCGAGTACAAGAACCTCAGTGGACGCCTGATGCTGGTGAGTCTTCTCGACGGAACCGTCGTACGTGTTCCTGTCAGCTATGAGGCGGAGCCCACCTTCCTGTTTCTACGCTCAAAGATAATAGGACTTCTGCGTCGGCATGAGCGGCGCGCCGTGAAGAAGAAGAGCCGCAAGCATCTGGCCGGCCCGATAAAATTCCCCCATGAGAAGCCGCGCACATATCAGGCCGAGGTGAGCGATGCGGTGACGGAGGCCCTGCAATCGCGTAATCATCTGTTGTTGAGCGCGCCGACCGGAATTGGGAAGACAGCGGCGGCTCTGCACGCCGCGTTGAGGTTTGCGCTCGCCAAAGGAAAACGAATATTCTGGGCTACTGCCAAGACCTCTCAACAAGCCATCGTGTCCGAAACGCTTGCCCCGATGCTCTCCAGTTTGGCCGCATTTTCAAGCATGATCGTGGCCGCCAAAGAGAAGTTGTGCCCGAACGAGATGTATTGCTGTGATGAAGATTACTGCACATACGCGCGAGGTTTGTACGAGCGACTCCACGGATCGGGCGTGGTGGAATCTTTGCTCGGAAGCCGGTTGATTGGTTTCGGCCAGATTCTCGATGCGGCCCGCAAAGAGAGTCTGTGCCCATTTGAGCTCTCGCTGGAGCTGACGCTCGAGGTGGACATGGTCATTGGCGACTACAATTACGTTTTCGACCCGGCGAGTTACCTGCGTCGTTTGTTTTCCGGAAAACATCGGGATTGGATATTGGTCATAGATGAGGCTCATAATCTATATCCGCGCGCCAGGGAATACTTCTCGCCCTGCCTTTCGCTCAGGAGCGTGAAAGAGGCTGAGGAGTATGCATTGAGCGCGGGCTGGTGTCCTCCGGAGGCATTGAGGCTCATCGGCGAAGCAAGGAAATACCTGGTTTCACGGGGTCGAAGACTGCGGAAGAACGGTGGCGAGACGCAAGCAGTCATCGAAAGCGATAAAGGTTTCTCTCCTCAATTGTCGGACCGAATCGATGCCGTGCTCTCGGGATTTCTTCTCGAAAGAGTCCGGACCGACATCGAGACGGAAGAGCCGGCGGGCGCCTTCCTGACGGAACTGAGGAGGTTCTGCCGTGGGCTGGAACTGGACGGCGACTTTGCACATATATTCGATACTCGTGACGGAGGCGCCTTGAAACTGGTTTGCCTTGACCCCTCGCCACAGCTTACCGAGAGGATCGCGGGATTCCACAGTGTGATAGCCATGTCCGCAACGCTGAAACCACAAAGCTTCTTTGCCAATGTGCTCGGGTTTCCCCGGGACCAGACATTGATGTCAGAATTCGGCTCTCCGTTTCCGAGGGAAAACCGAAAGGTGATCGTCATTCCGGGAGTCGCGACAACTTTTCAGGCGCGGCGGCACACAGCGCCCGAGGTTGCGAGAACGATAAGGGATTTGGCTTCCCTCCGGTGCGGCAATTATGCGGTCTTTTTCCCCAGTTTTGCTTACATGGACCTCGTTCGGCCGCATCTGACAGGGTTTCCGGGAAACATCGTCGTTCAGGAGAGGTCCATGCGACAGTGGGAAATCAAGAAGTTGATGGCAACACTGAAGGAGGGCCGGACCAATCTGTTTCTGGCGATACAAGGAGGCATGTTTGGTGAGGGAGTTGATTACCCTGGCGCTTCCCTCATCGGGGCTTTCATCGTCGGTGTTGGCCTGCCGGAGCCGACACTGGAAAACGAACTGCTGAGGGAACACTTTGCCGAAAAATACGAGGCCGGTTTCGAATATGCATATTTGTATCCCGGGATGACGCGGGTCATCCAGTCGGCTGGCCGGGTCATCCGCTCCGAGAGTGATTCCGGGCTTATTGTTTTAATAGGGAAACAGTTTGCTTTGCCCGAATACGCTGCGCTGATACCGAGGGAATGGTATGACTATTCCATCGAGGAATTGGCGGCCGCGGACCCCTATGCCGCAGCGCGGGAGTTCTGGGAAGGAATCCCTTAATATGGGTCGCCAAGGTCTCATTCTGACAGGAGTAGGTTGGCGAGTCCTTCTTTGTCTTCGTGGGTGTAAAGGATCACAATGTCGGTGCGGCCATCCGCGTTCAGGTCGAACGTTGACATAAGGCCGTAGGCCGGAACCTCGTATTCCCGGTTAGGGTCCTTTGGCAGGATCGTCTCGCGGTTGGCGAGGAAGAAGGAGAGGCGGTTCTCGTTGGTGCCAACTGCCAGATCATCCAAACCGTCGCCGTTGAAATCGCCCGCTCCCCTGGCCGGTTCTGCGCCCGACTCGCTGACCTGGATGTAGATGGGTCGTTTCAGCGATGGCTCCTTTTCGTACCGGCCCTGTTCAGTCAGCTTCCGTAGTTCGGCATCGACTCGGATGCGGTTGGTCAGGAAGTAGTTGATGAAAAAGCCGATCCCAACATTTATGTCCTGCAGCAGCATTTCCATCTTGCCATCGCCGGTTGCATCGAAGAACACAGGCAGAATCAGGCTCGCGTCGCCCGAATACACATGGTCGGGCTCGCTGGTGTACTCGAAGCCTTTCCGCCCGAAATAGATTTGCACTTCGCTCTGCAAGTTTTTTTTCTGAGACAGGAAGACCACCACCGCGTCGGGGAGGCCGTCAACATTAAGGTCGTCGAAGCTCGTTGCCGCTATGAAGTCCTTTGTGAATTTCTCTACCAGCGATGTCTTAACATGGCGAGTTGGCATTGGCAAGCCGTTAGTTAAGAAGAAATTCATTTCCTCGAGGTCGAAGACACCCACGTCGGTTCGGCCGTCCCCATCGAAGTCCAAAAGCTCGATTTTCGGCAGCCGATACGTGATATAGTACTGCCCGCTCTCGCCTCGCAGGGAACCTCTCAGAGGGAATTCAAGGAATTCTGCCTCTTGGAGCTCGAGACCCTCACTGATTGCGAATACTTGCATGCCGTTGATCGTTGGAAGCAGCACCTCAATCCTTCCGTCGGAGCCGATATCGTCAACCCAATGCGCGCGGGCGGTGCTTCTGCTCATGGAGGGCAGGATGGTGGGGTAGTCTCTAAGCCTATGCGTTTCGACCGAATCGTTTTCAGTAAGGTCCAATAATGCGACACCGCCCGAGTCGAACAAGAAGATTTCTTCGGCCCTGTCGGAATCGACGTCTTTCAGGTCGACGGCGCTCACGGCCTCATTGATTGCGAATTCAAGGTCCGGCTCATTATTGAAGCCCGTGTCTTTCTGAAGATAGACCGCGCAGAATTTTCTGTACGATTCTCGCGAAGGTTTGTGGAAGAGTAGCAGGTCGGCCTTTCCGTTGCCGTCAATGTCTCCGGAATCAGCCAGAAGGACGATGCCCGGCCGGCGGAACTGGATAATTTGAAATCCGAACGAATCCTGTGCAAAGATGTCTCTCTGCCCGATGAAGGAGAGAAAGAGAAGCATGGCGAGATGAAGAAGTGCGCCCGGCGATGGTTTCATCGATTTCTTCGTGAAAGCGCCAGCAATTCCTGGGCGTGTTTGAGGGAAATCTGGCCTGTTGCCTCGCCGCCCATCATACGCGCGATCTCGACCACCCGGTCCCGTCCGGTCGGAAAGATGACCTCGGTGCGCGTGCGTCCCAGCTTGGCTTGCTTGTTGACGACAACGTGGTTGTCGGCTCTGGCGGCAATCTGGGGCAAATGGGTGACGCAGATCACCTGACGGGACGAGGAGACCATGAACAGTTTTTCGGCTATGGCCATGCCCATGCGCGCTCCGATGCCGGCATCAATCTCGTCGAAGATTATCACGGGGACCCTGTCGGCCTCAGCTAGTATGGTCCGGATGGCAAGCATGATGCGGGATATCTCCCCACCCGAAGCGATAGCTTTGAGAGGTCTTGGCGGCTCGCCGGGATTAGCGGAGAACAGGAATTCCACCTTGTCCACACCCGTGCTCCAGAGCCTCCAGTTCTTGTCCTTGTATCTGACAATTCCATCGGGAGCTTGTTCTTGTTGTATCGAGACAACAAAGCGTGAATTGCTCATCCCGAGGTCGCGCAGGTGGAGCTGAATCTGCTTCTCAAGCCTGTTGGCGGCCTCGTTCCTTTTTTGCGAAAGAATGGTCGCCAGCTTTCCAATTTCCTCGCGTCGGCGCTCGATGTCGTGCTGGAGCTTTGCCCGTTCGCTCGATGAGCCGACAAGTTGATTGTATTCCGCGCGCAGCCGCTCCCTCAGATCGATCAGGGCCTGGAGAGAATCACAGTTGAAACGGCGCTTCAGATTTGATATCGCGGCCAACCTGCTTTCGAGCGCGTCGAGTTCGGCAGGGTCAAACTCAAGGCGGGATATATAGGATTGCAGCGCCTGGGCGAGCTCCGAGAGCCTGAACCGCAGCTCCTCATAGCTGGACACCGTGTCCGTGAGGCTGCGGTCAATGGCAGATATTTCCTTGAGGGCCTGCATGATGGAATTCCAGACACTGATAAGCGGTTCCGGATGCATCTCACCGCCTGAAAGCATGTCGTAAGCCTGGCCGGCCAGACGATGTATGTGCTCTGAGTTGGCAATGACGTCGCGTCGCGACTTCAGTTCCGCGTCCTCGCCTTCCCGAAGTTGCGCCTTGTCGAGTAACTCAAGTTCCTCCTCCAACTCCGCCAGGCGCTGATTCCGAGTGGTTTCATGCGTGATCAATCGTTCGAGAACTGAAATGCAATGTTTCAATTCGTTGTATCCCTGCCGGATGAATGCGGCCTCGGCCCCCAATCCCCCGAACTCATCGAGCAGGCTGAGGTGCTTGGCCGCGCTCATGAGCGATTGGTGTTCGTGCTGTCCGTGCATGTCCACGAGCAAGTCGCCGACCCTCGAAAGCAGATTAAGTGTGACAACGGAAGTGTTCAGAAAGCACCTGCTCTTGCCGTCGGCGGCAATCACGCGCCGCAGCAGAAGCTCGTCCTGCGAGCCGTCAAGTTCCAGCGACTCAAGCAGGTCCTTGACGGGAAGACACGCGGAGATGTCGAATACGGCCTCGATGTCAGCGGCTTGCTCGCCGCTCCGTATAGAGGTGGCCGCTGCTCGCTCGCCCAGCAGCAGACTCATGGCGTCGACAATAATGGACTTGCCCGCGCCGGTCTCGCCCGTGAGCACATTGAGGCCCGGCTTCCAAGGAATTATGAGGTCATCGACCAGGGCGAAATTACGGATGTGCAGAGTCTCCAGCATGACTATCTGCGCCCCCAATTGAGCTTGGTCCGAAGCACTTCAAAATAGCTCTTGGTCGCCGAGGCGGCAAGTCTCATGGAATATGGAGACTTTCGCACGATGGCCTGGTCCCATTGGTGAAGCTGAACCGCTATCTGTCCGTCGATCATAAGGCCCGGTGAGGCCTGGCGCGATACCACGATCACGCGCAGGGTCTGGTTGGAGCTGAGGACGAGAGGCCGGTTGGTAAGCATGTGAGGACATATTGGCGTTACGACAATGGCCTCTGCCTCGGGGTAAATGATTGGCCCGCCGGCCGAGAGCGAGTGCGCCGTCGAGCCGGTCGGCGTGGCTATTATCAATCCATCGCACGCATATGTCGCAAGGAACTCATCGTCTACGTACGTTTCCAGCATGAGCATCCGTTCGAGGGAATCGCGCTGAATCACCACGTCATTTAGCGCAACCTGCTCCTGATGCGTGGTTCCGTCGGAGTGGATGACCGAACAGGCCAACATCATACGCTGCTCTAATCTGTGACGCCCTGCCAACACTTCTTCGAGCGTGGAAAAAATTTCTTCCTCCGTCACGCCGGTCAGAAAACCGAGCCCGCCGACCTTGATACCCATGACGGGCGTGGAGGCTCCGTTCATCTGCTTGGCGACGCTTAGCATGGTGCCGTCACCGCCGAAGACGACAATGAAATCGACCGTGCCGGGCATCTCTTTGGCGGGGATCAGTTGCACCGTGGGCCCTTCGGGCGACTTCACCGACGGATCCATAATATGGGAAACCACCGAGTCAAGCGCCACCTCTATTCCTTTATTCTCAAGCCAGGCAACCACCTGCTTAATCAGGGTAAACGCATTGGTCTTGGTAGGATTCACAATCAGTCCCACGCGCTTTATTTTGGGTTTTTCCTTGTTCACCGTGCATCAAATCCAAAGGTCGATTAAGGTTGTGATCAGGGACTTGGCGACTGTCATTCCGCGATACGCATGGATGGGCTGTTCGAGCCTTATCTGTGCGGCGGCATGTAGGGCGCGCTCCTTTCGTTTGCGCGCTTCGTCTTCAATAAGGCGCTGTTTGCTCTTCCCTCGTTTTTTCTCGAGATAACTCTTGTAGAGCATCAACTCTCCTTTGTCAAACCAGAATCCTTGGCAGGTTGTGCAGTAGTCAATATGCAATCCCGGCGGGAGGCCGCCTCCGGAATGTTCGGTCAAGAAGACTTCGCATCGGGGACAATACAGAGCCGCCTCGCGCCGCTGGATGGATATCTCGTCAAGCGCAACTTCGGTTTCGGCTTCCAATGCGGAGTCACGGCTGACAGCGAAAACGACGTCTTGATCGAGCCAAAGCCCGCGACACGTGGGACATTGGTAAAGCAGCAGCTTCGCGCCATAATGTCCCCAAGCTTCACGTTCCTGCATCAGCTCTCTGCATTTCGGGCATCTCACCATGCTTCGCCCCTCCGTCAAGAATTATGCCGGGTCAGATACATGAAAAACTCCTTGTTGCCGGCCGGGCCCAGAATGGGAGAATCAATGACGCCCTTGGAACTGAAGCGGAGGCTTTCCGCAAGAGCGGCGATTCTGTCAATTACCTCAATATGAACAGCCGGGTCGCGCACAACCCCGCCTTTTCCAACCTTTTCGCGGCCGGCCTCAAACTGCGGCTTGATAAGCGCGATTATTTCGCCGTCATGCGTCAGGACGTTTGCGAGAGCGGGCAAAATCAAAGATAGAGATATGAAGGAGACATCAACGGTGGCGAACTGGGGACGCTCATCGAATAGAGCGGGCGTAAGCATCCGCGCGTTGACGCGCTCCATCACGACCACTCTCGGGTCGGTCCGGAGTTGCCAGGCGAGCTGACCGTAGCCAACGTCAACGGCATATACTTTTCGGGCGCCATGGCGAAGCAGACATTCAGTGAACCCCCCGGTCGAAGCCCCGACATCAATCGCAATCTTGTCTTGGACGACGGGATTGAAATAGCGCACAGCGCACTCGAGCTTTTCGCCACCGCGGCTGACGAACTCGGCGCCCTCGACCAACTCGACGTCGCTTCCCGGCTTCACGACTTCACCCGCCTTGTCGGCCGGATGTGAGTCAACACGAACCCGGCCTGCCAGTATCAGCGCCCTCGCTTTCGCCCTGGTGGGGGCCAAGTTCAAGTCAACCATCAACTTATCAAGTCTTTCCCTCTTGTCGGAAGTGGCTCTCATAGACCGTCGCCCGCCTATTTACTTCTTCGGAATTATATCATGAGGGGGATATGGGTTCAAGAAGGTCAGGCGGACGACATAACGCATGGGATGGCCGCAGTCCTCCTCCGAAGGCGAGGCGATTGTATGGAATGAGGATTGACATGGTTTGCGGTCTACTGCTATCATTTGCCTGCGGGCGCGCCGTCCGGAACCGTTTGCGGGGGCAATATGTTTGGTTGGTGGAGTCTTCTTGCAACAAGAACCCGATAACCCATTGAGAGACCACAGCGATGCGTTCCAGTGGCCGCTCCTCATGTTTCTGGCTCTCCTGCTGATCTTTAATGTCCTGAAGCTTTGGAGCTACGGCAGCGAGATCGCCGGGTACGACTTCTATGAGAAGTGGGAAGTGGGCCGATCCCTGGCTCGCGCGGAGCCAAGGGATGTTTACTCAGTGCGCACCCTCGGTTCCCATGTCTCGACGCCTTTCCTGTACTCCCTAGCGGCCCTCCTATCCACTCAGCATTTCATGAGCGATCTGTTGACATACAGGGTCTTTTGCTTCGTAAGCAGTGTGTTTGCCATTATCTGCATCGGCAAGCTGCTTGGCTATTCACCGGCAATGACGCTCGCGGCGGCGGTGGTGTTCACGGACTTGTTCGAACCACTGTTGTCTGATGTGAGGGTTGCAAACGTAAACCAGCTTCAATTGGGCTTGCTGGCATCATTCCTTCTCATCAAGAACGGTCGGAGGCTTCCGGGTCATGACTTCCTGAGCGGTCTTATTCTTGGACTGGCGGTGATGGCGAAGCCTAACTTGCTGTTTGTGGCGCTTATGCTGACCATGTACTGGCTGATAAACCGTCGCTTCAAGGTGCTGGTACTCGAGTGCGCGGGGCTTGCAGCAGGCGCGGCCACAGCGGTCCTCACCTCCCGCCTTGTGTTCGGTTCGTACCGGTGCTGGTTCGATTGGCTGGCGATAATGCCTAAAGTGTCCGATTACCGCTACGTGGTGGACCAGTATAATTGCTCGCTCGCGATGTTGGTTCGGGATTGGGTCGGCGTGAAAGCGTCCGCGTATTTGATGGGAGCCTTCCTTGTGTTGGCGACTGCTTTTGTTTGGCGGTCGAGAAGGAAACCCGAGACTGTGCCTACGAGAGCGAACGACGATGTGAACGGCGGGGTGCTCGGGGAAGTCCTCATGGTGGCGACCGGCTGTCTTATATATCTGCTGTCGGCCACGTTGGTCTGGCTTCACTATTTCGTCTTGACCATTCCGATGGCGCTGGTCGTGTTAAGTCCGCCTCGAATGTATTCCTCGGGGGCGTCGGTACCTACAATGAAACCGATTCTCGGCGCGGCTGCAATCTTTCTCATAGCGGAACGTCCAGTGAGGATGTTTTTGCCGATAACCCAGCCTCGTCACAGCGCTCTTATCATTTGCATTGGTACATTGGCCCTTTTTTATATGGCATTGTGGGAAATACGATCCCTCAGGAGAGGCACATCTGCAACCCACTGAGGCGGCGTAACGTAACGGGAGAGGAACAGATGGAACTGAAGGATACTTGTGCGATAGTGACCGGGGGATCGAGCGGCATAGGACTGGCCATCGCCGAGCGACTGGTCAGGCGCGGCGCAAACGTGTTTCTGGTCGCCAGACGGCGCGACCAACTGGAACGAGCAAGCACCGAATTGAGAAAGAACGTTGTCAATTCTTCTCAACGAATCGGCTTCTTCAGCGCGGATGTGGCGGACTTGGACTCGGTGCAGGAAGCGGTAAAGGCGGCCCAGTCGGAGTGCGGTCTAGTGTCTCTGCTCGTCAATTCGGCCGGGGTATCACTTCCGGGATACATTGAAAAGCTTCCGATCCCAAGCATCGAGACGGAGATCAAGGTCAATTATTTCGGCACGGTATACATGATAAAACAGGTTTTGAACGGGATGATGGAGAGGAAGCAGGGTTGGATACTGAATGTGTCAAGTCTTGCGGGCCTGAAAGGCATTTTCGGCTATGCGGGATACTCCGGCTCAAAGTTTGCAGTAGTCGGATTCTCGGAGGTGCTGCGAAGCGAGGTTCGTCCGTACAATATCAAGGTGTGCGTGTTGTGCCCGCCCGATGTCGATACGCCAATGCTTCGAGATGAAACCAAGATAAAACCTGTCGAGACCCTGAGGATTTCGGAAGGCGCAAAGTTGATGCAGGCTGAAGACGTGGCCAGGGCAGCCCTCGAAGGGCTTGAACGCGGAACCTTTCTCATTATCCCAAACTTTTCCGGGAAGATGTTCAACATCGTTAATCGTTTCATGCCGTCATTGGTCGATGCAATCATCAACAACACCATTGACAAGGTAAGGAAAGAACGAGGGCTTTGATGTGCTTTCCCCTTTAAGGG
>CAZEBC010000103.1:0-13932 GCA_964510165.1 uncultured bacterium
GCCGGAGCACCGCAATCTCATTCTCATTTCCGTCGACGCGCTTCGTGCGGACCATCTTGGATGCTATGGCTACACCAGGGACACATCCCCTTTTCTCGATGCGTTGTCCAAAGATGGGGTCTTGTTTCAAGAGGCCATTGTGCAGTGGCCAAAGACCCAGGCGAGCATGGCCTCAATGCTCACCAGCACCTATTCCACACCGGAGAGAACCTTGCATGTTCTAACCTATGGTCTCCCCGATTCGCTGACGGTCGTGTCCGAGATATTGCGTCAAGAGGGTTTCCGCACAATGGCGGTTGTGGCCAACTATAATGTGGGGAAGACCTTCGGATTCGACCAGGGCTTTGACGTCTTCCTGGAATCATGGATAGATGAGTTCGTCCGGAAGACGGGGACCGATGAGTTCAGAAACAGGCCGGGACTCGTGAAGGAATACACGAATGCGACGATAGTGACTAACCATGCTCTCAAGCTCATCGAGGCTTCACGACGAGAAAAGTTCTTTCTGTGGCTGCACTATATGGAACCCCACGGCCCGTATGTCCCTCCCAAATCCTATGAGAAGTTCTTCGCGGATTGGTCTCCCGGCAAGCCCGTCCCCGCAGTGCTTATCCCGACGTATCAGCGGCAATTCAAGCCGGACTCGGAGGAGCTTATCGTTGACCCTGAATACTACAAAGCCCAGTATGATCGGGAGATTCGATATTGGGACGATCAACTGAAGCGGCTCGTTTCATATCTGAAAAGAAAAAGGCTGTACGAAAGAACCATCATCGTCATTACCGCGGACCACGGCGAAAGCCTGGGCGATCACAACTATTTCTTTGAGCATGGGAGACTGCCCTATCAGCCATGTTCTCGTGTTCCGTTGATCATTGTGGCGCCGGAACTCAGGCGCACCTCAAATCATATCGTGGACGAGCCCGTCGGCTTGATCGACATGGTTCCCACGCTGATGGATTTGTTGGACATCTCAAATGTGCGCGGACTTCAAGGCACGAGCTTGCTGCCGTTGTTGTCTGGAAAAGAGAACCGGACAGAGAGGCCCATTTACACTATCGCGGGAGACCATCATCCGAATCACAGAATCATTCGGGTCGGCGATTGGAAACTCATACGCGCGGGAGCGGAAGAAGGGCTTCGGCTCATGACCGGCCGCGAATACGAGCTCTATAACATCAAGAATGATCCCGGAGAAATGAACAACCTGGTAGACGAATTCCCGGACGTGGCGCAAAACCTGAGAGGCGCCCTCGAGAACTGGGACCCGCAGGAACCGGTTGCGCCGGCGGTGACCGGGGACCGTCTGAAGCACGACGAATTCGCGGTGGAAATGCTGAAGTCTCTCGGGTATCTGGACTGAAATGGGAAGAGACAGGTTGTCAGTCGGCGCAGTTATTTGGTAAACTATCTTTGAGATGTGAGTGTGAACCCGGATTTCCAATATGAATATGGATGACGAAAAAGACCTCACGCAATCGAAGGAAAGGCTCCGCAAAGGCTCCGAGAAATACGCACAGCGCGCGGGCTATAAGTTGAGCCCGGACGCGCAGGTGGTCGAGACCATCATCACCGGACTCGCGAAAAACAAGGCCAAGTACGGCAGAGCGTATTGCCCGTGCTTTTTCGTCTCGGGCGACCCCGTGGAGGACCGAAAACTGATCTGTCCGTGCGAATATCATCGCGAGGACATCGAGAAGCATGGAAAATGTCACTGCGGGCTGTTTGTGAAGTGATGTGACGCCAGCCTCCATCCCAAAACGACATCACGCGCGTGCCAACACGAGCCTCCATAAAATCCTTCGCCAAAATCAACCTCTATCTGGACGTCATCTGCAAGAGGCCGGACGGCTATCACAACATCGAAACCGTATTCCAGTCCGTCAGCTTGCACGATGAGATCGAGATGGAACTCACGCCGCAGGAAATCGAATTGCGCTGCGACCATCCGGACGTTCCAACCGACAATTCCAACCTTGCGCTCAGAGCGTTCCTCAGCCTGAAAGATGCAGTCGGCTATCCGGGCGGCATCCGCATCATTCTCAGAAAGAATATCCCGCCCGGCTCGGGACTGGGCGGGGGCAGTTCCAATGCGGCGGCGATACTGGTCACCGTCAGCAGACTGCTGGGCTCCAGATTGCCGGAACGACAATTGCGAGACATCGCTCGCTCCATCGGCGCCGACGTTCCGTTCTTCCTTTCGGGCGGACTCGCAGCCGCATGGCAGATTGGAGACCGGCTGGTCAGGCTGCCTCCCCTCGCTCAGAATCAGCTGGTGATCGCGATTCCAAACGGCGTCTCCGTATCGACCGCCTCGGCGTACGCGTTGCTGAATGCGCCGAAGTGCGGCGCTCCCTCGCCCGAGACCCTGCCGCAATGCACCGAGAGATTCAATCAGTGCATAATCTCGCTGTCGGCGTCCCCCGAATCGCCTTTGAGCGAAGCTGTCGGACCGTTCCTTCACAACGCGCTCGAGACACCAGTCGCCTCGCTCCACCCTGAAATCGGCGAATTGAAAATCCTCTTGATGAAGGCGGGCGCCAAAGGCGCGCTGATGAGCGGCTCGGGCAGCGCGGTCTTCGGAATCGCCGACTCCGCCGAGCACGCCATTCGCATCAAGAAGAAGGTCGAGGCATACGCTCAATGCCGCTGTTTTGCCGCGCATACCGTCGAGTACGGCTCAGAGATTGTCTGAAACTGAGCGGGAACTGCACCTTCGCGACATCAAAACCACCAATAGGCATGGACATTCTCCGCTGCAAAAACCCTGAGATAATCAACAAAAAACTGTGGATCCAGGTCGTTGCCGACAACCTGGTCCGGGTGGCCCCGCTAGAGCCGGAGGATGCGCGCGAGAGGGCCGGTTCCGATGCGGATTGCGCCCTGCGGGCACATTTCCTGGCAGCAGAAGCAGCGGATGCATTTCTTGA
The DNA here is from genome assembly GCA_964510165.1 of uncultured bacterium. GTDB lineage: Bacteria > Abyssobacteria > SURF-5 > SURF-5 > SURF-5 > CAZEBC01. Next base: position 2,931 of record CAZEBC010000103.1, read on the forward strand.
GGTTGAACTGCACGATGTCGTTTTTAGGCTCGATGACCTGGGCGGGGCAGTTCTTCATGCAGATGAGACAGCCTTCGCATTTCTTCTTGTTGAGGACGGGCCGCGTGGTGAGCCAGTCGCGCAGCGGCTCGCGGAGCACGCCCGGGAACAGGTTCATGACGTCGATGACTTTCGGGAACTCGAAGCCGGCGACTCTTGAGCCGTCTATGCTCTCGCCGGCGACGGATATGTGACTGAGGCGTGTCTCGCCGACACCCATCTCCTCGGCGGCCAGGGCGGTGAGCATGCGCTCGCGTTTGAGGCCGACGACCTCGCAGGCGACTGCGTCGAGCGCGACGGAATCGCTGGAGGCCATAATGAGGCCGATGCGCTTGAGGTCTCCGTTCTGCGGACCGTTGCCGTGCATGCCGATGACGGCGTCCATGACGGTGAGCGCGGGCGCGACTTTGCGGTGAAGATCGACGAGCATGCGTGCGAAGTGCATGCGGTCGGTTCCGGCGGCGAGGTGCCACTGCGATTTGCGGGTGCCGGGGATGACGCCGAAGGTGTTCTTGACGCCCAAGGTGAGCGTCATCTGGCCGTGAGTCTTCAGTTTGGGAAGATTGATGACGACATCGGCCTCGACGACCGCGCGGTCAATCTTGTATTTCTTGAACATGACGCCGTCGGGGTTGTCCACGTCTTCGGGCCGGTTGAAGTTGACGATTTCGGCCTTTTCTTCGAGCGCCACGTCGGCGATGCCGCACTTGGAGGCGACGCGTTCGGCGCTTCCGAGCGCCGGGCTGTCGCCGATGAGGGGCTTGCCGCCTGCCTTCTTGACGAGCCTGACGACGGCGCGCACGACGTCGGGATGCGTAGTGACGTGCTTGTCGGCAGCGCGTGAGATGAGCAGGTTTGGCTTGAGCAGCACCTTGTTGCCACGCTTCACGAAACGGCTCATGCCGCCGAGTTCGTCAATCGCCTTGTCAACGGCCTTGAACACTTTGTCGGGGTCGTAACTGCCACAGTGTTCCAGCGCGACGCGCGCGCTGCCATTGGAATCATGCTTGTTTCGCTTCATGTATCACTGTCTCCCAAACTTTCGAGTCTCTGGTTAAAGCTCTCTCACCCTGCCGCCTCCCAGAGGGAGAGGGTGGGTCTGCTCTCCCTGAGGGAGAGAACTGCGGCGAAGAACAAGAGTGAAGAAAGCGTGGACAATCTTGTTCGCCTTGTCTCTGGCTGGTTCGGCTCACGAGTACGTTTTTCCGCACTTTCTCGCGCTTTCCGATGTCGCTTTGGCCCATAAGCGGAAAAGCACGCCTGCGATTCCGACAAGGAGCGCGCTCGCCAAACCATACAACCACTTGATACGCCATCACTTCCGCAACGCCCGCGGGCGTTGGCGTGACAATTCATTATAGCATTTCTGTTGGCGGGGCGAAAGTGTAGCGTAACCGGCGACAGGCCGCGCGTACAAATTTGTTCGAAGGGAAGTTCTTGGCACGGAAATTTCTTCCCTTGGGGGCGGTTTAGTGCGCGCGGGGGAAGAACGTTTCGATTCAGGTTGGGTGGAACGGCGGACCATGGATGTGATGATCGAGAAATTCAAGACGAAATTGGTGGAGATACAGGAAATCTCCACGCTCCCGCAGGTGATGGCGCGGATATTGGACATCATCACGAATGAAAACTCGTCGGCGGCGGACCTCGCGGATGAGATAGTGAAGGACAAGTCGCTGACGGCAAAGATACTGAAGATGGTGAATTCGGCGTATTATGGTTTCTACCGCGAGATAGTGAAGGTGTCGGACGCGGTGGTGGTGCTGGGGTTCAACGAGATTCGGCGGCTGTCGCTGGCGATCTCGGTGCTCGACATGTTCAGCGGGGGCGACCGCGCCGGGCATCGGACGAGGCTGTGGAACCACTCGCTCATATGCGCCGCGATGAGCGACATCATGGACAAGGAGTGGCGCATAAACGACAAGAGTTCGTTCACGGCGGGATTGCTGCACGACATCGGCAAAGCCGTGCTTGACCAGTATTTTCCCAAGATGTTCTCCGCAGTGCTTGAGTGCATGGAGACGAAAGGGCTGAGGGCGAACGAGGCAGAAACCCTGCTTTTCGGATTCGATCACGCGGACATCGGTTACTGGCTGTCGGAGCGATGGAACCTGCCGGTGAGCCTGAGCGAGGCCATCCGCTGCCATCATCGGCCCGAGGCGGCGGAAACGGTACCCAAGCTGGCGAGGCTTGTGAACATCGCGGACCATTTCGCGAATGAGTTCACGCGGCTGAAGACGGGTGGATTGCCATTTGCCGAGATTGCATTGAAGGACGGCATATCGCCAGAGGAGAGCGTCGATCTCCTTTTCAAACTGGACAAGCGGATGAGGGGATCCGCTGTCGCCAATACCATATGAGGATACCTGTCGGAGGCTTTGTAACATGAGGCGCGAACTCGCGAGAGCGAATGACAGCGTCAGGGCGGCGCTGAAACTGCTGGAGCAGCGGGACGGCGCAGACACTTCGGACGGCGACCCCGGCGAGGTCCTGCTTCGCAAGATCACCTCGTTGCTCGAGGACCGCCGCCGGCTGGCCGACCGCATCGGGCGGCTCGAGAAAGAGCTTGGCGTGTTCAGGGAGGCCAATGCCGAAACGAGCCGGTTGCTCGAAAGGAAGATCGAAGAAATCTCGCTGCTGCGTCTGGTCACCGACGCGACAAGTCAGGCCATCTTGTCGCAGGACCCGTTCAAACCCATACTGGGCAAGCTCATGGAGTTGTTCGGGGCCGATAACGGCAGCATCATCCTGCTGAATCCGGAGAGCGGGGCGTTCGAGGTTCGCGTGACGAGCGGCGACCCGGAGTCGGAGCAACCGCTGCCCGAGATGATAGAGAAGGTCGCGCGTGACGTGGTTTCCTCGGGGACGCCATGCCTCATCTGCGACACCCAGGCGGAGACCCGTTTCCGGCCCGGGTGTGGAGACGCTCTCGGTATTTGCTCGTTGGTAGCGTTCCCGCTGATATTGGAGGAGACGACGGTCGGCATTCTGGTGGTCAACAGCGCGGTCCCGAGGACGTTTACCGCCGAGACCGAGCGGGTGCTGCATATCATCGCGGGGCAAATCGCGATCGCGGTCCAGAACGCAAGGCTGTATGCGGAGATCAGGAAAACCAAGGAATACCTGGAGAACCTTGTGGAGAGGGCGGGTGACGCCATATTCACGCTGGACCGCTCACATCTGATCGTCTCGTGGAACCATGGCGCGGAGGTCATTTTCAAGAGGAACAAACAGGAGGCGATCGCGGCTTCGTTCTACGATTTCGTGCCGGAGCGGCTGGCGGCATCATTAAGAACGCAAGTAGGCGACGTCCTGACGTCGGGCAGCATCGCCACCATTGAGACCGATGCCGTTCGCGGAGACGGTCAGACGACGCAGATCGCGCTGACGCTCTCGCCCATCCGCAGCGCCGAAGGCGAGATAGTCGGCGTTTCAGGAATCGCGAAGGACATCACCGAGCGCAAGCGCGTCGAGGAGGAACTGCGCCGGCTGAATGAGGCCAAGAGCAGTTTTGTCTCGACCGTGTCGCACGAACTTCGGACGCCGCTCACCTCGATAAAGAGCCTCACCGGAATATTGCTGCTCGAGAAAGATTCGCTCTCCGACACGACCGTGGAAAAATACCTGAACATTATTAATGACGAGTGCGACCGGCTGTCGGGTCTGATCACGAGCCTGCTCGACCTGCAGAAGATGGGCGCGGCCAAGATGAAGATGAAGCTGGAGCCGCTGAGGCTCGCCGAGATCGTGAGGCAGGCTGCCGACCTATTCGAAGGTGTTGCCCTGCCAAACCGGGTCGCCCTCTCCACCGAAATACTTGTGCCCGACAACATGACGTGCGTCATGGGAGACCGGAAGCGGTTGATGCAGGTGTTGTCGAATCTGCTGTCGAACGCCATCAAGTACACCAATGCGGGCGGACACGTTCGAATCGGCCTGACTCGCGAAGGGGACAAGATCAGGGTGGTGGTGAGCGACGACGGCATTGGCATTCCCGCCGAGGAAAAGGAAAAGATATTCGAGAAGTTCTATCGGGTGGACAACGAGATCACCCGCGCCAAGGGTGGGACAGGCCTCGGGCTGGCCATCACGAAGGAACTCGTCAATCTGCATGGCGGCAGCATCTGGGTGGAGAGCGAGGTGGGAAAAGGAAGCAGTTTTCATATTGTGCTGCCGACATCGGATTGAGAGAAAGCGAACGCCGAATTGGGGATACCATGCGGCATGGTTTCCCCAACTTAACTGCCTCTCTGGTTTGATTGACAAAGCCCATCTGACGTGATAGCATTCTTCTTGTGGTGCGTGGTTTGTCATCCCAAAGCAGCAACAGGGGGGAAGCAGCATGAAGACGGCCCGCCGAGAATCTTCCGACTTTTTGACTCCGGCCCAGATATATGACCACCTCGACAAATACGTGATAGGCCAGGAGCGCGCCAAGCGCATTGTGGCGATTGCGGCCTACAATCACCAGAAACGCGTCCTCCACAAGAAGGCCGGCCAGCCCAACCCGATCAAGAAAGCGAACATCCTGCTCATCGGGCCGACCGGCTGCGGCAAAACTCATATCGCGAGGAATCTGGCGACCGTGCTCAATCTGCCGTTCACGGTCGTGGACGCGACGGAGTACACCGAGGCGGGATATTACGGAAAAGACGTCGAGGTGATGGTGGCCGAACTGCTGTTCAAGACGGGCGGCCGCACCGAGGAAACGCAGCGAGGCATCATCTTCATTGACGAGATAGACAAGATAGCGAGGCGCACACACGGGGCGCGGACGGGCGCCGGCTCACGCGACATCGGGGGCGAGGGCGTCCAGCAGGCGCTCCTTAAACTGCTCGAGGGTTCCGAGGTGTTCGTGCCCCTGAACGTCACACAGCATTGGAGCAAGCACGACTTCGTGCTCGTGGACACTTCGGAAATACTGTTCATCTGCGCGGGCACATTTTCGGACATGCCTTTGATCCAGCACGAGAGCAGGCCGGTCGGCTTCAGAGACAAGCGCGTCTCGGACAAATGCGAGAAACGTCGAAGGGTGACCACGAAAGACTTGCTGGAATATGGGATGCTGGCCGAATTCCTGGGAAGGCTGCCGGTCGTGGTCGAACTCGATGCGCTGACCGACGACGACATGATCCGCATTCTCAAGGAACCGCCCGATTCAATCCTGAAGGAATATACTCAGCTTCTGAGTCTCGATGATATCGAACTCCGGTTCACCGACACCGCGCTCAAGTTGGTGATCGAGCACGCGATGAAGACGAGCCTGGGCGCGAGAGGGCTTCGCTCAATCATCGAAGAGGTGATGCACGACATCATGTTCGACGCGCCGAATTCGCGCGGCAAGAAGGTGACGATTGACAAGCGATTTGTCGCCGGCCGGCTGGCGCGGCTCGAGTAGCTCACCAGTATTTCGGGTTCGGCTCGCTCCGCCCGGAGCCGGAGGTGAGGCCGCTCACGAAGTTCTTCACCGCGTTGAATGCGACCTTATGGATGTCGTGGTACGGCGTGAACTGGAGCGCGATGAAAATCACCACGAGCAGGACCAGTCCACTTAGCGCGTTTCTCGTCCACTTCCGGTTCAATCTGCGCTGCTGCGCCTCGAAGGCGCGGTCAAGCTGAATGTCCTCGTCCGATCTTTTTGGTCTGCGCGCCATGTTGGCCTCCTCCTGAATCCGGCAGGGTAAACACCTTGCCGTGCCGCCTGAAGTAGCCCAGGTTCATCACGCGGGTCGGGCCCAGCGTCGCGGTTTCCTTGCCGGGATTATGGACGTGTCCATGAAAGGCGTAGCGAGGCTTGTGGGTCTCGATATGCTCCGTCAGCGCCTCGCTGCTGGCTTCGTCTCTCGCCATCACGACGTCGTATTCGAGTCCAAGGCCGGACGGCGGCACATGTGAGCAGAGGACGTCCACCGGACCGAGTGCGGCCACCCGTGATGAGTAAGTTTCGTGGTCGGCGCTGCCCTGCAGGCTCAATGTCAGGCTGTGCGGCGGCGAGCCTGAGACGAAGCCGAACCGAAGGCCTTCTATCGTGGCGGTCTCTCCGTTGAGCACGTGGACGTTGTCCCTTCTGCATTGCTGGAGCACGTCGGGAAAATCGTTGTTCCCGAAGATGAGGTATGCGTCGCACGGGATCGATTCGAACAGGGCTGTGTAGCTCTCGGCGAGAAGCTCGGCGGCCTGGCGATAATGTTTGCCGGCGGGCAGCGTAAGCTCCCGCACGAGTTCTTCAGCCTCTCTCATTTCGCCACGGGCGACCTGCATCATGACGCGGATGACGCGCGGTCGTGTCAGAATCTCGGTGATGATTCCGTCGAGCGTCTCGAAGTCGAGCAGATTGGCGTAATCGCCGAGCATCACAAGCGTGTCAGCCGGTGTCACTTGGGCCGACAGCGCCGCGTGCGCGCCATGAATATCTGAAACCAGCTTTATGGCCATTACGTCCTCCATTCAAGGAGAATAATATATGAACGCGAGAGCGGATTTCAATATTCGTCGCGGTTCTATAGCGGAATCCACAACTGATGATTCGTCAGGAGTGCAAGATGAGAACGGCGACGGAACGAACTGAAATCCAGTTTGTGAAGACCTGGTCCCAGGCAGGGGTTTGAAGGTGCGGCGGAATTCTGGTATTATCTGGATTATGATGACCGCCCATGAGATCATACGGAAAGCAATCGAGTTTGATAATCCGCCGCGCATCGGCATCCGGTTCGATGAGATCGGGATTAACGACGTGTACACCGTCGCGTGTGGCTTCGGAAAGGATTATCAGCCGTCCAATCCCGATGAGGACGAGTGGGGTTGCGTATATGAAAAGACCGACCTGGCCAACATGGGCCAGGTGAAGCAGCATCCGATCAAGACACTGGACGACCTCAAGAGCCACCGCTTCCCCGACCCGCATGATGACGCGCGCTACGCGCCGGTCGAGATGGTGCTCCCCTACTCCGGCGACAGATACGTCCTAGGCTACATCGGGTTCGGGCTCTTCGAGCAACTGCACTTCCTGCACGGATTCACCGAATCGCTCGCCGACCTCTACTTGAACCCTTCACTCATCGAAAGTTTGCTTGACATAATCCTCGACTTCAAGCTCGGCCTCGTCGAGAATCTCGCCCGAAGATTTCCCGGCAAATTGCACGGCGTCACGATGACCGATGACTGGGGCACCCAGCAGTCGACGTTCATCAGCGTGCCGATGTGGCGGCAGTTCTTCCGGCCGCGCTATGAGAAGTTGTTCGGGGCGACCCACAATGCCGGCATGCATTTCTGGCTTCACTCCTGCGGAAAGGTCAACGACCTGCTGCCCGAATTCATCGAGCTTGGCCTCGATGTGATCAACCTTCAACAGCCGCGCGCGCTCGGCATCGAGGAGATAGGCAGGCGGTTCCGCGGCAAGATATGCTTTGAGTCGCTGGTTGACATCCAGAAAACGCTGCCGCATGGGACTCGCGAGGAGATCGAGGAGGAGGCCCGCCTGTTGCTGGAGCATTGGTCAACGCCGCAGGGCGGGTTCATACTGAGCGATTACGACGATTCCGCCGCCATCCAGGTCTCATACGAACAGAAAAAGACGATGTTCGAAGCTTTCAAGAAAACAGGAAATCTTGATGATTCACTCCGCTAAAGTTGAAAAAATACACTTTAGCGTATCGCTCGATGATATTCTCGGACCGCTCGGGTACGGCGACAGGGGAACTGTAAGCGCCTCCATTCTGGAGCAGATTCTTTCCGAAACCGAGCGCTGTGAGCAAAGCATGCGCGGGAAGGCCATTTATACCGTAGTGGACATCACCCGCGGGGGAAACGGCGAAGTGAAGGCGGGCGGCGGCGCCATAAGCGATGATACCTTGAAGGGTCTCCTCGGCGGCGCGAATTCGCTGGCGGTTGCCGTCTGCACCGTCGGCGAAGGGATTGACCGCATCATCCAGGAATACTTCGCCGCGGGCGATTATCTGGGCGCGATGATCGCCGATGTGTTCGCCAACCGTGCCGTGGAGGACGTGGCCGAGAAGTGTTCGGCCAATATCTGCTCGGAGCCGCGAAAGCTCGGGCTTTCGCCCGTAACCAGGGCGAGCCCCGGCTATGGCGCCTGGGACACGAGCGGGCAACTGGCGCTGTTCGCGCTGCTCGATCCCTCGCCAATCGGCGTATCGCTGAACGACCACTGCATGATGCAGCCCAAGAAATCAATCTCATTCGTCATGCCGCTCGTTGAGGGGAACCGCGAGTTCGAGTCGGAAGTTCCGTGCAGGAGATGCGGGTTCAGGAAGTGCGCGTACAGGAGAGGATGACATGAACCTTCTCGATAGGCTGAAGGCGGGCGCAACGCTCGTGTTTGACGGCGCGATGGGAACGATGCTTCAAGCCAAGGGGCTGGGCGTCGGCGAGTGCCCGGAGGAATGGAACATATCGCATGCGGAGGTCGTCCGGCAAATCCATCAGGCTTACTTTGATGCGGGCTGCGACATTGTGGAGACTAATTCATTCGGGGGAACCCGGCTGAAGCTCGCCAAGTTCGGCCTGGCCGAAAAGACCGCCGCGCTAAACCGCGAGGCCGCAAGGAACGCCAGGGCCGCCGCCGGTGCCGGCCGGTATGTGGCCGGGTCGGTGGGGCCGACGGGCGAGTTCATCGAGCCGTATGGCGCTCTCTCATTTGCCGAGGTGCGCGAGGCGTTTCGCGAGCAGGTGAAGGCCCTTGAGGAGGGCGGCGCCGAGATCATTTGTGTCGAGACAATGGCCGACCTCAACGAAGCCCGGGCCGCAATCGAAGCCGCGAAAGAAAGCACCGGTTGCATGATATTCGCCTCGATGACGTTCAACCGCGACAAGCGCGGCTATCGCACCATGATGGGCGTCGCCCCCGCGACGGCGGCCAGGTCGCTCGAGCAGTATGGCGCCGACGTAATCGGGGCAAATTGCGGCGCCGGCCCCGAAGACATGGCACACATTCTGAAAGAGATGTCCGAGAACACATCGCGATTTCTCTTCGCCAAGCCCAATGCAGGATTGCCGGTGCTCGAGGGCGACAGGACGGTCTATCCCGAAGGTCCTTCCGAAATGGCCGAAAAGATGCGGCCGCTCCTCGGCATGGGGATTAAGATACTGGGAGGCTGCTGCGGGACGACCCCCAGGCACCTGCGCGAGATCGCGAAGTTGGTGAAATAAACGGAGGGCGGCGCGTGACGAAGGAGCAATCCGAATTCGTTTCGACCAGCCGGATTGAGCGATTGCTCGAATTGGCGTGCGCCTATAACGTCCCCCTCCTGATCACCATCGAATCGCGCGACGCTATTTTTCGTTACAAGAGCCGAATGCTGGAAATGCAGAAAGCGGTCGACGGCGATTCCCTCATCATTGACATTCCCATGACCGACGGCCCGGCCATCGCCCTCAAGCCGGGCGTTAACGTTAACGTCTTTTTCGCTCTCAATGAAAAGCGCTACTTGTTCGAGAGCGTGGTATTGAGGAAGGCCACCCTCACCCTCGCGAGCAAACGGAAGGCGCCGGCGCTTGAGATTTCCTATCCGAACATCCTGAGGATCGCCGACCGACGCCAGCATGTCAGGGTGTCTATTCCGCTTGGGCGTCCGATTTCGGTCCAGTGCGGAGTCGTCGGCGACAAGGCCGACTGGCTCGCACAAGAGCCGGGCACATGGAATTTCCCTTCGCGCCTCCGGTTCGAGGGCCGCATCGTCAATGTCAGTGTCGGTGGAATGCTTCTCGCCACCACAGGAAAGACCGGCGCCGCCGCTCGCGTGGGCGTCAAGCTGGGCATGCGCTTTGCGCTCGCTCCGAACGAAAGCCCTATCGCACTTAAGGGCATTATCAGGCGAGTCGAGCAGGGAGACTCCGCCGGGGAAACGAGGATCGGCATCGAGTTCATAGATACAAACGAGAAGTTCGATTACAAACTCGCGATAAACCGGCTGTACCGTTATGTCGCCGAACGACAGAAGACTTCGGGGTAAGGTCAACGGCGCTCCACGAGTCCAATCCGCGTGCCGGTGTCGGCGTCAAACAGATGAATCTTTGAAGGTGGGACATTGAACCGTATCTCATCGCCTGCCTTGAACTCCGCGAATCCCAGCACCCGCCCCAGAATCGCAAGACCACCTGCTTCGAGATGAATTAACGTGTCGGTGCCCATGGCCTCGATAGTTGTAATCCTCGCGGTTCCACAAAGCCCGTCTGCGCCCGCGCCATCGCCCAAGCGGATTTCCTCCGGCCGGAACCCCGCGACCACTCTGCGCGGAAGGGCGCTATGATCGGCGAGTGAGAGTCCAAGAGAAACTCCCTTGCAATCGAGTGTTATCAAATCGCTCACACGCGCCACTTCAGTCTCGACAAAATTCATTGGCGGGTTTCCGAAGAAACCGGCGACGAACCTGGTGTGCGGGTCTCTGTATAACGCCACAGGCTCGCCAACCTGCTCGATGGCCCCCTTGTTCAGAACGGCTATCCTCTGGCCGAGCGACATGGCCTCGGCCTGGTCGTGAGTGACATAGACCATCGTCGCTCCCAGCCGTTCGTGAAGCGACTTTATCTCCTGGCGGAGCTGCGCGCGGAGAGAAGCGTCAAGATTGCTGAGTGGTTCGTCGAAGAGAAACGCCTTCGGATGCCTGACAAGCGCCCTTCCGAGCGCGACGCGCTGGCGCTGTCCGCCAGAGAGTTGTTTCGGCTTGCGATCGAGCAGGTCCGCTATTCCAAGCATGCCTGCGGCCTCCAGAACGCGCGAGCGGACCTCCCGCTTTGGAAATCCGCGCATCTTCAGTCCGAACCCGAGGTTCTGCTCGACGTTCAGATGCGGATATAGCGCATAGTCCTGGAACACCATGGCGATGTCGCGATCGCGAGGCTGTACGCCATTGGCGAGCTTGTCCCCAATATAGATGTTGCCTGAGGTCGGCTCCTCCAGGCCCGCGAGCAGCCTGAGCGTGGTGGACTTGCCGCTGCCGGACGG